>JBQTJB010000211.1:0-21237 GCA_052387555.1 Blastocatellia bacterium | reverse complement strand
CGGAGAGCCTGCTGACGCCATTTCCGGAATAATCAGCGCTGGACGGGGCGACTATGCGGGAGCCGTACTTAGCGCCTGTGCCCTAAATCCATTTGGAGGGCAAGCTTGTGGAGCCGGGAAGCTCGGTTATGAATACGGCAAGTTTCTGACTTACAAAACCGGAGTACGTCTCAAATAAAAAAGGCGGGGATGCCCGCCTAAGTCCCTGGAGGATAGTAATTAGCAATTAATTCTCGACCGGTTTGGATGGTTCGGTCTTGCGGAGTTGGCGCTGTTGGCGTCGTTCTTCCCAACGCTGACGCATTTCCTGTTTTTTCTGTTCGATCTGCTGACGCTGTTCGGGCGTAAATACCGCCTCGATCTGCGAGCGGACGAGTTCGCCCTTTTCGCGAGCCTGAGCACGAAGAACGCGTGCACGTTCCTGCTGTTCCGGGGTGATAGTGCCGGCACGTTTTGCCTGCATTATGGTCTTCATTTCTTCGATTACGGCCGGATCGGGGCGATTCGCATCACGGATCGCACGGATTTGCTCTTTTTGGGCGTCGGTCAGCTCGATGCCGTGAAATCCACGCATACCGCCGTGTTTACCGAATTTACCGCCGTGAATTCCGCGTTCGCCGCGTTTTCCAAAGCCTTTACGTTCAGTTTTTTCGACCTTTGTTTCGCCTTCTTTCGTCGTTGTCGGCGTTTCCTGTGCAATGGCGGCGGCCGAAAAAGCCGTTACCGCGAAAATCATAGTAAAGAATGAGAAGAGCTTTGATTTTAATGACATAATTTTACCTCGTTAATTTTTTTCAGCTTTCGCTTTCGTTTCTTTTGATGCGAAGGCGAGTAATTTAGCCGAAGTTTTACGTTTTCCGCACGTAAAGATATGTAAAATCGGGCAAATTGTTTTAGAATCTTCTCTTGCGCTCACTTAAGGGCGTTTGCATTTTGCCCATTGAAAATGCGAGATTCTTTTGCGATTATAGGGAATTTCCCGAATGAGATTTTTATCTGAAATAAACTCACCGGCCGATCTGCGGCAACTGCGTGTCGACGATCTTCAGGAAGTAGCGGACGAGGTTCGCCATTTCATTATAGATACATGTTCGCGTGTCGGCGGCCATACCGGCGCCAGCCTGGGCGCGGTCGAACTGGCGGTGGCGATGCATTATGTCTTCGATACGCCGAATGACCGCCTCGTCTGGGACGTCGGCCACCAGGCATATGCGCACAAGATATTGACCGGCCGCCGTGACCAACTACACACGATAAAGCAATACGATGGATTGTCCGGTTTCCTTCGCCGCAACGAGTCCGAATACGATACGTTCGGCGCCGGACATGCTTCAACCTCGCTTTCGGCTGCCTTGGGAATGGCGGTTGCTCGCGATAAAAAAGGCGATGATTTCCACGTATGTGCTTTGATAGGCGATTCGAGCCTTGCCGGCGGAATGGCTATGGAGGCGATAAACCAAGCCGGGCATTTAAAATCGCGGCTCATTGTTATCTTGAACGATAATGGAATGTCGATTGCCCCGGCCGTCGGATCGTTGAGCGGGTATCTGAATCGTATTAAGGAAGCGCAGAGTTATCAGCATTTGAAGGAAGAGATCGGCGACGCGCTCGAAAGCGTGCCGCATTTCGGCGGCGCCCTTCGCCGTGTCGTAAAATCCGTAAAGGACGCTATCGCCGCCGCTGTTCTTCCCGGTGCGTTGGTAAACGAACTCGGTTTCAAATACATCGGTTATGTCGACGGCCATAATGTCCCGATGCTCGTTCGTGCATTGGAAGAGGCCAAGAAGATTCACGATGGCCCCGTGATCGTTCATGCTCTGACTACGAAGGGCAAAGGCTTTCCAAACCCGGAGAAAAACTATTACGCCTATCACGCGACAGGACCGTTCGATCCGAAAACCGGCCTGCCATACAAATCAAGCAAGCAATCGCCGCCGACCTACACGCAGATTTTCGGCGAGACAATGTGCGAGTTGATGGCCGACGACAAAAGAATCGTGGCACTTACGGCGGCAATGCCGGACGGAACCGGCGTCGATAAAATTTTAGAGAAATTTCCCGATCGGGCGTTCGACGTCGGCATTGCCGAACAGCACGCCGTCACGTTTTGCGCCGGAATGGCATGCGAAGGCATGAAACCGGTCGCGGCGATATATTCGACATTTCTACAGCGTGCTTTCGACCAAATTATCCATGACGTTTGCCTTCAGGACCTTAACGTTACATTCGCAATGGATCGTGCCGGAATCGTCGGAGCCGACGGCCCAACCCACCATGGATTGCTCGACATTGCGTATTTGCGCGGCTACCCGAATATAATTTTGATGGCTCCGAAAGACGAAGCCGAGCTTCGCGATATGGTGCTGACCGCTGTCGAGCACAGCGGCCCGGCAGCGATCCGTTATCCTCGCGGCAACGGTTTCGGCGTTGATATTTCCGCAAAGCCAAAGCTGCTGGAGATAGGAAAATCGGAGATGTTACGGGACGGCGGCGACATCGCGATCATTGCGTACGGTTCGATGGTAAACCCGGCTCTGGCTGCCGCAGATCTGCTCGAAAAAGACGGTATAGATGCGACCGTTGTGAATGCAAGATTTGTAAAACCTCTCGATAGCAAAGCATTTCTGGAATTGGCTCAATCTTGCCGGCTGATCGTTACGGTCGAAGAGGCATATCTGGCAGGAGGATTCGGCTCGGCGGTGATGGAACTCCTGGAGGAACAAGGGCTTCAGGAAGAGGTAAAATTGGTTCGAATGGGCGTGCCGGATCGAATAGTGACGCACGGCGACGCCAAGCTCCTGCTGGCCAAGTACGGTCTTGACGCGGACGGGATTTACCTGCGAACAAAGGAAGCTGCCGAAGGAATTGCAAGCAGTCGGGTAAACCGAAAACCGCTTCGAGCCGTAAAATAGTTTTGAGCAAGTTATACTTTTGACATAAATTTATACTCAGATGAAGAAAGAACAAAAAAAGAGCAACAGCGGCGTCCCGCTCGTAATTATTGTGCTGGTGTTAATTGTGGCGATAGCAGGCGGATGGTGGCTCTATGCTTATAACACTTCGAAACCGACGGGGAATACGAACACCAACCGAGCCACCGCGAACACTCAGCGAACACCGGGGCCGCCAACTAATGCACCGATCGGCGCTCCGGTCGGCGTAAACATGCTCGGCGCGCCTAACGCGACGGTTACCCTGGAAGAGTTTGCCGATTACCAATGCGGTTCTTGCGCAGTGGCACATCCGGTAATGAAGGAGATTCAGGCTGCTTATGCCGGCAATAAGAATTTTCGCTTCATTTTTCGCCACTTTCCGCTCTCGATTCCGGCTCACGACAAAGCCTACGATGCGGCGGTCGCCACCGAGGCAGCAGGGCTTCAGGGCAAGTTTTGGGCCATGCAGGACATGTTGTTCCGAAACCAGCAGGCTTGGTCGTCGAACCCGAATTTTCGCCAGCTTTGGGCGGATTACGCAACGAACATCGGGCTTGACGTCGAGAAGTTCAAGAATGACATGGCGGGAATGCAGACGAAGTCGCGGGTCGATGCCGATATTCAAAGGGGACGAGGGATGAACGTTTCGTCTACGCCGACTGTCTTCGTTAACGGCCTGGCGGTTCCTTATCCGGATGTGAATGTACAATCGATGCGGCAGATAATCGACGCCGAACTGCAAAAAGCGGCAAGCCAGGCACAGTCCGCACCCGCCACGCCATCGAACACTGCATCAACAACTTCTGCAGGGACAAACACAGCAACAAATAAAGCTGCCGATAAACCTAAATGACGGAGATCGACGAGCCAAACGATAATTCAGACAGTACGGTCGCAAAGCTTCCGCTTGCGGCCACTTTGGTTGCGTTGGTTGGGCTTGCCGATTCGGTTTATCTTACAATTCAACACTTTACCACCACTCCCGTTCCGTGCAGCATTCTCGAAGGCTGCGAAACAGTCTTGACAAGCCCTTATGCCGAATTTGCCGGCGTCCCGATCGCCGCATTCGGCGCAATAGCTTATTTCACGGCATTTTCCATGGCACTGCTCGCCGCGTTCGGCAATCGCCTAACCTGGAAGCTTTTTGGCTTACAGGTTGTGTTGATGGCCGCGTTTACCGCTTGGCTTCTTTATCTTCAGGGATTCGTAATCGGCGCGTTTTGCCAATTTTGTCTCATTTCAGCCGTAACGACCTTTATTTTGCTCATTTTGTTCGGTATTTCTTACTGCGCACACCGCAATTAACCTGGATTTAAAACTGAAAGCGTTCGCTTGACGAAATCAATTTCGAGTTCGGCATTCGATTGCCAGACTTGGCAGATGGCGTTGTAATGAGGTAGTTTAGAGGAATCTAATCTTAAACGATGACGGTGTCCCAAACTATCTTAAAACGTATTTCGGAGGGCGATCAGGCAGCCGTGCAGGAATGTCTGAAAACATACGGCGGCCTGGTGTGGTCCTTGGCGCGTCGAATGTTGAGGAATTCCGACGATGCCGAAGACGCGGTCCAGGAGATATTTGTAGATATATGGAAAAATGCCGACAGGTTCGATCCGTCGCAGGCGTCGGAAACAACGTTTGTCGCAATGATCGCCCGGCGGCGTTTGATCGACCGGATTCGCTTCGCTCAACGGCGAATTTCAGCGGACTCGCTCGAAGACGTTCTTGCGGAGCCCGTTGACCGCTCGGATGAGAATTTGCAGACGACGGTCGAGGCACGGGAAGCATTTAAGGCCTTGAAAGAGTTGCGGCCGGAACAAAGACAGGTGTTGCAGCTTTCGATAATTCACGGACTGTCGCACCAGGAGATAGCGGATGCAACGGGAATGCCGTTAGGCACAGTCAAAACACATGCCCGGCGAGGGCTTTTGCAGGCAAGGGAGTTTTTAGGTTTGGGTGGTTCGGAAAATATAAAGGAGGCGTCTGTATGAACGAAATGCAAGAAGAACAGTTATACGACCTCCTTTGCAAACAGGCAATGTATGGCCTAACGGCGGAAGAGACGAAGCAGCTTGCCGAGATTGAAAACCTTGCGGACGGCGGTATTGACGCGCAGAGCCTGGAACTTACGGCAGCTTCGATCGGCATGATCGATATCAATGCCAATGAACCCCTTCCGGCACATCTGGAAGCCGTGATCCTGGAACAGGCGAAGGATCATTTTGAATATGTCAGGGAGGCCGATCCGCATTCCGTAGACATCAGTAATTTGCCCGCGCGGGAGCTGAAAGCTTTCGGTACAGGCCGTCCTGGCGGGTTGCTGGGCTGGTTGGGCTGGGCCGTTGCAGCCGCCGCATGCATAATTCTCGCGGTTAATATTTATGTGACTCGCCCGGATCCAACTGTAGTGAAGGGGCCGGAAAAACCGCCGGTTCAGGAAGAAAAGTTGACGCCGGCCCAATTGCGGCAAAAACTCATCGAATCCTCTCACAATATTGCACGAGCCGAATGGGTGAACCCTGATCCGAAAAGTCCGAATAAGGTTTCAGGCGATGTCGTATGGAGCGATGAGCAGCAGGTTGGCTACATCCGGCTTAATGGCGTTCCTGCAAACGATCCGAGCAAGGAAACCTACCAACTTTGGATCTTCGATGAAACGCAGGACGAAAAGACGCCGATAAGCGGCGGGATTTTTGATGTTGGGTCTGATGGCGAGGTAATAGTTGAGATAGATGCCAATCTACGCGCGAAGAATCCCAAGGCCTTTGCAATTACGGTCGAAAAACCGGGTGGCGTCATGCGATCGGACAGAAAAAGAGTAGTCGCGCTTGCTCCGGTGAAACCGTCTGCAGCCTGAACACGTAAAAGTTTTTAGAACATAAAATCGGTTATCTGTTATTTGCGTGGCTAAATGACAGTTGACCTTTATCTGTTTAAACCAAGTAAGGATAAATAAGGAGTCTGCAATGCAAATCAAGAAGATTTTAATCGGTTTGCTCGTTGTGGTATTTACAATGTCAACGAGTGTTTCCGCGCAAAGAGGTGACAAGCTTCCTACATTAAAGGTCAAGGAATATACCCTGAAGAACGGGCTTCGGGTGATTCTTCACGAAGATAAATCGACACCCATCGTTGCCGTTAACCTTTGGTACCACGTCGGATCGAAAAACGAAGTGGTCGGCCGGACGGGATTTGCTCATCTTTTCGAGCACATGATGTTCCAGGGCTCGAAAAACTACAACGACGATTACTTCAAACCGCTTCAGGAAGCCGGTGCGAACATCAACGGCTCCACGAATCCCGACCGTACGAATTACTTCGAAGTCGTGCCGTCCAATTTCCTTGAACTAGCGCTCTTTATGGAAGCAGACAGGCTCGGAGGACTTCTTGATGCGATGACGCAGGAAAAGCTCGACAACCAGCGGGATGTCGTAAAGAACGAACGTCGCCAGCGGTATGACAACCAACCGTACGGCACAGCATTCGAGAAGATTTTCGCTAACATCTATCCTGCAAATCATCCATACAATTGGACAACGATAGGCTCGCTCGAAGACCTTTCCGCTGCATCGATGGATGACGTTAAATCGTTCTTCCGCCAGTACTATGTCCCCAACAACGCTTCGCTTGTGATAGCAGGCGATTTCGACGAGAAACAGGCACGAACCTGGGTCGAAAAATACTTCGGCCCGATCGCACGAGGTGCTGACATTACGCGTCCGAAACCCGAAATGCCGAAAATCTCCGGCGAAATTCGAAAGACCTACGAAGATTCCGTACAGCTTCCGCGGCTTTATTCTGTTTGGACCACGGCCCCGGCAAATTCGGCTGACGAAGCTGCATTAGACATTATGACCAACATTTTGTCATCAGGACGCGGTTCGCGGCTGCAGAGCAATCTTGTTTACGGCAAGCAATTGTCGCAAGACATCGGCTCGTTCAATTTTGCGTTGGAAGTTGCGGGCATGTTGATCGTTCAATCGACGGCACGCCCAGGAAAATCTCTCGATGAAATAGAGAAGGAGATCAACGCCGAGCTTGAGCGCATAAAGAACGAGCCGCCCACGGCCGAAGAGATGGCCAGAGCCATGAATACTATCGAGGCCCAAACGGTCTTCGGAATGCAGAACGTTCTTGGCAAGGCCGATCAGATGAACAGCTACGCTACTTACATCGGCAAACCTGATTATTTTCAGGCCGATCTCGACCGATACCGCAAAGTTACGGCGGCGGACGTGCAGCGGGTGGCCAGAACATACATCAATGGCAATCGTTTTGTAATGCAGTTTGTTCCGCGCAAGGATCGTGCAGCTTCGCAGCGTGGCGGAGCGGCCAACCAGCCGACATCAACAGCGGCGAAGAAGAGCGAGGACAAGAAAGACTTTTCAGCGAACCTGCCAAAGCCTCAGGCAGATCCGAAGCTGGTGCTTCCGTCGATCGATAAACAGAAACTCTCTAACGGCCTGAATGTTTGGATCGTCAGTAACAGCGAACTCCCGATCATCTCGATGAACATGGTTTTTGGAACGGGCGGGACAGCCGACCCGATGGATCGAGCCGGGCTTGCCAGCTTAACGGCAACGCTTCTTGACGACGGAACGAAAACGCGTTCCGCGGTCGATATCGCAAACCAAATGCAGTCGCTCGGAGCCTCGCTAAATACCGGTTCGGGTTGGGACGCCTCGAGCGCATCGGTCACTACACTGACACGCAATCTCGATCAGACATTGGAGGTCTTTGCCGATGTCATACTCAACCCTTCGTTCCCGGATGCAGAACTGGAAACGGTTCGCCGTCGAAACCTCGTCGGTTTGATTCAGCGAAAAGACAATCCGAATGCGATCGCAAACGTTGCATACAACAAACTTCTGTATGGAAACGGACATCCGTATGCAAAATCTTTGGGCGGCGACGAAGCGTCATTGAAGGCTCTTACGCGAGCGGAGATCGAGAATTTTTACTCGACCTACTACCGGCCAAATAATGCTGCATTAATCGTAGTCGGAGACACCAACGCTAAAACGATAATTCCGAAACTCGAAAAAGCTTTCGGAAACTGGAAGCCCGGCGATTCGGCGAAAGTTGCTGTTCCGGCCTCTGTTACATTCGACAAACCTGGAATTTACCTGATAGATAAACCAGGTGCGGCACAGTCCGTGGTAACAATTGGCCATGTCGGCGTCGCCCGCGACAACCCTGACTTTTTCGCCCTCTCCGTTATGAACTCTATTCTCGGCGGGCAATTTTCGGCCCGCGTGAATATGAACCTACGCGAGGACAAAGGTTACACCTATGGAGCCCGCACAAATTGGGGTTTCCGCCGTGGCGCAGGGCCGTTCGAGGCGTCAGCAGATGTTCAAACTGCAGTTACAAAGGAATCTGTCATGGAATTCATGAAGGAATTGAACGGCATCCGAGGAGCAATCCCAGTTACGCAGCAGGAACTGGAATACAACAAGCAGAGCCTTATCCGGCGATATCCCGGTGGTTTCGAAACTAACGGCCAGATAGCGGGTCAGCTTTCGAATCTCGTTACCTATGGTTTGCCGGATTCTTACTTCAACGATTACATCCGCAACATTCAAGCCGTAACTGTTGCCGATATTAACCGCGTTGCAAACAGGTACCTGACGCCTGACCGAATGGCGGTTCTTATCGTTGGCGACAAGAATGTGATCGAACCTAAGTTAAAAGAGATAACCGGCTGGGGAAACTCGATCATGTATCTTGATTCTGACGGAAATCCGCTGAAGTAGCCTAGTTTCAATCAAACCAAAGGGCCGAAGGCTTTCGCGTCCGGCCCTTTTTCGTTTGTCTTTCGGGAGGTCTTACTTTTTCATCAGGACAACCGGTGACTGCTCAGCCGCGTGAACCCTCCCGAAGAAAGATCTAACAGTTTCATATTTGTCAGCCGGCACCGTCGTGCGGTTCAACGTCAGCGAACGCTTGTAAACCAGATAATCTCCTTCGACCTTGTAGGTTGCGTCATATTTACCGAATGTGGATTCCAGATTGGTTGCTTCAGGAATCTCATCCACCGCAAAACCGGAAGGAAGTTTTATCTTGACGCTTTCAGAATAAGATGACGCGTCTATGACATATGGGTTCGATCTTTTCCCTTCGCTGAAAGAGAGTCGGTCGAGCCGCCCAATTATCGCTGGTTTGAAGACCATAAGCTTCTGCTGCATCAACTGCGCATATGAATTTGCAGTAAATTCGACCTTAAGATCGAAAGTTCCTTCCCCATGATTGTCTAACGGCTGAATAGTCGTCGTTTTAGCTCCGGCCGCACCGCGCGATATCCAACGCTCGATCACCCGATTGTAATCCGCTGAGGACAAACTCTTCATTTGGGCCCGCTCACGCGCCGCCGGCTGTCCGAGCGTCTTTTCAGAGACAGTACCGACGATAGAACCGGTTGCGGTTAGTTCCACGTCCACTTGCCTGTCAAGGCGGTTCTTAGACGCAGGAAGCGTAGGCATGGTCAAGAGTTCTTTAGTGTCTTTGTGGTCGATAAGAGCAAGGCTGCCCTGCTCGCCCTCCGGCAGATCACCGATTGGCGTGTATGAGTCGGTCGGGTCGAAGATAAGCAAACGGCCAAGTGTTGCGTGTACCACAACAGACTCAGTAATTGTGTTATCCCCTATTTTGATCGCGATTATACAGTGGTTGAATTGATGCGGGGACGCCCATTCGGCACGTACGTAATTCGGGTCGTCTGCCGTGATGCTGACCAAATATGCCTGAATGTTGAGAACGCTCAACATCGCCCGCATCAGGTTTGCCTTGTCTTTACAATCTCCATACGATTTCGCGAAAACCTCCGTAGCCGACCGCGGCTTATAACCTCCGCCGCGTCCTGTGCCGACTTGAATGGATATGTATTGAATCTGCTGCACATAGCGTGATATCGCCTGAATTTTCTCAAATTCGGACTTGGCGTTTGCGGCCAATTCCTGTGCTTTCGCGGCAAGAGCATCGTTCACCGTCATTTGCGGATCCTCGATTTCGCTCATCCATTTGGCGACATCGTTCCAATTTGTAAAAGTCTTGATACGCGTCGCGGCGGATTGGTCAGGAAAAATACTGACTGCTAAGCGCGGTGCGAGGCTTGCCCAACGTGGGCTACGCGGTTCGGGGTTGATCGGTTTAAGGTCACGCATTTCCCACGAATAAGATGATCCGTTGACCACCGGTTCAACCTTTGCGGCGTTGAACGTAACGCTTTCCGCTCGCCAACCGGAAGGCATGACAAGGTTGAACTTCGAATGAATGGAAGGAATATCTTCCTGAAAACTGAACTGAAACTGGCTGAAAATACTTTTCTCTTCCAACACGGTCTCGTATCCGAACACATCTCCGGCGTCGGAGTCGTCACGGGCGCTTATAAGCCGGACACGAGCCTCGTTATAAAGGTCGTTGTCGACAAGAGCTACGTCAATCATTTCCTTTTTTCCGTACTCTTTTGGAGCCCCAACGCGTCGGATTAGCCAGGCATTGATATCGCGAACTTTGTCAGTATCTGTTTGATAGACAACGCGAGCAACTGCTTCGTCACGGCCTTCGCGTACGAGAATGCGAATCGCCCGCCGCATTGTGCGAACGACTGTGCCGTCCGGGCTGATCGCAACAGTTTCTTCGTTCTTCAAAACCACAGCCGGCACATTCTTTATCTCAAATGAAGGTGTCTGAATCGCGGCTGCCTGTTCGAGCCACGCCGGAACCTTTTGCGCCGACGCTGTGTCGTTGCACACAAACAAGATCGTGAGGAAAATTAGAAATGAAAATGTTCTTTTACTCATTAATGCCTCCGAGTACGGGAAAAGGGAATCACACATTGTACTAATAATTAACAAATCATGTGTAATTCCCTGTGAATAGGGGAATGTTACTCAGGCTTGGTCGTCGAAGCCGCTGTTGAAGCCTCGCGAAGAGCCAACGGATGAACGTCGGCACGGTGAAATGCTTCAAACAAGCCCTTCACGGCCGTATAACTTTGCACCGGGAACCGGATCAAGCCGCCGTTACCGAAAGAGAAAGTTCTCTTATACATCAATAACTTGCCGTTGTTCGCGATCGACATTTGGGTCTGATGCGAACCAATTCCTTGAGGGTCTTTCACCATTCCGGGTGCTTCTGCGTTTTCCAAACTGAATCCGTCAGGAAGTTCGATCGTAAACTCGTCCACCTCCGAGTACGGGTAATTTATGTAAACATCATATTTTCTGGTGCTAGAAGTAAACTTCGGCTGAGCGCTTCGCTTGAAGACGTTCGGTTGAAAGAAAATGCGGCGGCCCGTACGCGAGGCATATCCCGGCACTTTGATCTTGTAGGTATAGACAAATGGTTTTTCGGGATCGCTAACGTTCTCGATGGTGAAACTCTCAATTTCAGCGGTTCCGAGAATGTTCGCCTGTATCATTTCCTTGAGGGTTTTTTCCTGTTCGGCTGGAGTATCGCCGCGATTGAAATTTTTCTGAGCATAGGCGCGATGCCCCGTGTATTCGATCCGGCCTTCGCCAACAAGCGTTCCGTCCGCCAGCAGCTTGAACTTGCCGGATTTCTTCTCCATCGATTTGTCCGCCGTTGAAAGCGGAATTTCCTTCCAAATCAACTCTTTCGAATCGGTTATCAAGGCAGTCTGATCTTCTTCCGGCCAACTGAGCATTCCGTAAGGCGTAAAATAGCTTGCCGGACTAAAGAGCCGCCAATCGGTGCCTACTTTTACAGCGATGCTCGAAGAATTCAGCATCAATGCGAGATTCGGAATTGTGCGATTAAAGAACAGTTCGTTCCTGCTTCCCGAGAGAGCGTAGCGAACTTCGTATCCGGCTGCCTTTGCCATTGCACCAAAAAGCGTGTCGATGTCGCCGGCAGAGCCCATCTTCAATTTAAGAACATCGGCAGGTGTCTTGTTGCCGCGAACCTTTTTCCATTCGTCGTCAGTAACCTTTTCGGAGTAGGTAAGATTTCTGATCTGCGTTTTCGTGAATTCGTAAATGCGTTTCAGCTTTTCGTTATCGGAAGCAGCTCCGGCAATCAGGTCGGTTGTTGCCTTAGTAACCTCATCATTCGGTTTGAGCGCATTCTTTGAAGTTTCATAAACAGCCTTGCTTATGTTCGTCCAATATTTATCTGCATCGGTTACTCGGTTGTTGTCGTAATAAATATAGACCCACTGTTTAACTTCGTCTTCCGGCAACATGCTGGGTTCCTCGCGAAACGCGGGAACATTTTTCATTGAGATTCGGTAGTAGCCGCCCTTGTCTTTCTCAAAACCTGTTTTGCCGATATTGAATGGTTGAGCATACATGGCGCGGTCACCGGCAAACGGTTTTACGTAGTAAGTGACTTCTTGCAGCGGGATCTCTCGTTGAAGTATCAAGCGCATGTTTGCGGCACCGGCGTCAACAACCTCTTTGTAGCGATATTCTACTATCGAGCCGAGTTCGAGCCCGGGTAAGGCAAATGTCTTTGCCTTTACCTTAAATCCGTTTGCCCGCACTATCTCGCGCTCGAGAATGTCTTCCTTCTTGACCAAGACAGGTGTTCCATCCGGCTTTGTGACGCGGGCATCCATGTCTTTGATCTTTGTGCCTTTGGTAAACACAACGTCATGCCGGCTGAAATCTTCGCGTCCGCGTTCGGTGAATATCTTTACTCTAACGTAGTGCCTCAATGCCAGTTCGGCAGCCGAACTATCGTCAACTCGAACTTCCCAAAAAGTAGCTTCGGCATCGGCTCCAGGCTCGACGACAGGTGTTCTCGAGGACAACTCGGCGGGCGTGACCGGCCGCCAGTCCTTATCCTGAGCAAACAAAACGGCCGAAAAAGCACCGGCGACGCAGAAAACTGACAAAAGCCTAGATAGCTTTCGGTGAACGGGAAACTTCATAATTACCTCTGTTTCAAATTTCTAGTAAAGTTAGGGCTTTGATACCGCGGAGTCGAAATCATGTTTTCTCGGTCGCGGAAGAAAAACACTTTGTGAACATTTATTTGAGTCAGGCGTAGTTTAACGAAACCAGTCTGTAAAATCAACGATTATTCGTTCGGTTTATCAGAAATAGACCTGTGATATAATTTTGCGCAACCCGCTGATTTCTAATTCACTCTATTTTTCAGGAGACTATCAGATGGCTGTCGATTACAGTAAGATTCAGGAGCTTTTAAGTACAGACGCCGAAGCGCTTCTAAACCACGTATCTACAACAATTCCAAAGGAAAATCTTCATTTGCCGGGCGGCGATTTTGTTGACCGCGTCGTATCGGCTTCGGACCGCAGCCCGGTCGTGCTGCGAAATCTGCAATCGCTTTTCGGCCATGGACGGTTGAGCGGGACAGGATATGTCTCGATCCTGCCCGTGGATCAGGGCATTGAGCACTCTGCGGGTGCCAGCTTTGCCCCGA
Organism: Blastocatellia bacterium; assembly: GCA_052387555.1. GTDB lineage: Bacteria > Acidobacteriota > Blastocatellia > Pyrinomonadales > Pyrinomonadaceae > OLB17. The sequence goes on along the minus strand of JBQTJB010000211.1, from coordinate 7,894 downwards.
ATCCGCAGTATTTCGACCCGGAGAATATCGTAAAGCTCGCAATTGAAGGCGGCTGCAATGGCGTGGCTTCTACATACGGCGTGCTCGGTTCAGTCGCCCGTAAATACGCACACAAGATCCCGTTCATCGTAAAGATCAATCACAACGAGCTTTTGACGTACCCAAACCAGTTCGATCAGGTTATGTTCGGCACCATTGAACAAGCCCGCAATATGGGAGCGATCGCCGTTGGTGCGACAATCTACTTCGGGTCGGATCATTCAACGCGTCAAATCACCGAGGTTTCTGAGGCATTTGCATACGCTCATGAGCTGGGTATGGCGACGATTCTTTGGTGCTATCTACGAAACTCGAAATTCAAGACCGCCGAAGGCGACATGCACACCGCCGCCGACCTTACCGGACAAGCCAATCACCTTGGCGTAACGATCCAGGCAGACATCATTAAGCAAAAATTGCCGGAACGCAACGGAGGCTACAATTCGTTAAATGTCGAAAGCAGCTACGGAAAGACAAACCCGAAGATTTACTCCGCTCTTACCAGCGAAAACCCGATCGACCTCGTTCGCTATCAAGTAGCTAATTGCTATTTGGGCCGTTCCGGTCTGATCAATTCCGGCGGCGAATCCAAAGGCTCGGGTGATCTTGCCGACGCCGTTCGTACCGCAGTGGTCAACAAACGCGGCGGCGGAACCGGACTTATCTCAGGCCGCAAGGCATTCCAGCGGCCCATGTCCGAAGGCGTTGAGCTTCTGAACGCCATTCAGGACGTGTATCTTACGAAGGAAATTACCGTCGCTTAGCATCGCAAAAAAGAATTTCAGTGCTAATCTGTTCCGGCTCAATCCTTTTATGGAAAAAAAGTCCGCTGTAAGGCTGGCGCTAATTTCCGTTACAGCGATAGTCCTTCTCGCGTTATATCCGCAGCTTTACTTATGGCTCGGCAAGGGTTCGAGCTGGAAGGGTTCTTATGCCGTTTCGAACTATGATGAGGTCGCATATTCCGCGTATATTAACGCCTTAATCGAGGGCAAACCCAGGCAACACGACCCTTTTTTAGTAGAAGACAATAAAGGCGAAACTCTTTACTCAATACAGATGGTCCCAGCTTATGCTATCGCAGCACCGGCGAGACTGGTTGGGTTGTCGTCTTCCACAACATTTATTTTACTGGGCATCCTGATCGCCGCTGCGTCTGCTTTGGCTGTTTTTGGCCTCATACGGCAAATCACCGGGGACGATGGTCTTGCGGCAGCGGGAACTCTAATTGTGCTTTGTTTAGGCAACGTCGTCGCCTACCAGGGGGAATTTAGGCAGCTAATCGAAGGCCGGCTTCTGGTCGATTATTTTCCTTTCCTGCGACGCTACCAGCCCGGTTTTGCCTTCCCTTTATTTTTTGTGTTTTGCGGACTGGTTTGGCGTGCGTTCAGCGACGAAAACTCAAAACGCCGTCTGGTTTTTTCAGTTTTTAGCGGTGTTATGTTTGCCGTGCTCGTCTTCTCTTATTTCTATCTTTGGACGGCCGCCGGTGCGTGGCTCCTATGTTTTGTCGCAATTCTCATCGCGCTCCAAAAAGATAATCGAACACAGGTAATTGCAAGCACGGCAATTATCGGAGCAATCGGCATTATAACTCTGGTGCCCTATTTCATAATGATCGGTAACCGCAACACAAATATCGACAACGTACAACTGCTCACGCTCACGCATATGCCGCAGGTTACATCACCCGTGCTGATCGTCGGGTTGGTGATGGCGGCAGTTGCTATTTTGGCGGCATGGCGCGGAAAGATCGACCCAAGGTCGCCCGCATCGATTTTTGTACTCGTTTTCTCGCTTACACCCGTAGTTCTTTTCAATCAACAGATCGTCACCGGCCGCTCGCTCCAGCCTGTTCATTACGAAATTTTCATCGCAAACTATCTGGTTTTAATGGCTCTGGTGATTCTGGTTTGGCTGATCCTAAGCCAGCCAACTGAAGGAAAGAAAACTGCCTCCGTCCGTCGGGTATTTGTTTATCTCGGTTTGATAGCTTTTGGCTGGGGAATGGTCGAGGCGGCCCGATCGACCAGCCGTTCGGCCGGCCTTGCGCAAATTCGTGACGAATCGGTTCCGGCGATCGAATATATCGGGGAGCAACAACCACAGAATGACGGGCCGTTAGTTGTCCACGCTACTAACTTCGTAACGGCCGATTTTATTCCGACCATCGCTAACGTTCGTACCTTGTGGAACCCGCACACATCCTCAGCCGGTGGAATCGGCCTAGCCGAGAACAAACGTCTATTTTATCTTTATCTCTACTATTCAGGATTCGGCGAAAAAGATCTGTCCGAGGCTCTTCGGGTAAATTCGTTCGAGGTCACTTCAGCCGTTTTCGGTGCGGAAAGGGCACTTCCGTCACTCGGTCAGGGTACGGAAGGGATTTCTTCGCAGGAGATACAGTCCGAAGTTTCGAAATATGCCGAGTTTGTGCGCAAATTCGATTACCAAACTACCGCAAATCCGGTTATTTCGTACATTATCGTACCTGCAGAGGCAGAGCAGAATTTTTCTAATTTGGACCGATGGTATTCAAGAGATACCGGGCAAACCTTCGGACTTTTCAAGGTTTACAAGCTCGAACCGAAGGCTGCCCGGTAATTGCATTTATTTCTTCGAGTAACTTCTATACACGGTTTCGATCCACGATTCTGTCTTGATAAATCCCGAACCGGCTTCCTTGAATTTCTCCGGCAATCCCGCTTTCTTTATCTCGTCAAGCGATTTACCGGCCTTCATCGCGTCCTGTACTATTTTCGAAGTTTCGGTCAATGTTTGATGGTAGTTCTTTAGATCGTCATGCGTCGAAACAGGGCCGTGTCCCGGAATCAACTTCGCGTCGGCCGGAATTTGGGTAATGAGCGCCGCCATGTTGTTTATCAAACCCTGAACACTTCCGCCGCTATCCAGATCGACAAACGGAAATCGCCCGACGAAAAAATCGTCACCCAGATGGACCACATTCGATTTAACAAAGAAAACAATCGTGTCGCCGTCGGTGTGTCCGTTCGGGAAATGGACGGCTTTGACCTCTTCGCCATTCAGATGGATCGACATGCTTTCAGTGTACGTAATTATCGGCAGAGCAAATGATGAATACGGCGCGGTCTTTTGACCGAAAATCACCGGCGGATCGAGGAGCCGCTTTCGGACATTCGAGTGAGCAACGATTATCGACCCCTTTCCGAAAAACTCGTTGCCCTGAGTATGATCTCCATGCCAATGAGTATTGAAGATAAAACGCGGCGACGCCGAGCCGAGATCCTTTAATGCCGCGGCAAGCTTTTCACTAACAGCTTTGTAGTCGTCATCGACTATCAGGATGCCTTCTGGGCCGACCAGAACGCCTACATTGCCGCCGCGTCCCTGCAGCATGTAAACGCTGCCGCTGACTTTGGTCGTTTTCACGACTACGTCCTGATTGTTAGAAAAGTGGCTGTTATCTCCGTGCGCACTTGCTAGAGAAGAAACCATTGCCAGAAGGGCTATTGAAAAAATAATTCGTTGCATTTTGTCACCTTTTGATATAGATTTTGTCAGATTCCGCAATCATAACAAATTTCCTGCATCAGCATTAGACAGGAACGCGAATCTCGTAAAGTTTTACCCACATTTTAAGAAAATCAAGAGAAACCTTTATGAAAAAGTGTTTGTTGATCTAGGTGATACTTATCGCTGTAGCATGCTCGGCCTTGGCTCAGCAGAGCACTGCAATGCAAGACGCATCGCTCTATAAACGGCCGGGAGGGTACGATGCTTTAGCCACCGTCACGGACGACTTCATCGGCCGGCTTGCAGGAGACAAGAAATTGGGGAAGTTTTTTTTTCTGTTTGAGCAACGATTCCAAGACAAAGGTACGGCAGCACGTCATCGATTTTCTGTGCAAAGCTACCGGTGGTCCCTGAGCGTACACAGGCCGCGGTATGAAACTAGTTCACACCGGACTTGGCATTACAAAAGCCGAATGGGACCTGAGCGTGAAACATCTTGTAGCTACTCTGGATAAATTCAAGGTTCCGGAGAAAGAAAAAGGCGAGGTGCTAGCGGCTGTCGGGCCACTTGAAAAAGACATAGTAGAAAAGAAATAGATCCGACAACCATTCTTATGGCGAGCCGGTTGATGAGATCAAACTCGTTTCAGTTCGTCAGATTGTGAACGAATCTAAAAGCTCCGATTGTTAGTGATTTTGTATTGGCCCGTCAAAAAAGGATTGGTGGTTTTTTCGTGTCCGATAGAAGTATCCGGACCATGTCCGCAATATACCGCAAAATCGTCACCCAGCGATAGAATATTCTCTTCGATTGATTTGATCAATTGGTTGTAATTGCCGCCGGGAAGATCAGTCCGGCCAATAGTTCCGCTAAACAGGCAATCACCCGTAAATACTTTCCGCTCATTCTCTTCTACCAGCACTACATGCCCGAGCGTATGTCCGGGACAGTGCCGAACATTGAAACGGAGCTTGCCGACCTCAAGCGTTTCGCCGTGCATGAAGTTTCGCGTAATCTTCGGCGGATCGTCGTAATCGAAACCCAAAGCGGCAAGCTGATGCGGCTGCATGCCCATCATTAACGGCTGTTGCGGCAACGCGTAGTAAAGATCTTTCTCGTCTTTATGGATCATAACGTCGGCGCTGGGAAAATTCTCGTGTAAGAAATGCGTACCGCCGACGTGATCTAAATGCCCGTGCGTAAGGCAAATTGCCTGAAGATCAAGTCCGTTTTCATTAATAAAGCCTACGACCTCTTCGGATGCCTCGCCCGGGTCGATGCAGATCGCCTTACCTGTTTCTTCGCAAGCGACAATTCGCGTGTTCTGCTGAAACGGGGTTTGTACAAAGGTTTCAATTATCATTTCTTCAAAAGTAGGTCTATGTGCCGCCCGGCGTTGAAATTGCCTTCACGTTTGTCCCGCAGCACAAATTCGATTGCTTCCCGATAAGTTTTCTCGTCCGGTTTGCCGCTGAAACAAGGAGTTTCAAGTTCCTCAAGGCTAAGGTAACTAACAAGACAGCCAAGCAGCATCCACAACATTGTTTCATTGCGAGTCCCGATCGGGTTGGTTCGGCAAATTACCTTTTCATCCTCAAGCAATCCTTCGCATATTTTTCGAAACTCGGACTCGCTGATTATTGTCATTACACCTATTACATCATACGAAAGTTTCGATTCACAATGAATCGAAACAAGACAACACAAGAGCCAAAGACCAACTAACGTATCAAAACCAGACACAAAAAAGCTAAGTCATTGAATTGCTCATTTAGGAAAGGACTTGTTTTTTGGGAATCTCAAGTCAATTCAGACTTTGGCACAGGTTTTGCACTTCTTAATCTTGCATCGGAAGGTTAATTTACAATCTCAGGAAGGCCAACTGAAGTTCGATTCATCGAATGAAACAGGGGGTTTATGTTAACCACAGTTAACGGCGGACTAATTTTGAAAATTTGGCGGCCGATCGCCGCAAAAGTTTTGGGGGTGAGCCCAATTTGCTTGGGGGAAATCTTCGAGTGTGGGCACGAAGACTAAGTCGGGCTCATTCCCAAATTTACTAAAACAATTTTGATCTTTGAAGACCGTATTTGTCATGCCTCTAAATCTAAACTTAATAGGGTGAACATTAATCTACTTTCTTCTCACATCCCTCCATCAGAGCGGACAGATTTGGTTTTCATAGCAACGCCGGAATTTCTCGATTGAGAGGTTCCGGCTTTTATGTTTTTTCCTCGTACATTTGATAGCAGGATGCATCCATTCCTACTTTTTCATAAACATTTTGAGCGTGAATATTCTCTTTTTCCACATAAAGACGAAAACCGCAGACATTGCCGGCCTCAACAGCCGTTTGTTTCACGAAATCGTATAAATGCGTATAAATCGAACGTCCGCGTGCCTCGGGCAGAATATAAACGCTTTGTATCCACCAAAACCAGGCGTTTCGCCAATCGCTCCATTCGTAAGTGACCATCAGAGCGCCAACGATCTTTTCGCTCTCTTCTGCAACGACGTAAAAGCCTTTCTTTTCATCGGCAAACACTGCCCGCACGCCGTTTGAGAGTGTTTCGGCATCCAGATGTTTTCCTTCGGTTTCCAGCGCCATCGCCTGGTTAAATTCGACCAGTTCGGATGCGTCTTCCAGGGTTGCAAAACGAATCTTCATAACTTCTTCCTTGACGAAACAACGCCCGACCTCTAACCTAAAATGTTTTGCCTGCGGGCAGAAAACGATCTTATGAAACTACGGATACTCTACCACGGCAATTGTTTCGACGGCGTTTCGTCGGCAGCGATATTTTCCAAATTCTACATAGCAAAGATCGACCCTTCAGCCGAGACCGCCTATACGCCGACCATGCACAGGGCGGGGAACGCTTTCGACGCGGATCAGTTAGATGGAGATGAGAATGCGATCGTAGATTTCAAGTACAGCGCCGACGAGCGGCTGACATGGTGGTTCGACCATCATCAATCGGCTTTTCTCTCGCCGGAGGACGAGAAGCATTTCAACGCCGACACAAGCGGGAAAAAGTTCCTGGACACCACAAGCAAATCCTGCGCCGAGTTTATCGCGCGAGTTGCGAAGGAAAAGTTCGATTTCGAGGACGGATCGCTTTCGGAGCTGATCGAATGGGCGCATATCATCGACGGGGCTTTGTACGAATCGCCGGCACAGTGCGTAGAGCTACGCTCATCGGCATTGAAGCTTATGCAGGTGATCGAGGGCGAAAAAGACGCCGAATTTGTCGAGAAGATAATAAAAATACTGACCGAGCAGACGCTTGATGAGATCGTCGGAAGCGATGATATCCAAGCGAAACTGGAACCGATCCTTGACCAACACTGGAAGACGGTTGATGTAATCAAAGAACGTTCGAAATCGCTGCGCGGCGTCGTGAGTTTCGATCTTACCGGTACCGGAATCGAAGGCTATAACAAGTTCATCCCGTACTATTTTCATCCGGAAGTGACATATGTCGTATCTTTAAGCCAAAGCTCTTTCCGCACAAAGATTTCTGTCGGCTCGAATCCCTGGGCGCCGCGACCGCGCATTCACAACATCGCCGAGATCTGCGAACGATACGGCGGCGGCGGCCACGCCGTTGTCGGAGCCATCTCGCTAAAACCGGACGACCTCGAGCTCGGCCGCAAATATATGCGTGAAATTATCGAGAAACTTCAGTTTCCCGACTAAAAAACGAAAATCGGCAAAAAAGCGCAAAAATCAGCAAATTACGGCGTGTCAAAATGCAACGTTCGTTGCGCAAACCACCCAACCGTATCAAAAACGCGCGCCCAATGGCAAAGTTCCGTTTATCTTGCCGATTTTCAGCCGTTCCGAAGGATTTCGAGTGTCGAGGCGGGTTCGTCCGTTTCGTCCTGAGTGACGAGTTCGCCGCGGAAGGATATATTCACGAACAACGATAAATTGCAATAGATGCCGCGACTACCGTTGGAAGAATGAGCGCAAAATGCTCTGACCGATTTGAGCAGCGAGAACTGGGGGAACTGCATTGCCCACCTGAGTAAACTGCCGGCCGGACGTTCCGACAAACTCATAATCGTCCGGGAAACTTTGCAGCCGCGCGGATTCCCTTACACTCAAAGTCCTAGGAACTTCTGGATGAAGATGTGACCTTCCGCCGCCTTTAGTGCCACCTGCAATAACTGTTTTAGCTGGTGATGCCGGATCGAGTCGATCCACGCGACCGAGTTGGTCTCGTTGCCCGTAAGCTAATTCCATGTATCGCAGAATAGATTCGGCCTTATGTTCACGCGTCTCTGTGTTGGCCAAATTTTCGGCCAGAGACTTTAAAACACTTCCGGCCCCTATCCGATCCGGGGAAGGCTTCG
>JBQTJB010000210.1:0-2798 GCA_052387555.1 Blastocatellia bacterium | reverse complement strand
AATGGTTCATTTTACGGAGTGAAAATTCGACTTTCTTTGCCTTCCCGTTTGGTGCAAATGGCGATATTCCCGTACCGGGAGATTACGACGGCGACGGAAGACTGGATGCCGCCGTGTTCAGGGCCGCGAGCACGACATGGTTCGTAAATCGTTCAACAGCAGGAGTTTACATAGCCGGATTCGGCTTGTCTACCGATCTGCCTGTTCCTAATGCGTACGTCCGCTAGGACATGTCGAAACGATAAATATGAAGTGTCTGAAAAGTCGATTCAACGCGTTTTTTTCTGTGCGTTCCGTGTTTTCCTTGGTTAAGACATGCAAGCAAAACCACTGAACATACAGAAAAACAAGGCAAAAAACATAGCAGAGAACGAACCCAATTTCTTTTACATATCTTTATTTCCGACGTTTTCAGACAGCTTATTTTTTTAATCTTTCAGCACCATTATTCGCTCGGGCGGAAGTCCGATCATGCATTCATCGCCGATATTCAGCCCGACGAGCCGCAGAACAAGAGCTTTGAGTTTCAGGCCTTCGGCGTCTAGCTCGACAATTGTGGTCGCACCGCGATGTGCAATACCCGAAATTGAAGCTTTCAACAAGTTATCTTCCGGAAACGACGCGCCGAATGAGATCGAAATATGTTCCGGTCTTATCGCCAGCGTCACGTTCCGGTTCAATGCCCCGAGCGAACCGCGTTCAATCCTTTGTGTAAAAAGACGATGGGCTCCGTCGATCGTTTGAAACTCCGGCATCTCGGCCTTGCTCGAAGTTAATCGCCGTGCCTCTATCAAGTTGTTAAGCCCCACCATCCGAGCCACAGCCACGGATGCAGGACTTTCATAAATCTCCTGCGGAATGGCTTGCTGCTGGATGTAACCACCAGCCAACACGCCAACCCGGTCGCAGAAAGCAAACACGTCGTCGAAATTATTGGTCGCGTAGATCACGCAGTTGCCGCTTTGCAATATCGAGTTTTTGATATTTTTGAAGATTCGTTTTCGCTCACTCACGTCCAGAAAAAGAAACGGGTTGTCCAGGAGCAATACATCCGCTTTCTCCGCCAGAGATTTTTCCATTTCGCGTTTCAGATCGTCAGCGGAATATGCACCACCACCGCCGAAAATTCGATGCCAAACAGAGGTTTTCTTTGCAAAGGGAAACGAAGCTGTCGAGGCCCGTTCCGAGACAGTGACCGAACCGCCACTCATTTTCTCAAGCCCTGAAATACACCGCAAAAGCGTGCTTTTACCAGAGCCCGACTCACCAAAAACGCCGAAAATCTCGCCATCAGCAACGTCAAACCCGACATCTCGAAGGACCCAATTATTTCCATATCGTTTGGAGAGTTTAGATACCTGAAGCGGCATAAGGAAGCGAATAACGCAACATTCCCGGCTGATTTGCGTGCAAACAAAAGTATGCTGTTGTCATCGATAATGTGCAAGTATAAACTTGGAACGGTATGACGAAGAAAAAGAGCAGCATAGGTAGAAAACTGGTTCACGCCGGCGGCTGGCAGGTTTTAAAGCGCGCTGCAAAGATGCTGCCGTTTGGCGGAACTTTGATCGTCGTCGGACTCGTCGGCCACGATATAAAGAAAAAAGGCGTCGTAAAGGGAGTTCTTAACTCGGGTCTCGACGCGATACCCTTCGTCGGACTCGCAAAGAACGGCATCGAACTTTTTACCGGCGATTTTATTCCCGATAAACCCGAAGCCGAGACCGAAAAAAGGAAATAAGTTATGTTCCGATTCGAAATTAAGAGTTTTATTACTGTCGCTTTGCTAATGGCGGTGGTTACGCTTTTTTCCGTCGAGATTCAAGCTCAGAAAAAGAAAACATCGAGTACCAGAAAAGCGAAGCCTGTCGCGACGCCGTCTCCGCCGTCGGGCGAACCGGTCGTGGTCAGCCGCGCGGATGAGTTTCCCGTTATTGACAGTGCAAATCTCGAACCCGTTGGAACGCCGCGTAGAACGGATGGCGAGCAAATGACGCAGGCGCCCGACAGCGATTCCAAAATAATTGCCGAACTTTCCGCTCGAATAAAGAACCTGGAAAACGGCAGGCAGGAGAAATACGACGAAAAGCAAAAACGTCTGCTTCTGAATTTGGACATCCTGACGAAAGCGGAACAACGGTCGGAATCTTTGCGAAAGCAGCGCTTCGAACTTATCGAAAAACAGTCTTCGATACAAACAAAACTCGATCAGCTCGAAAACGACGGCCGCCCGGAAGCAATAGAACGAACGGTGGCAATGGCCGGTTCGCTACGTCCCGAGGAAATTCGCGAGGCCCGCCGCAAAAACCTCGAATCGGAAAAGCGTAATTTGCAGGCGCTTTTGACGGAGATCCAGGCAACACGAACGACCCTCGAACAAACCGTTCAACGAGCCGACGCAATGGTCGAGAAACTCCGGTTGAAACTCGAAAAAGATATTGACAACGCCCTTAGTGAGGACGAAAACGAAAAACCCTAATCATTTTTTTTGAGCCGCCTTTTTAACCTTCGGTTTTGGCCGATTGATACAGTTTTTGGCGACCGCAATCACAGCAAGCGTCCTGTAGTATTTATCTTCCAGAGCTTTTGCGTTTGAAAGCGTCAAATCAAAATCATTCTTGCTCAATTCCAGAAATGTCGATTCGAGGCCGGATGACGGCAGCGAAAACACTGCAAAGAATGACATCTCTTTTGTCTTAATCGTTCGCTGGATGCTTCCGGTGAGCAGATTCGCGTTTTCGAGCCGGTTTATTACCCGTATCGCTTCACTTCACTCGTCTATCGCAAACGAATGGCTC
>JBQTJB010000209.1:0-50584 GCA_052387555.1 Blastocatellia bacterium | reverse complement strand
GAGAAAAGAGAGACTTTTTTGTCTACAAAAACTTGACCGGCTCAGTATGAGTTACGTTTTTCCATTCTACATACCTTCGAAAAAACACAAATCGCTTGCTGATGCCATGTTCGTCAATTCGGATTGTTATCTCGTTAACAACCCTGAGTAAAAGAATAATGGGTGCTATAAGAATTAGAACCGTGGGGGCATAATCCATCCAAGAAATAATTTCGCGAAAAATATCTCGGAGTAACATGAATAGGACTATCCCCAAAACAATTGTTGGCATCGACAAAGCAATCACCAAAGCCACTAATCTAATTTTTAACGGTAGCTTTTTCATTTCTTATCACATGCGCAATTAAACACTTCCTGCCATGATGTGTTTGATGTGCCCGCACTCCCGAAAGCTCTTGATATTGAAAGTCTAGAAAGGTTTGCCAAAATGGATTCTTCGGCATTTGCTGCTGCTGCATAAGGAACTTTACTTGACCGGCTCAGACCATCCAAACTGCCCTGCAATTGCTCCCGCTCCGGCCCCGGCGATCAGGTTGCACCGCTGCAGTCCGCGCAGTTCTGAACCTAAGCTTGAGTTTTTGCTCTCTTGAACAGTCTCAAATTACAAGGTGATTTTCGAATCCTTCAAGATCGGCAAGCATCTCCTTAACTGCATCATCCAAGGACGGAGCACGAAACTCTCTGTTAAGAAGGGACATCCCTGGAAAAGTTTTCTCGGACCAAATCAGTTCATCAAAGGAATCAGTTAACAATCCATCAACGTCCTGAGGAAAGGTCGGTTGCATTCGAAATTGATTTGCCTCGGAAGATAGAAGTTTAAAGTTATCGGAACGCTCCAGGTCTTGAAACAGTTCCAATCGTCCTCGAATCTTTTCCTTCTCTGATTCGATCTCAAACTCGATTGTTTTTACTAATTGAAATGCTTTTTTTTTCATAGCACATCCATCATCGTTGCCAACATTGAGTGCATCGGCAGTGTCGCGCATAGGTTCCGCGAGGTGTAGATGCCTGAGCCTGACTTATCGCCGCCTGACAAGCTGCTGTTTGGCTTGGGCCCGATCCTTGTCCGAAGCAGAACTCCGGAGCACCAGGCACGCCAGTAAAATTATTAACATGACACTTCGCCTCACACATCCAACGACCGCGATTTCCATCAGGTGTCGGGGCCGGTACCGGAATCGGCACAGATGTCGCTTTGGGTTCAGCTCTCGGTCTTACTTCACAAGAAGTTGGAGCTTCGGGCTGATTGCAGTAGTTGTAACCGACATAGGCACCAATGCCAACGCCGGCAACTCCTCCGACTACGGCACCTCCAGTTGCACCGACTGTTGCTCCACTGCCACCGCCGACGACCGCCCCGCCAGCCAAGGCTCCCGCCCCCGCTCCAAGAAACCCGCCACCTAGCCCGCCGACAATAGCGCCGGCTATCGGATTACACCGCTGCAATCCGAAAGGGTCGCGGTATAGCAGCGGCTGGTTGCCGACATACCCGTATAAGTTTACATCACCCCCGAAGAGGCCAATCGGGTCCTCGGAGACGAACCGGCCCAGGCTGGCGTCGTACCACCGGGCGCGGTAGAAGTGAAGTCCGGTGAATGAATCGTATTCCCTCCCGGTGTATTGGTACCGGGTCGGGAACGCTGCGTTCGTCGGGTTTCCGAAACTGTCGTAGGAGTTCGAAGCGGTCACGGCTCCCGCCGAATCCGCGAGAGCGACCGTGCCGCCCAGGTGATCCTGCAGGAAGTATCGAATGTCCGATCCGTTTTTGAGACTGAGTTTGTTGTCGACGCCGGGGCCATTTTGATACTTCGTTACCCCGGTGTTGGCGTCGTCATCCAGTAAAACGTTCTCGCCATCGTATGTGAACTTGACGTTCTCTTTGTTACCGGCAATAAATCGCTGCACCCGACGACCGAGTGCGTCGTACTTGTACCGCACGGTCTGCCACCTGGTTGCGGCCGTCGCCATCCGATTGTCGTAATCCCAGGTGTACCGCCAGAAGTTCTGTCCTTCGGCCTTCGTTGTCATGTTGCCGTTCGCGTCATAACCGTAAGTCGCCGTGGCGGTGCTCGCCAGTTTGTTCAGTGCTTGATACGAGTAATTCGCGCTCCGGTGTGATGCGTTTCTTCTACCCACGGCATCGAAAGTGTAGCTCTCATTCACCGAACCGTTGGTCATGGCCGTCAGGCGGTCGAGGTTGTCGTAGGTGAAGGCCCGCGTCTGCGTCAGCCCGGCGATCTGGCCGATTTGATTAGCCGGATTATACGAATACTGACGGTCGAACAGCGTTGCCGACGTGCTGGCATCCTTAAGCCTCGTCAATCTGGACATCCCGTCATAATCATAAGTTGAGGTTATTCCATTTGGCAACGCTTTCGAGATCAGCCGATCCGCGATGTCGTAGCCGTAGGTGAAATTCTGGCTCGCGTCGTCGGTCAGCGTGGTCAGGCGGTTCGCCGTGTCGTAGTTGTAGGTCGTGTGGACGCTGCTGTCCAGTTTCAGCTGCGTCCGGTTGCCGTTCGCGTCGTAAGCGTATTCGACCAGGTGACCGAAAACGTCGGTCGTAGTCTTCAGCCGGCTGCGGTTGTCGTAGGTAAAACTCACAGTGCCGACATTGTTGACCGCCGAGACGAGCCGCGAGAGATCGTCATAAGTGTATGTCGATCTCTGATTCGGCGTCGGCGGTGCCGGTGCCGGATATTGTGCCGTCGGCAGATATTCGATCTCCTTCAACCGGTTCAGCACGTCGTATTCATACTCCGTCTTGCGGCCCATGTAATCCGTTCGCAAAATCCGGTTCCCAACCGCATCGTACTCGAACGTCATCGTCGAACCTGCCCGCGTCTGGCTTAGCTGTCTGCCAAGAGCGTCGTAAGTAAACACATACTCCTGATTCAACGCATCTTTCACCTTTGTCATCTGCGACCGCAGATTGTACTCGAACTGCGTCAACTGGCTTGCGGCGTCGGTGATCTTGATGAGCCGGTTCGACGCGTCGTAGTCGTAAGTCGTGGTGCGCCCCGCCGTATCCACGCGCGTTTTCACGTTCCCCAGCTTATCGTGCGTCAAGCTTTCTTCCAGTCTTGGTGCTCCTGTGGCCGCCGGCGGGTAAATGACCTTCTTCAAGCGGTTAAAATCGTCGTATTCGAGATTCGTCACGTTCCCAAGCGCGTCCGTCTGCGAGGTCATGTTGGACATCAGATCGTAGCCATACGACATGGCATGATTAAGCGGGTCGGTAACGCTTGTAAGCCGATAGGCCGGATCATAAGCGTAATTTGTGGTGTTGCCGCGCGCGTCGCGAGTCGCAGTCCGGCGCCCGGCCAGGTCGTAAGTGTGCTCGATGTAATTCGTGTCGGGGAACGTGACCCGTTTTGGCCGGTTGTGCAGGTCGTAAGTGAACGAAGTCGTCTCGTTCAAAGCGTTCGTCGTGCCGGTGACGCGGGCCCGCGCGTCGTAGGCAAGATTCGTGTTCTTGTTATTCGCGTCCTTGACCTGCGTCAAGCGCCCAAACGTATCGTAGGTCAGCGTGGTCGTATGATTCAACGCATCTTTTACCGTGGCAAGTTGACCCTGAGATGTATAGGTCATGGTCGTCGTGTTGTTAAGAGCGTCCTTCGCGGTGAGAAGATTACCGTTCGTGTCGTAGGTATTTACAGCCGTATTATTCGCTCCCGGCGAATCGACGCGATCTTTGTATGTAAGCACCTGGCCGCGGGAGTTGTAAGTCCATTTATGCGTGCCCAACGGGTCGGTTTCCTGCGTGATATTTCGATCACTGTCGTAAGTATAAATGGTTTCGCGGCCAAGCGCATCAATTTTTTTAACGAGGTTTAACCAACTGTTAGATTCATTGTAGAGGTACTGCGTGACCTCCGAGCCGCTTCCGCCGCAGGAGCAAACCCCTTCGGTCTTTGTTATCAGGTTTGTGCCGTAGACCCGTTTATAGGAGTATCTGGTGACTTTCCCGCGAGCATCGGTGACGACTGTAAGTGGCTCATTTAGAGCGTTAAACGTGTATTGGAATGTGTATTTTTCGACTCCGCCTTCTTTTTCGGATGTCGTAGCTCTCGCGTGTGAATCGTACAAATGTGTTTCAAGAATATAGTCGAAAGCGTCCCTTACTGTGGTAAGTACCGTTTTTGTTTGACCATTGACGACGATGTCCGTGTATTCAAATTTGTATTTCGAACCGTCAGGATAAGTAACTGTTTTCAGCCGGGATGTCCCTGGATAATACTCGTAATCGGCGATTACGCCCATAGCATCGCTTATCTGCGCTATGGTCCCGTTGGTGTTCGGCGTAAGCGTAAGGGTGCGACCCGTGGAATCCGTTATTCCGATCAAACGGCTATTCGAATCGTACGTCAGCGTGGTCATATTTCCATTTCTGTCCGCTGCAGAGAAAAGCCGTCCGCCTGACGTGAAATTGCGCACGCTTCCGTCCTTGTTTGTCAACGTGTAGGTTCCGCCTTGATTTGCGACGATCTGACCTTTTACGTCCTGAGAAAATGAAAGGAACGGCTGCGTCGTTTCAGCCCGCCCGAAATATGCCGCTCTGCCATCAGGCTGATTAAGGCGAATCATCTTGTTATCCGGGTAAATCTGAAGCGATTCGTCATACTTGGTCGACCAGCCCAACCCGAAATGGCCGCTTATCTGAATAATGCTGTTATAAAAGCGGTTGATCTCGATAAACTCCCCACGCCCAGGCAACACGTAGTCTGTTTGTTGCAGCCACATATTGCCGTTTGTAACGTTAACGGGCTTACCTTCCCAATTTTTTGGCATGTTCATCTGGCATGATCCGGCGTTCTGCGCGTCATCGTTGCCAATTAAGAGAAGACCTACGAATGCAATATTAGATGAAGGTGATCCCGGAGGTGCTCCGGGAGCGGGAACGTATTGGTAAGTAAAGAAGTCGAACCCTGTGTAACCACCATCCGGATTATAGATAGGACACGTTGGGCAGCAACCTAAACCCGAACACTGGCAGCAACACTTCCAAATGCCGGAAAAGTTGGTGTTGACGGAAATGCCAGGAGTCCGCCTATGTTTCCAGTGTCATTTCCTTGAGTATCAAGAAGCATAGCTCGATCAATAACGTAAAAATCATTCTTGGCGACCGGTTGGCCTGAAGCCTCTTTACTGTTAACAATTAAGAAAGCAGCAAAACAAAGTACCAGGATCGAGAATCGGCATACATTGTTAATGAGAGGATAGAAAAAATTCAAGGTTTGTCGCATTGTTGGTCTCCAGACGTAATTTGATTCGAAGTCTTTTAATCAATACGGTCGGAGAGTGGAGCGGGGTACAGTACGACCATCGCTGGGATTCACGACCGTGGGCTATCAAACTGTATCGATTGTTTGAGAGAATTATGCGCTTGTTTTTACCAATGTCAAGCCGATCCAATGCAGTTAAGAATTAGTTAACTTACAGATTTTTATCCGGGTTTTTCAGCTTTGTTTTTGGTTGTTCCATTCTATGTGTAAACTTATTTCAAGACGATACAGGTTTCTTCCCATGCGTTCGGCATTTTGGTAATCTGACGGCATCTAAGGAACGGTATGCAGTTTTTGGAGGCGTTCAAAAGACAGGTGGTGTTGATGCACGTATCGGGGATACCGGTGCGGGCGGATTATCGCTGGTTTTTCGTGATCGGGCTGATGACGGCGATCATTGCGGCGAGCATAAACGCGCAGGTCGGCAACGGTTTTGCGAGTCTAGTGCTTGGTCTCGTTACGACCCTGATTTTCTTCGGTTCGATATTTCTGCACGAATTTGCACACGCGGCGGTCGCGCGAATGGAGCGGCTGCAGGTGGTCGAGATCGTCCTGCATCCCTTCGGCGGACTGACGCGCTTTCGCCACGAACCCGAAACGCCGCGAGCCGAATTTTTGATCGCCATCGCCGGGCCGGTCGCAAGTTTTTTGCTGGCGATCCTTTTTACTGCATTTGCCACTGCCGCGACGTCAGCCGAGGCAACTGTTTTGATAATGCTGATGGGATCGCTGGCAGTTTGGAATTTTCTGCTGGCGATATTCAATCTCTTTCCCGGCTATCCGCTCGACGGCGGACGCGTGCTGCGGGCGTACCTTTGGCGTTCGGGGCGCGACCTTAGCGAGGCAACGATTCTTACCGGACGATTCGGCCAGGCGATTGCTCTAATAATGATCGTATTCGGCATTTTGATCGCCATTGCGCGGCGCGATTTCTTTACGGGCTTTTGGGCGATACTTGTCGGGCTTTTTCTCTGGGATTCAGCCAAGGGCATAATTCTTGAGGTAAACGATCAGAGTTTGATCTTTGTCGAAGATGTAATGCTACTGCCGATCTCGGCAGATCCTGAATCGACGATCCAGCAATTCGTCGATAACGTTCTTCCGCTCCATCGACAAGCGGTTTTTCCTGTCGTCAAGAACCGGCAGCTTCTGGGTATGCTGCTCCTTCAAGAGATGAAAGCGATAGACCGCGCCGAATGGCACAAGTTGAGCGTCGGCGATAGAATGCTGGCCGTCGAGCCCGGCCATTTTGTCGAAACCGGCACGGCTCTTGCCGAGGCTCGTGAACAGATGCGGACGAACGGCATCGGCGCCGTCGGCGTGATCGACACCGGCGGAAAGCTCGTCGGTTTTCTGCACGGATCAGTGACCAGGAAACCTTAAGTTATTGTCTGCTGTGCTATCCTTAGGAGCAATCCGTTTTCCTGGCGGCCTGTTGATAGCAATGGAATTTAGCGACTACATACCAACGTGGAATACGCTGCGGAATATCCTCGATATTGCGCTCGTTTTCATTATAGTGTATGTCGTGCTGAAGCTGCTGCGCGGAACACGAGCCGTCCCGACGATGGTCGGCATCGTGTTCTTGGCGTTGCTCTATTGGATTGCGGTCGCACAGGATCTGGCGACGCTGGAGTTCGTCTTAAGGTCAGCGGTTTTATACATCGGTGTTGCGATAATCGTACTGTTTCAGTCCGAGATTCGCCAGGCGTTGATGTTTTTTGCGAACCGTCTTCGCTTTCCGATTTTGAAAAGGCAACGAGGGCAGTTCGGCGGCAGCGTTTATGATGAGATCGTTCTTGCAACGACGACGCTGGCGACCGAAAAGACCGGCGCGTTGATCGTGATAGAACGCAACATCGGCCTGCGAAATTTTATCGACGCCGGAGTACAGCTCGACGCGGCGATAAGCTACGATCTTCTGGTAACGATCTTCAATCCTTCGACTCCGCTGCACGACGGAGCGGTAATTATACAAAACGAGCGAATCGCAGCCGCGTCCGTTTTTCTGCCGCTGACCAAAAACCCAAGCATCTCACGCGAGCTCGGAACGCGACACCGAGCAGCAATCGGGATCACGGAAGGCTCGGACTCGATCTCTCTCGTGGTTTCTGAAGAAACCGGTCTGATCACATGGGTCGAGGCCGGCGAAGTTCGCCGCAACCTGGATACAACCCAATTAAGAAAGCTGTTGCTCGACGCAATGGAGATTCCGCTCATTCAAAAAAAACGTGAACCCACAAAGACAATGAAAGATGCGGAAACAGAAATAACTATCGGGTAACGGATAGTTGATATTGGACAATGGAAAATTGAAACCTTCCGAACATTGTCCGTTATCAATTATCCATTATCCATTAAAGAAATGTCGTCTGAACCTCAGAACTTTGTCGAAAAGCTGCCGAACCGGCTTTTTTTCAAGCACATACTTCGCAAGATCTTTCTCGAAGATTGGGCGATGAAATTGATCGCGCTTGGCATAACTTTGGCGCTTTGGCTCGGCGTTACGGGTCTGAGCACGCCTTCGAAAGAAACGAAACGCAATATTCCGCTCGATCTGAGAATTTCCGAAAATACGGTCGTTACCAATTCGCCTATCGAATCGGTGGACGTGGTGGTGAGCGGAGACAAGCGCCGTGTTGGCCAGATCAATCCGAGCAGTTTGTCCGTCACGCTCGACCTAACGGACGTGCCGCCCGGCGACCGCATAATAAATCTGAACCCGGAAAATGTCTCGGTCGAATTGCCGACCGGCGTCAAGCTGGAAGAGGTGCAGCCGAACAAGATCGCTATCCGGCTCGAAGCGGTCGAAGAAAAAGAGATTTCAGTAAAGATAGAGACGGCCGGCGAAATTCAGGACGGCTTCGAGCTGTATGGCAAATCGGTTTTGCCCGTAAAGGTTTTGGTTCGCGGGCCGGCGAATTTTGTTCGGTCGCTTACGTCGGTTTCGACCGACAAGATAGACCTATCGGGGCGCAACGGAGATTTCGTCGCAAAACAGGTTCGGTTGAACCTTTCAAACCCGAACGCAACGCTTCTCGAAACCGTTGTCGATGTCACTTTCCGCATCGGCGAAAAACGCTCCGAAAGGATGTTTCTCGTCCCGTTAAACGACGGGTCCGGCCGCCGCGCAACCGTTGTGCTTTTCGGTGGACGTTCGCTTCTTGCCGGAATACGCGCTGATGATCTGAAAGTTGAGATAATCAAAAACGAAGCCGGCGAAGAAGTCCCCCAACTAAAACTCCCGCCGAACTTGGAAGGAAGTGTAGAGGTCAGAAAACTGAAAATCGGGCCTTAGTAAATTGCAAATCCGAATTCTATAAGACGAACAACCGACACCGGTATGCCGTCTTTTCTTTGTGGCTCGAAGCTAATCTTTCGAGCGGCAGCAACTGCCTGCTGGTCCAACCCATATCCCAGCCGTGAAAGAACAAGAACATACTCAACCCTGCCGGAAGCTCCAAAGAGAACGGCGACTCGAATTGTCCCCATGATACCAGCCTGGCGAGCTTGGTCTGTATAGCTTGGTTTCTGTTTTGAGATTATCTTTAGTGGCGTAATCGTCGGATCCGGATCGACCGGTGCAGTAGGCGTGGAAATTTCCGCATTTTGCCAACGCTGAAAGTAATCATAAAACGTTCGGGTCGCAATGTGTTCGTCCTTCAGCTTTCCAAACGCCGAGTGATTCTTGCAGGTTTCGACTCCTAAGCTCAAAACGTCAGTCGCTTGTCTGAGCAGATCGAGTTCTTTTCCTATAGTCGAGCCTTCCGCCAACTTTTTGCCGAGTCGGGCGACGAGCGTTTCGCTCTTTAGGATATAGCCCGCCGGATTGCCTCCTTCAATACCGATCATCGTATCCGCGTCACGCTCGGCCGCGTCTATTTTACGCTCCCACAAATTCGCTGATCCACGAAGTTGGTACGCTTGAAAATTTTTCGGGTCGATCTCGATCGCTTTGTTCGCTTGTGTCTGGGCCCTATTTATTTGTCGGTTCAATAGATATGCATAAGCCAGATTAACTCGATAGGTCGAATTCATCGGCGCAAACTTAACCGCCGTTTCAAATGCCTTTCGGCTTTTCTTCACTTCGTTGATTTCGAGAAAAGAAAGTCCGAGATAGTTCCAAATCTCGGCATCGGCCTTGAACTCTTTCTGTCTTACGGCAGAGTCCAAAATACTCACTGCTTCGGCGTATTTTCCTTGCTGATAAAGTTCGACTCCTCTGTGCCTAAACTTTTCCTGAGCAACGGCGTTGGAAATACAAAGCGACAACAAACAGAAAATAAGCGCAATTGAGAGTTTTTTCATATAAGCCTTGCCCGATGTGGCAAATTTTAACACCTAAAAAGACTTAAGGAAACCCCTAATTTCCTCACGCATTTCCTCGGTTATCTCGTGCTTTGCCTTGAACTGTTTCGAGCGATAGTTCGGGAGTGTTGAGGTGAGTTTTGCGTCGAACGCGTAGAATTTTTCCTGCGGGTAAAATTCGTCGTCATCGCCGTACAGATAAAGCGTGCGGGCCGCAAATGGGTTGTATTTCGGATTCGTGTCGAGATCGCCGGGAATGCCGCCGCATACGCCGACTATTCCAGCTAGCATTTCCGGATGCGTGAACGCAAAACGAAAATTGAGCGCGCAGGCCTGCGAAAATCCGTACAGAAAAACCCGCGAGCGGTCGATAGTGTTTTCAGCGGCCAGCTTTTCGATTATCCGAAGAAGAAAATCGTGATGAAGCGCGACGTATTCCTCCGGCTTACTGTCGGTCAGCCATCCGAACCCGATGCGGAAACCGTCGTCCGTCTGGCGAAAATGCTGATGTGGCCCCTGCACCGACGCGATCACCCAATCGGCGGGAGCGACCGCTTTCGCTTCGCGCATCATGTACCTTTTATGCGCTCCGTAGCCGTGAACGGCGATCAAAAGCGGCGCTTCTTTTTGGGCCGTTTCCGGTACTGAGAGATCGTAATAGAGGCTGATCTCTGCCTTTATCGAAAGGTCGGTTTCTTCCATAGTGTTTATAGAACCATGTCGAGCCATTTTTGCGGATCGACCCGTCCGTGCGGAATCATCAAACGGAAAAACTTGTACTTTATCTTTTCAAAACCTTTCAACTCGCTGCGGAAAACCAAAAAAGGGATCAGAAGACTGAGCTTTTTATAAAGCGAGAGCTTTTGCGCGCGGAACTTTTCAGTCTCTCGGCTTTTAGTGTGAAACTGCGCCCACGCAATCGAACCACAAAAGCCGCATGCGCCGAAATTTGGCGAGAGCAAAATGCTTTCTGCAAAAACGCGGGCGCCGCCCTCGAATTCATGAAGCACGTCGTGTATCGCAACGATTGCTCCGTCGGCCAAATGCGGTGCAAAGCCATCGAAATCGAGCTTTGTTCCCTCGTAAGTGTGATCGCCGTCTATCCACAGCAGCCGCAGCGGTCTGTCCCAGGTTTTTGCAAGCTCGAATGAGAATGTTTGGTTAAACCGAATATTGTCGGCTACGCCGTGCTCGGCAATGTTTCTTTTAAAGTCCTCAAGGGAACTCACGTCGCCACGCAGATCGGGGTCGGTCTCGGACGGCGCGGTCATCGGATCGACAGCGTTGATAATAATATCTTCGGCAAGCGAGGCCGACTTTGCGAGAATGATTGTCGATTTGCCCTTGAATGAGCCGATCTCCAGAATCTCGCCTTTTGCTGTCGGGCAAGCTGCCATGAGCGCAAGAAAGCGAATTTCGTTCGGAGCCAGATACCCTTCGACAGTCTCGATATCTTTCAATAGATTTATCGTAAAATTATCAAAACCGGCAGGCAGTCCTTTTGTGGAACTTTGCATATTCTGGGCTTGATTGTCAGACTACGTTAGTTATCCGTGAGGATACCAAAATTCGTTTTTGAATGCAGAATCTTGAGTCAAAACTAGACGAGCTGGCAGGAATCGAGAGCGAAAACAGAACTGTCGTGTGGCTTGAGCGCGTCGCGTTTGTTTTCCTGATCCTGATGGTTGTGTCGGCGCCGCATTCGATAGCCGCGACACAAACTGCTTGGATCACCGGAATGTTTGTCTGGTTGATCAGGCTTTTTTTTAGGCCGCGTATTACTTTTCGTTTCGGCTTTCTCGACCTCGCGCTCTGGGCATTCTTTGCCTGGTCGGTCGTCAGCTCCATCTTTTCGTATGATCCGCCGACATCGCTGGATAAGCTTCGCGGCACGGCGGTTTTCCTTATCTTCTATTTTGTTTATTACAACGTGCGCACGCAGCGTGCGGCGCATTTCCTTGGGTTCGCTCTGATCGCATCATGCATGGTGAACGTGCTGTGGATGCCTATCGAACGGCTGATCGGGCGCGGGGTTGAGATTCACGACGTACAAGATGCAAGCCCGTTGAAGAAAGCTCTGCTGACCGACGGCGATGCGCTGCTTGAAGCGAACGGGAAGAAACTTCGGACGCCGGAAGAACTTGTTTCGGTGATCGAGCAAAATGAAATCACTAAAGTGAAATTCTATCGGCCCGATTACGAGTTTGCGGTTGATGTGAAACGCGCCGACCTGCTTTCCGGCGCAAACGCAATGGAACGTCTCGGCGTTATGTCCTGGAAGAAAAGCCATAATTGGCGTTCAAAGGGATTTTACGGCCATTATGCGACCTATGCCGAGGTGCTGCAAATGATCGGGTCTCTGGCACTCGGGCTTTTTGTAGCCGGAATTGTCAAGCGAAAAAGAAGCGTGGCAGAGGAAACATCGGCGGTCGCTCGTTCGGCCGCCAAGCTCTTTTCACCAATTCCGATTTTGCTTTTCTGCGTCATCGCGATCGGCTTTGCATTGCTTCTTACCGTTACGCGGGCTCCGCAATTAGCTTTTCTTATTTCTGCGGGAATTATCGTTTTTGCCGGAATGGGGCGCAAATGGTTTCTAGCCGCCGCGTTGATCGTCGTCCCTCTTGTGATCGGCGGTCTCTACTTTTTACAGCAATCGCGGCAGGTCGGCTTTTTTGACAGCAAGGACGAATCGACCCGTTACCGACTAATAATGGTACGCGACGGGCTGAGGCTTTGGACAGAGAATCCGCAGCATTTCATCGTCGGTGTCGGCATGGACTCGATCAAAAAGAACTGGCGGGAATGGTACCTCTTCGAAGGCGGAAAGCAGCCGCTTGGACATTTTCATTCGACGCCGATACAGCTTCTCGTCGAACGCGGACTGCCGGCTTTGATCTTGTGGCTTGCGGTTCTGGCGGCTTATCTGTCTTTTCTTTGGCGTGGGGTCAATCGGGTAAAGGCTTTCACCGACGGCTCCAACGATATTGATAATATCGCGACCGATCTCAGTCCGCAGTCCGCAGTCCGCAGTCCGCAATGGGTTTCTCTCGGAATTCTGCTCGGCTGTCTCGGCGGGACGCTCGGCTTCGCCGCAAGCAGCCTCGTACATTACAACCTCGGCGACCAGGAAGTAGCTATGGTGTTTTTTATGCTGATGGGTATTGGAGTTAAAATAACCCAAATATCGGACGGAAAGCCTGAGGCGGACTAAGAATTTGTTCCATCGGAGTTTTCGGGAGCAGATTCGAATCGAACCCTGTCATAAACCTTGAGTATATTAAACTTCATGGCCACTGACTGAAACTCAATGTTTTCGTCCCGATCACTGCGGTCGTAGAAGTAAGTTATGCAGCCGCCGTTTTGCTGACGACGATGCAATTCAATATGCATCTTGTCTTGCTCGATAACGACATACTCCTGAACACTTGGCATCTCTTGATACAGGCAAAGCTTTTCGCGGCAATCTATCTGCCGGGTTGACGGTGATGCGACCTCAATTACCAAAATCGCCTTTTCTCTGTAGAAAGGACTTTCCAGGTCCTCATCACAAGCAACGAATACGTCAGGATAATAGAATGTGTCCGGGCTAACCTTAAGTTTCATTTCCGTTATGAAGGCTTCGCATCGGCTTTAACGTAAATGGGAATCAAGAAAAGTAAAGACATTAGCTGCAATACGATGATGCCTATCGCTTGCTCGGGCCATCGCATAAACCTCGCCGCTGACGAATTCGTGGCGCACTGGACTGGCTTGTTCTCCCTCCAAATATTCTTGCGCGTTGATTTTGGTTTTGAGTTTTGGAACACCCATAGCTAAGAATTATAAGTCGAAAATCGAGAATGGTAACCATTCTCTCAGTTTTTCACCCGATACAAAACATACACACAACCGTTTTTGAATGGCCGGCATTCGAGCAGTTCCAGATCGGTCTGCTTTTTCATTTCGTGAAAGAGCGGTATGCCCGCACCGAGCAGCACGGGATGAATGTTAAAACCGATCTCGTCGATCACGCCCGCTTCAAGCAGGCATTTCCCAAGCTCGCCGCCGCCCATGATGCAGATCTCTTTTCCTTTTTGCTTTTTCAGCTTGCCGACGAATTTGCCGGGGTCTTCATTTACTATCTCGACGCCGTCACGCTCGCCCGACTTTAAAGTACGCGAGAAAACATAAGTCTTGATGTTTCCATAAGGATTTTTCTTCTTCTTGCTTTTTGAGGGCTTGCTTCCGCCGGTTGCAACGTCATACGTTTTCCGGCCCATCACGATACAGTCGATCTTAGGCCAGAATTCTTTCATCAATTCAGCCACTTCATCGCCCCACATCAGCCAATCGACCGTGCCGTCTTCGCGGGCAATAAAATTATCGAGGCTGTTTGCACCGCCAAACGTTACTTTTCGCATAGATCATCCCTCCCTGCATTCGTGATTGTAGAACGAAATCTGCTTGCGCATATAAAACTTTTTGACCTTAACCATCGTATCTAAATCCTGATCCATTTTTTACGGAGAATAAATATGTCGAAATCTTTTTCAAACTCTCTCCTGTCGCTATTTCTATCATTTTCGCTGATTGCGGTTTCATTGCCGACGGTTGGCTACGCACAGGCCCCGGCAACCGTGGCAGCTTCCGATCAATATCAAAAAAGCCTTGCTGCTATCGAAGAAAAGGTAGAGGCGCGGCGAAAAGAACTCGGCATTCCCGGAATGTCGCTCGTCATCGTGAAGGACGATAAGGTTATTTACGCAAAAGGGCTTGGGTTTAAGGATTTCGAAAACAAAATAGCGGCGACGGCAGACACGCAATTTGCGATCGGTTCTGCCACTAAGGCTTTTACGGCGTTGAGCGTTTTGATGACGCAGGACGAAGGCAAACTTTCGCTGGATGCTTCTCCGAAAACCGTCTTGCCATACTTCAAAATGGCCGACGCCGATACGGACAAGAATATGACAATCCGCGATCTGCTTACGCATTCATCGGGCCTGAATCGCACCGACATTGCGATGATTACAGGCAAACTCAACAGAGCCGAGCTGATCCGCGTAGCTGGCGAGGCAAAACCGGTTGCGAAACTCCGCGAAAAGTTCGGCTACCAAAATCTTATGTTCACGACGGCGGGCGAGGTCGTTGCGGTTGCGCAGAAGCAGCCGTGGGAAAAGTTTGTACCGGAAAGAATCTTCAAACCGCTAGGCATGAAAAACAGCACGATGTCGATACGCGAAATGGCGAAGGCAAAGGATCACTCGCTCGGCTACAGCTACAATTTCGACACCAAGGAAACCGAAAAACTTCCCTTTCGGGAAATCGACCAGGTTGCCCCGGCCGGATCCATAAATTCTTCGGCAAATGACATGGCAAAATGGCTCCGGTTCGTACTTGGCGGCGGCTCTATAGACGGTAAGCGGCTCGTTTCAGAAAAAGGTTTTGAAGAATGGTTGAAACCGCAAATGAAGGTAAATCCCGCAGGCACGGTAAACTACGGCCTCGGTTGGTTCATTCAGAAATGGAATGATCTGACCGTGGTTCAGCATGGCGGAAACATCGACGGATTTAATGCGATGGTCGCGATGATCCCGGAGAAAAAGCTCGGATTTGTGATGTTGACGAACGTTTCGGGCTCGCCGCTCGGAAGCGATCTGATGCCGCTTGTCTGGTCGAATATTCTCGGCAAGCCTGAGACGCCGAAAACAGATCCGAATGCTCCTGTCTCTCCGGAAAAAGAAGCAGGAATTTATCACTTCGAGGCTGCCGGGTTTGACGTCGACGTTCAGTGGAAAGACGGCAAGCTTGTTGCCGTAGTCCCGAACCAACCTTTGTATACCTTAGAAAAAGTCAGCGGCCGCCGCTATAAACTAAACGGCGCACCCGAAGGTTTTTTTGTCACCTTCAAGGACACCGAACTCTATCTCGAACAGCCGCAGGGCAATTACACTTTACCGCGGGCAAAAGCGGAAACCAATGGCACGGCAGCGTCGGCCGATGCGGCAAAGGAACTGATCGGCAAATACGAATCGGAGGTAAATGGCACCTCGGTCGAGGTTAAAGAAACAAACGGCAAGGTGTCGCTCGTCCTTCCCGGCCAGCCGCCCTACGCTCTTGTTGATAAGTACAAGGACAGCTTTCGCCTTTCACCGCTGCCGGATACCTATTGGCTGACCGTGAAACGCGGCGGCGGCGGAAAGATCGAAAAATTTGTCGTCACGCAACCGGAAGGTGAATTCGGATTCAAGAGTGTCGCTGGTGTTGACAACAAGATCGCCATGACCGCCGATGAGCTTTACCAAAAAGCCATTGAGGCAACCGGCGGCGAAGCGAACTGGCGAAAACTCAATTCACGCGTATCGAAATTTCAGATCGATCTCGAACAGCAGGGCGTAAAAGGTTACGGCACTTCTTACTCGAAGGCGCCGAATAAAACCGCAACTGAAACAACCCTGACCGCTATCGGCAAGGAGATCGGGACCGGGTTCGATTATTTTGACGGCACCGGCGGCGAAGAAGCGTACAGTTTCGCACCGGCTTCGAAATACACGGGCAAACGTCTCGACGATACAAAGACCGCCTCTGATTTTTACGGAATGCTGGATTGGAAGTCGAAATATAAGACGATCACGATCGCGAAGATCGCAAAAGTCGGGGCGGAAGAGGCTTACGCAGTGGAATTCGAACCGAACAGCGGAACGAAGTTTACCGAGTATTACTCGACAAGGACGTTTTTGCTCCTGAAACGCGACGGCTCGATTCCGTCCAGCACAAGCAGCGTCCAAACTCCTTACACGATGTTGTTTCAGGACTACCGCGATGTTGACGGCGTGAAAATCGCCTTCAAAACGATCAACAACACCGCCGGGAACGGCGACATTATTACGATCCTCTCGGACGTAAAACACAACGTGCCCGTGGACGACAAGATATTCACCCCGCGCAAACTGCAGTAGGTAACAGAACACAGATTTGACGGATTAGACGGATCAGCACGGAAAAGATTTATTAAATTTTCTTGATCTGTTTACATCCGTCAAATCGGTGTAAGCCGTGTTCTATTTCTTATTTCCTAATATCGAAGATCTTCCGCTTGTACTCCGCGCTTTTGCCAAAGTTCAACAGCAAACCAACCTCGTATCTGATCGCTTTTAGATAGTTGATAAGCTGCGCTTCGTGCGCTCTCGATATTGTCTCCGCACTCTTGAGTTCGACTATCACGCACCCAGTCACAACCAGATCGGCAAAATACTCTCCCACCAATTGACCGCGATAGTAAACGGAAATACTTTTCTGCTGTTCGACCGAAAGGCCAAGCGATCTAAGCTCGATCACTAATGCGTTTTCATACACCTTTTCCAGAAATCCATATCCCAGGTCGTTGTAAACGGTGTAGAAAGCCTTGATTATCTGGCCGGTAACGTCGGAGTGTTTTAGTTCAGTCATAAATTGAACACAGATTACACGGATTCAACTGATCTTCACGAGAAAGAAAAAATATGTTTTTTCCGATCCGTGCATATCCGTCCGATCCGTGTCATCCGCGTTCTATTGCAGAAGGCCGGAGATCGCCATTAGGTTTGGTGCTAAGACAGGTTGGGTGTGGTCGAAAACGTCGTCTAGTTCTTTTTCTACGCTGCCGTGACCGGCGGGGATCTTTTTGACGAGCGGTTCGAAATTACGAAAATCGTAGAGATCGGGGTCGAGCAGGTGCGAGCCCGTAACATTCGTCAGCGCCGTAAGGATCGAGCTTCGGATAAACGGGGTTTCTTTTTCGAGTTCGTTGATGAGTCGCTTGACGCGGGAGCGTTTCAGATTCGGCTGCGAACCGCAGAGGTTGCAGGGAATGATCGGAAACGCTTGTTCGATGGCATATTTCGCCACCTCTTTCTCCTGGCAATAGGCGAGCGGCCGGATGATCGTATTGCGGCCGTCGTCGCTGCGAAGTATTGGCGGCATTGCTTTTAGCTGACCGACGTAAAAAAGATTAAGCAGAAATGTATGAATAATGTCGTCCGCGTGATGGCCCAGCGCGATCTTTGTACAGCTTTCCTCGACCGCAACATTGTACAAAATGCCGCGTCGAAGCCGAGAGCAAAGCGAGCAATAAGTGTGCCCCTCGGGAATGTGTTTTGTGACTATCGAATACGTATCTTCTTCAACGATCCGATATTTAACTCCAATGTTTTCAAGATATTCGGGCAGAACGTGTTCGGGAAAATCGGGCTGTTTTTGATCAAGATTCACCGCAAAGATCTCAAAATCGACCGGCGCCCGTTTCTGAATGTCCAGCAGAAGGTCGAGCATCGTATAGCTGTCCTTTCCGCCGGAAAGGCACGCCATTACCCTGTCGCCATGCTCGATCATCGAAAAGTCGTGAATGGCTTTCCCGACCTTCTTCATCAATTTTGTCTTTGTCTTGCTTTCCACGATCATAAACCGCAAAACAGCGGCGAAACTCTTGATTTTGCCACGCAAAGCCGAATTTTACAATTCAGAAAGAAAAAACTGGACACCGCAAAGGCCTGTCGTTTATTATTCGAATGCAGGCACTATTCGACAATTACACTTATAGAAGTGGTTTCGCTAAAGTCTTCAGTCCTCCACTGGACGCATTGCTGCCTCAAGTTCGTACAAATCTAAAGGAGAATACGTATATGATCAGAATGGGAAGAAATTCCAAGTCCGAAACATCTGATGCCCCGGATTATCAATCAAGCCCCCTCAATTCACCACCTACCGGTTACCAATACGGCAGCGAAAGCACGAATACGATTTCCCGCCCGTCAACGGACAGCGAGAACATCGCGCGCGCCATTAAGGAAGGCAAGTTGAGCGGCTTTGTCGGGCACGGGACGACATTGACCGGCGACACGAGTTTCCAGATGATGCTGCGTGTTGACGGCCACCTTACCGGCACGGTTTCGTCCGAGGGCGGTACACTTATAGTGGGAAATAATGGCCAACTGGATGCGAATGTTTCCGTCGGCGTAGCCCAGGTAAACGGCACAATTCAAGGAGACGTAACAGCTACAGAGAAGATTCATCTCGGCAGAACTGCTTGCGTCGTCGGCAATATCACCACTCCGAAACTTGTCATCGAGGAAGGAGCTGTTTTCGAAGGCAGTTGTACCATGGTCAAAGCCAGAGAGACTCTTGAGAAAGCCGCGTCTGCAGCCAGCAAGCCCTCGTACGAAACGTCGACGCAATACGGCAGCAGCAGTTACGCAACGACAACGGCCTCAACGGATGATGAAGATGAGGACGGCGATGATGATGTGTTGTTATCGACCGCCGAAGACGATGAAGATGAAAAATCGGAAACGGCGACCGTGTAGTCTGGTTCCATGACTTTTCAAACTAAGGCGGCACTACCGCCTTTTTTTGCGCCCGATCTTCGTCCGCAATTTGTCCGTGTCAGAAATGAACAATATATTTATCTGACCGAACTATTCAGAAGCAAAACATTGGAGAAAAAAATTCATGCTCAACGATTTCAAAAAATTCATTGCACGGGGCAATGTGCTGGATCTGGCGATCGCCGTTATTCTCGGGGCGGCGTTCGGAGCGATAGTCAAAACCTTTACCGACGGAATCATAATGCCGTTTGTCGGATTGGCAACCGGCGGCATTGACTTCAAATCGAAATTTTACGATCTTAGCGGGACTGTGCCGGCGAATGCCACGCCCGAACAGATCGAAGCCGCGATAAAAGGCGGCAAGCCGCTGGTAATGTACGGACAATTCGTTAACGACATCATCACGTTTCTGATCGTTGCGGTCGTTATGTTCTTTCTGGCACGCTACGCCGTGAAATTATTTAAGGGATTGGAAGCCGAAACGCCCCCGACCGACGAAGCAGTACTGCTGACGGAGATACGCGATCTTCTTAAAGCGAAATGATTTAGTGCCGCCGAGATGCGGAGATGCAGAGAAAGAAGGTTTTTAAAAAACTTGTGTGACGACAATCTCGTCAAAATACACATTGTTTGACTTAATTCTTATCAGTCTCCGCGTCTCTGCGTCTTTGTTGTAAAAAATCTTTCCGGTGTAACGCAATAATCGAGAGGTCTATCGCCTTCGTGCACATCCGTGATCTCATCCACAGGCTCAAAAAAACCAAGCCCGATCTTTATGCAATCAGGCCTGCATTTAACAAGAAATCTATCGTAGAACCCTTTACCGTATCCGACTCGGTGACCATGGTGGTCAAAGCACAATCCCGGAACCAGAACCATATCGATTTGTTCCGGTTTCACAATCTCGCCAGTTGCCGGTTCAAGAATGTTCCATTTGTTCTCTATAAACTTCGTTTCCGAACCGAATTTGACGGATTCGAGATCGTTGGAGTGGTAATTAACTCGCGGCGCCAAAGTCTGAATACCCGGAAATTTGCTCCAAATTCGTTCGAAAATTAACGACGTGTCGATCTCGTTAGATCGTTTAAGAGAAATAAAACAATGAAGCAATTTGACGCGGCTAAGATCGAATTCGCTGATAAAACTATCAGTGACCTTTCGGCTCAATCCGTAATGTTCATTCGGGGAAAGTGAACGCCGCTTTTCCAGATATATTTTCCGAAGATCGGATTTGGTCATTGGTTTGCCAGATGGAAAAGGTTGCGGTTCTGTAAGTTAACCGCGCTTCTTGTCCGGGCGTGGTTTGATAGCCGTGCTTGTTCTGGGCGTCACGACCGACGATTTGAATTCCTGGCCGCTTTGTAGGTCGCGCTCTGATTTTGCCGTCAACAATTCAGATTCTTTTAGAATTTTTTTTGCCGCTTTTGCGACCTTACTCGGTCGTTTTTTTACTTTTGCCATAACTTTGAGTATCAACTCCTAATGACCCACCCACCACCGATAACTTCGTCGCCCTGGAAAAAAATGGTCGCCTGGCCGGGCGTGATGGCGCGCTGAGGTTCGTCGAAGACGATGCGAGCGTGCTTGTCGAAACCGGAAGCGGTATCTACTGTGTTCCTCTCTGTCCTGAAATCGTCAGGCAACGGGTAAATCGTTGCTGGTGCTGGGTCGTGACGGTAACGTACCTTTACTTCCGCACGCACAGGTTCCGATGGTTCATCGAACGCAACCCAGTTGACGCCTTTGGCGATAAATTCAGTTGAATCCAGATCATCGGCCGCACCTACGATAATTTGATTTTTTGCACGTTCGATTTGAACCACATACAAAGGTTTTTCATCCGCGAGGCCGAGGCCGCTCCGCTGGCCGATGGTATAACGGTGAATTCCGGCGTGCTCGCCGATGATTTCACCGGCGGCGTTGACGATCTCACCGGCCTGCGGCATTTCTTCTGCACGATCTTCGTGCTCTAAATATCTGTCAATGAACTCCGAATACTTTCCGTCCGGCACGAAGCATATCTCCTGCGACTCGGCTTTCTCTGCCGTATAGAGATTCGCGTCGCGAGCAATGTCGCGGACCTCGCTTTTGAGCATATCGCCAAGGGGAAAATATGCACGCGAAAGCTGATCCTGAGTCAATTCCCAAAGAAAATAGCTCTGGTCCTTCCAATGATTTCTGCCGCGAAACAGACGATACCGATTTGCTTTTTCGTCGTATTCGACACGGGCGAAATGGCCGGTCGCAACTTTATCGCAGCCTAAGGAGACAGCCATTTTATCGAGCGATGCGAATTTCAGACGGGAATTGCACGCAACGCAAGGGATCGGCGTTTCGCCGGAAAGATAGCTCTGAACAAAAGGCTCAACGACATCGCGTTCAAAATCTTTTTCGAGGTTAAGGACGTAAAATGGAAAACCCAGACTCTCGGCGACTCGCCGGGCGTCGTAAACATCGTCGAGCGAACAGCAGCGAGACGGCAATGAATCGCCGTTCTCATCGACGCTGATACCTCGCCGCTGATTCCACAGCTGCATCGTAAAGCCAACAAGCTCGTGTCCCTGCTCCTTTAATAACGCCGCTGCCGCCGAACTATCGACGCCGCCGCTCATTGCCACCGCTATCTTCATAAGCAAATGCCTATTGTGACAGGCGAACTTGTTTGGTTGCAAGGCATTCAGTTTATTTTGCCTGGAAGATCATGTAGATCACGCGGCGGCCCGCCCCGCCTTGCAGCTTGCGTGCCCAGGACGTTTCAAGGCTTTGCCAGCTTGCGGAATTCATCGCGCCGTGATCGATATATTCAAAACCAGCCGCCAGGTATTTGGGTATTAAATCGTCTTTCAGGTAGGCCTTGGAAAGCTCTGGCAGGCCAAGTCGTTCAATCTCTGATTTGTCTTTTTCGGGGTCGATTCCGATGACGATCTCGAGCAGGCATTCGGGTTCAGCGATGCGGCGTAGGGCGGCGAGAACGGCTTCGTCGCCGGTTGCAACGGCCTTTAGCAGACTGCCCCACGGGAAATGAATATGGATTTCGTCGGCTGCGCCGTCAAATTCGCAGGGAAGGTCTTCGACGGCGGCCTGAACAAAGAGCGCGTTAGGAAGGCCGCCTTTTTTCGACCTCCTCGTCGCTTTCATCGACGGTTTTTCGAGCGGTTTTACGTTTGCGTCCACGCCGATGTAGAACTTGTTCGGGTTCGCCTTTGCCGCAGCAGACACAAAGCGCCCGTCCCCGGTCCCAATGTCTATCACGACACCTTCGCCGGTAGGGTTCGATAAGTTCGTCAAACTCGGCCTTTGTGAGTTATCAGATCGTGCTGCCACGGATGGATTTGATCATATGAATCACCCTCGGTAAATCAGATTGTAAGTTTTTGGCTAACTGTAATCAACAAATTTTCTTAATAAATACTCGAATTTTCTGCTCGTTCTTTGCTCGCATCACTTTCGATATGGTAAATTGATTTCATTATGCGTCCGGCAATTGTCTAATTCATCCGCACCGAAGCGTCCGTTGAACACGATCTCGTCGTGATTTCGACGGCCATCCTTTGGCACATTTCGTGCCCGTTTTTTAGCGTTAAACTTAAATTCTATGTCTTTAAATATTGAAACTCCGTCTACGGAGACGGTAGATAATTCTTTCTTGTCGATCCTCAAAGAAGCGGTTTGGGGCTCGCAGCGTGATTTTACTCAGGGCTCTTTGGGTTCGGCTATATTCATTCTTGCCGTGCCGATGATCATAGAAATGTTCGCGGAAAGTCTTTTTGCGGTAGTGGACATCTTTTTTGTCGCCCGTCTTGGAGCGAATGCGGTTGCCATTGTCGGCATTACCGAATCGATGATGTATTTGATCTATTCGGTCGCAATCGGCATCAGCGTCGGTGCTACGGCCATGGTTGCGCGCCGAATCGGTGAAAAAGATCCTGACGGCGCGGCAAAGGCAGCAACGCATGCGATCTACCTCGGTCTCGGCGCTTCATTGGCGATGGGTGTAATCGGCGTTATTTTCGCTCCCGATTTCCTGCGTCTGATGGGGGCAGATGCTTCGGTCATTGCGGAAGGCACAACGTTTACGCGAATAATGCTTGGCAGCAATTTCGTAGTTATGTTCTTGTTCCTGCTGAACGCGATCTTTCGCGGCGCGGGCGATGCAGCTATAGCGATGCGTGTCCTTTGGTTCGCGAACATTATGAACATGATCCTGGCGCCGTGCTTTATCTTCGGGCTCTGGATATTTCCTGAACTGGGCGTGACCGGTGCAGCGGTTGGTACGACAATCGGTCGCGGCCTTGGCGTTGCTTACGCTGCGTACTCGCTTTTTGGCGGAAACAGGCGGTTTTCGATCAGCGCGTCGCATTGGAAACTGGATAGAGAGCGTCTATGGCGGCTTGTAAAAGTTTCGGCTCCGGCGGTTCTGCAGTTTTTTGTTCAGACGGCAAGCTGGATCGGGTTGGTGCGCGTGATTGCCGGTTTCGGAACAACGGCGGTTGCCGGGTATCAGATCGGCATACGTGTTGTAATCTTCGCATTGCTGCCGTCTATCGGATTGGCAAATGCGGCAGCGACGTTGGTTGGGCAGAATTTAGGCGCCAAACAGCCGGATAGAGCGGAGAAAGCGGTTTGGACGGCTGCGTTTTACAACGCCATTGTCCAAACTTCGATCGGAATTCTGTTTGTGATCTTTTCGGAACCGATCGCCCGCATATTCACGGACGAACCCGAGGTTGTTGCATACGCGTCCGACGCGCTTCATATAATTGCATGCGGATTTTTCTTCTACGCGATCGGCATGGTTCTGGAAACCTCGTTCAACGGAGCCGGCGATACCTGGACGCCGACATATCTGAACCTTTTTATCTTTTGGTTGTTCGAGATACCTCTTGCTTACGTGCTCGCGTATCACTTCGGCTGGGGACCGCACGGTGTCTTCTGGGCGATCACGATTGCATTTTCGCTTCTGGCGATTGTCGCCGCGATAATGTTTCGGCGCGGGAAGTGGAAGTTGAAGGTACTTTAGGAGTATTGAACTGCCAAGACGCATAGACGTTGAGGAATGGAAAATTGAAAATGGAGAATCTTGAACTTTTTTCTCTTCATTTTCAATTGTCTCCTCAGTGTCTCCGTGTCTCTGCGGTAAAATGCCCTATGTCCTTCTTTCCCGATCCGCGAATGCACGACTTCCCCGAATGGGTTCTGTTTGAGGATTATTATTACTATGCGAGAGACATCGTTTCTTTCGGTGTCTCTCTTACGGCCGAAAATCTGCGCGAGGCATATCTACGCGGCATCTTCCCATGGTATATGGAAGGAATTCCGCTGCCGTGGTATTGTCCTGAGCGGCGGGCGATTCTTGAGTTTTCAGATCTGCATATTCCGAAGAGTTTGGAGAAAGAGCGTCGGAAGGAGCGATTTACTTTCACAATCGACGCGGACTTTCGAAGTGTTATAAAAGAATGCTCGCTCTCGCGGCGTTTGGGACAAAAAGGGACATGGATAACTGCCGAGTTTGTTAAGACTTACACAGAATTGCATCATGCGGGGATGGCTCACAGCGTCGAGGTTTGGGACGCAGAGCGCGCGCTCGTCGGCGGTCTTTACGGCGTCGATGCCGGCGGCGTTTTCTGCGGCGAATCTATGTTTTACAAACAGCCCAACGCCTCGAAGCTGGCTCTGCTTTTTTTCATCGAGCACCTCGGCTCACGCGGCTCAACCTGGCTCGACGCCCAGGTGATGACACCTCATATGGAAGCATTAGGCGCGAAGGAGATTGACCGCCGCGAGTTTTTGGATAAACTCAAGGAAACGCAATCGCTAGGACTTGATCTGTTTTGAAATGCCGCACCGCGAACGCAAGAATATCACGCCCGGAACAAAGGTCGCGATCGTCCTAAAACAGGACCAGCGAACCGGCAAACTAACCACGGGCGTCGTTAAAGATTTACTGACCAATTCGGCAAACCATCCGCACGGAATAAAAGTAAGACTGGCCGACGGCCAAGTTGGTCGTGTTCAGTGTTTCGCTCTCCAAGACGCTTAGTAAATCTTACGACGTTTCATACATGCAATTTTGCGCTATACTAAGCTATGCCCCACGAATTTGGGAATATAAGCTCTTGGACGAAAGACAAGCTTGATCGCGTACAGGAATATTTGAATCGCTATATGGTCGTGATGACGAAGCAGCGATTCCATTTGGAATACATCGATGCTTTTGCAGGGACGGGGTATGTCAACGGAAAGGTTCAAGTGACCCATGGAAGTCTTTTCGACTCTGGCGAGACTACCAGCCTAAGAGATTTCATTGACGGATCAGTACGATTAGCCCTACAAACAACACCTCCGTTCTCAAAATTCACATTTATAGAAAGTCACCAAAGTCGCTGCAATGAATTGTTAAAACTTAAGGACGAGTTTCCTTCTTTAGCAACCTCCATAGAGGTTATTCACGGCGAGGCAAATATCCACGTTCAGAATATCTGCAAAAGCGATTGGCTTTCGACTTATCGCAGAGGGGTAATGTTTTTGGATCCATATGGAGCGCGGGTCAGTTGGCAAACTATTCGGGCTATTGCGAATACGAAAGCAATTGATTTGTGGCTCTTGTTTCCGATTGGTACCGTCAACAGGCTCCTAAATAACGACGGACAGATTGTTGAAAGTCGCGTCCGGAAGCTAAACCAGCTATTTGGGGACCAAGAATGGTACCAAGCATTCTTTGAGCAAAGCAAGCATAAAACATTGTTTG
The DNA here is from genome assembly GCA_052387555.1 of Blastocatellia bacterium. Lineage (GTDB taxonomy): Bacteria > Acidobacteriota > Blastocatellia > Pyrinomonadales > Pyrinomonadaceae > OLB17. Next base: position 24,905 of record JBQTJB010000209.1, on the reverse strand, counting down.
GTACGGACACAAACCAGGTTGAGAAGATAGCGTCTTTTGAAAAAATTGCCGAGTATTTTGTTACTAAGCTTAGAACGGTGTTTGTTGAGATCGCGCCCAACCCCCTAATTTTGCGAAACTCAACCAACTCTCCAATCTTCATGTTATGTTTTGCGGCGGGAAATCGCAGTGGGGCTCCTATCGCGGTTAAGATTGCCCAAAGTATTTTGAATAAGAGATAGCATGGCTCATAAATCTCCAATTGAATGGACAGAATCGACATGGAATCCGGTTACGGGCTGCAACAAGATCAGTCCGGGTTGTAAGAATTGTTATGCCGAGCGGTTGGCGAAGCGGTTAAAGGCGATGGGCCAAGCGAACTATCGAAATGGTTTTAAGCTGACACTGCAGCCGCAGATGCTTGAGCTGCCGTTGAAGTGGAAAAGGCCTCAGACGATTTTTGTAAATTCGATGAGCGACCTGTTTCACAAAGACGTTCCGCTCGAATATATTCAGCAGGTTTTTGATGTAATGAACAACGCTCATTGGCATCGCTTTCAGGTTCTAACAAAACGCGCCGACCGATTAGCCGAGTTGAGCAACGAGCTCAAATGGTCCGACAATATTTGGATGGGCGTTTCCGTCGAGAGCCAAAAGTATGTTCACCGAATTGACGAACTTCGTGCTACTGGTGCAAAGATAAAATTCCTTTCGCTTGAACCGCTTTTGTCGTCGCTTAAAAATCTCGATCTACGGAAGATAGATTGGGCGATCGTCGGCGGCGAAAGTGGATACGGGTTCAGACCGATCAAGGAGGACTGGGTGTTGGAGATTCGCGAGCAATGCCGCGATTTTGACGTTCCTTTTTTCTTCAAACAATGGGGCGGATTCAACAAAAAGAAAACCGGAAGATTGCTCGAAGGCCAGACTTGGGACGCAATGCCGGACGCAGCTTATGCCTAATTTTCTTATTTACGGAGCAAATGGCTACACGGGCGAGTTGATCACGCGGTTTGCAGCGGAGCGCGGGATGAAGCCGATCTTGGCCGGTCGCAATGCGATCGCTATCGAGGCGTTGGCGAAGAAGCATCATCTTGATTATCGCGGTTTTTCGCTGGATGAGCGGGAGAAGGTTGATGAGGCTCTGCAAGAAGTGGAAATGGTGCTGCATTGCGCCGGGCCGTTTTCGATCACCTCGCGACCGATGGTCGAAGCTTGCTTAAAAAATAAAAAGCATTACACCGACATCACGGGCGAGATCAGCGTTTTTGAGGCGTGTGCGGCACAAGATACCCGTGCTAAAGAAGCGGGGATAATGGTGATGCCGGGCGTCGGGTTTGACGTCGTACCGAGCGACTGCCTTGCGATGCACCTAAAGAATCGACTGCCATCGGCAACTCATTTGAGCCTCGCGTTTTACGGAATGGGCCGCATCTCGCATGGCACGCAGGCGACTATGACAATGAACGTCGGCCGTGGCGGCGCGATTCGCAAAGACAGTAAAGTTACGCCGGTGCCTGCCGCCTGGAAAACGCGTCAAATCGATTTTGGCGAGGTGACAAAGACCGCCGTGACAATTCCCTGGGGCGATGTTTCGACTGCGTTTTATTCGACCGGCATTCCGAATATCGAGGTTTATACGGTTATTCCTCAATCGAATCTAAAAATGTTAAAGCTGAGCCGCTATATCGGCAGGCTGCTTGCTGCCCGGCCAATTCAGAAGATTCTTCAGAAACAGATCCCGTCCGGCGGCCCGTCGGACGAAGAGCGAGCAAAAGGCAAAACCCTTCTCTGGGGCGAGGTGAGCGATGCCGACGGCAACTGCGTCGAGTCGCGTATGCAGGGACCCGAGGGCTACACGATGACCGCGCTCGCCGCTCTAAACATCGCAGACAACATACTTAACGGCAACTTCACGCCCGGCTATCAAACGCCCGCAAAAGCCTACGGTGCAGATTTGATTTTGGAAATCGAAGGTATCAGCCGTCAAGTCGCTTCGCCGGGAAGTTCCTATTCTATCGATTAGAAAGGTTATTAATTTTCCACGTATATATCCATACGAAATTTTAACCGAAGGAATAACAGCTAAGCTATTAACAATAAATCTCAAACCCACGGTTTACGATATTATGCTATTGACAAAAAAAAGGGGGGGAGGGGATAATTCAGTTGCTTACACAAAAAAGGGAGCAAATTAAATATGAAACGTATCCCGATGTCTCTAATCCTTGGGCTTTTGGTGTGCATATCTTTATTCACGATTTTCACAAATAGTGACTACACTAAAGCAGCTAATGAAATCAATGCGCAGCCTAACCCAACGACAACACCACTACGTATAGCCGTTCCTAGATCAGGAACTCAATCTTCTTCTTTTACATCTGATTATTGGAATACTCAACCGCCGACTGCGGAGGAAACAAAGCTATTTCTAAAAGGGAAAAACAAGCAGGCCACCAGAGTACTGAATTTCTTGAAAGAGCGAAGGATGCTGATCGATAAGGGGATTTCTTTCAATCCAGATATTCTTTTGGCAAATAATTGGCAGGAAATTTTGAAAAAGAATTATCCTGATTTTTTCGCCTCTCGCCCCTCAGTTTGGATTGCTGATGGAAAGATTAAGGGGGCTGTCATTGCTGATCAGGTGTTTCTAAGAAAAAATACTATCATCGAAGGGGACACGGTAATTTTGGCACGCAGAATTGTTTTTGAAGGTAGGCATGTCACATTAAAAGGTGCAAAAAATATATCAATTTACACCATTGAGGGGAATGTTACTACGTTGCCTGATAGCGGAAAAGAAAGCCCCGCAGAGTATCGTTCGTCGGTTAACACTCCGGATTTTGAAGCTGAGTTTTTTGCCCGAAATAAAATACTGAGAGCCGGAGAAGTTATCGTCCCGGCTCGTTATGACTTTACTAAAGACCCGCTGGAGCTCATAAAAGGACGGCTTTCTCCACCTGGTTACAAATGGCCTCTTCAGATTAGAGCCACTGGTGTGGGTAACGGCAATCTCAAAGTCTTCTTGCCAGCAGGTTTTATTGAAATTGACACTTCAGGGAGCGGAAACAAGGAATGGAGGGAAGCCCGTCTCAACGGAAATGTGACAAGCAATGCCGATGGTGCTCCGGGACGCAATGGATCGCCCCCTCCGTTTCCAAAAGGAACGCGAGGCACAGACAGAGATGATGGAATAACCGGCGGACAAGACGGTTCTTGCCTAAGCTTTATAAGCGGAACTGACGGCGAAAATGGCAAGGTGGGTACTGGTGGCGGCAGAGGCGACGATGCTCCGGATGATGCTGGTAACGGTGAGGACGGAGGAAGCATCTCGCTAACAATCAATACTACCGACGAAAATGCAGGACATTACTCGGCAAAAGGCGGTGATGGTGGAAATGGTCAAAACGGAGCCATAGGCGGCGACGGAGGCACTGGAGGCCGTGGTAAAAAGGGCGGAGACGGTGTAACCTGTGGCTGTCAGATCGGAAATGGAGGCAAAAGCGGTAACGGCGGCAGAGGTGGAGACGCCGGTTCGGGCGGCAGCGGTGGTAAAGCTGGCGACGGAGGCGACGGAGGAACCATTACAATCAGATATGCATCGCATCTAACGCCGCCGACGGGTAACGCCAGCAAAGGAATAAAAGGTACGCCGGGTCAGGGTGGTGCAGTTGGCATACGCGGACAAGGGGGCGCGGGAAGAAACGGCGGCAACCCTGGGTCACCAGCCTGTGGTTTTTTCGGTAATCCGGGAGGGTTTGGTGCTACTGGCGATAATGGTGATGCGGAAAACGCCGTACTGCCTGGAAATGATGGTGAAGATGGAACAGATGGCACTGTTGACATTCAGCCTGTTGGCGGTGGTGGCGGCGGCGGAACTTTTTGCGAGGAATATCCTTCTATTTGTAGCGGTAGTAATAATCCCTGCACGCCATATTATTGGGTTCTCTATTATTCTTGGGATGGCGGCCAAACGTGGGAATACCAAGGCAGCGAATATGCTGGTTGCTGGTAATTGAACGCAAGTCACAAACTCCGAAAAGAAAAAATGCAGAGAAGACCTTGATTTTCTCTGCATTTTCTTTTTTGTCAATTTCTAAACGTCGAGATTCTTCACATCCAGCGCGTTGTCCTCGATGAATTTGCGGCGTGGTTCGACCTGGTCGCCCATTAGGACGGTGAAGATGTTGTCGGTTTCTATGGCGTCTTCGATCCGCACTTGCAGCATGGTGCGTTTTTCCGGGTCCATGGTCGTTTCCCAAAGCTGTTCGGGGTTCATTTCGCCAAGGCCCTTGTAGCGTTGAATCGTGAGGTCCTTTTTCGCCATGCTCATTACGCGTTCGAGCAATTCGGCACGCGAATCGATGGTCTGGCTTGTCCCGTTTTCACCAAGCACGAACGGGGCCGAAAAGTCGGTCTCGAGTGTACGCATAAGATCGACCGCGCGCTGAAATTCGACGTAGCTCGCCAGATTCCAGTCGATCTTTACGGTCTGGCCGTTTGGATATGTGATGTCTATCTCCCACAGGCCGTGTTCCTCGTCGCTCGTCAGTTCGGTTTTGAAACCGGCGTCGGCCAGCTTGCCTTCGATCTCCGCCATTAATTCCTGTTGGCCGAATATCTTTCTCAGCTTCACGCTGTTTTTTGCCAATACGCCTTCTTTGCCGGCAAAGGCTTCGACCAGCACCTGGACCAGCTTCGCGTCATTTTGAACGCGGCGGACGAGGCGTTCCGAATAAGTTTTGTACTCGGTCGTCTGTTCGAGCGATTTTGAAAGCTCGCGTCCCTCGACCGGCCTGGAATCGGCGGTGATACTGATGTCGTTAGTCGCCATTCGCATCAAGTAGCGGAACATCGCCTTTTCGTCCTTGATGTACTCTTCCTTCTTGCCGCGTTTTACTTTGTAAAGAGGCGGCTGGGCAATGTAAACAAATCCGTTTTCGAGAAGCTCCGGCATCTGGCGGTAAAAGAACGTTAGCAGCAGAGTGCGAATGTGGCTGCCGTCCACGTCGGCGTCCGTCATCAGGCAAATTTTGTGGTAACGGAGCTTCGCCAGATCGAAATCGTCTTTGCCGATACCGGTGCCGAGCGCGGTGATCAAAGCCTTGATTTCCCCATGGCCGAGCATCTTGTCGAAACGCGCTTTTTCGACGTTCAGAATTTTACCCTTTAGCGGCAGAACAGCCTGGTTCTTGCGGTCGCGGCCCTGTTTTGCCGAACCTCCGGCCGAATCGCCCTCAACGATGTAGATCTCCGACAGCGCCGGGTCTTTTTCCTGGCAATCGGCCAGCTTGCCGGGCAATGTAGAGGTGCCAAGAGCCGATTTACGCACGATCTCGCGGGCTTTCCTGGCCGCCTCTCGCGCCCGTGCAGCATCGACCGCCTTGCCGACGATCTTTTTCGCAACGCCGGGATTCTGCTCGAAAAACTCGCCTAGCTTTTCATTCAGGAACGATTCAACCGGGCCTTTCACCGGCGAATTGAGCTTGCCTTTTGTCTGTCCCTCAAACTGCGGCTGAGGTATCTTTACGCTAATGACCGCTACCAGCCCTTCGCGTACATCGTCGCCGCTCAAGGTGACCTTTGCGTTCTTGGTCATTCCCGAACTTTCGGCGTAATTATTGATCGTCCGCGTGATCGCTCCGCGAAAACCCGAAAGGTGCGTTCCGCCGTCGACGGTGTTTATGTTGTTAGCAAACGAAAAGATCTTTTCGTCGTAGCTGTCGTTATACTGCATCGAAACCTCGATCGAAAGATCGTCCGCAATTTGTTCAAAATAAAGCGGTTCGTCGTGTAAAGGGCTTTTGTTTTTGTTAAGATGCTTTACAAATTCCGCTATCCCCCCTTTATAGTAGAACTCGTGTGATTTTTCGGGCTCTTCGCGTTCATCTTTGATAAAGATACGAATGCCTTTGTTCAAAAATGCTTTTTCGCGAAGGCGTTCGGACAGTTTTTCAAAACTATAGATCGTGCTTTCAAAAATGCCAGAATCCGGGCGGAAAGTGATCTTTGTGCCGCGTTTCGTCGTCGTCCCTGTTTGCTTGAGCGGTGCGACCGGTATCCCGGCCTCGAATTCCATCTCGTGCGTTTTTCCGTCGCGCCAGATCTCGAGCCGCAAGTACTCGCTCAAAAAATTCACGCAGGAAACTCCAACACCATGCAGGCCGCCTGAAACTTTGTATGAGTTAGTATCGAATTTTCCGCCCGCGTGCAGAACTGTCATTACTACCTCGGCGGCCGAACGGCCTTCCTGCTTGTGAATGTCCGTGGGAATTCCGCGTCCGTTATCGATTACCGTAACCGAGTTGTCCATATGGATCGCAACCTCGATCGTGTCGCAATAACCCGCGAGAGCCTCGTCTACCGAATTATCCACAACCTCGTAAACCAAATGATGCAGACCGATATCCCCGGTCGAGCCGATATACATCGCCGGCCGTTTCCGAACCGCGTCGCGCCCTTCTAGTACCTGAATTGATTCTGCACCGTATTCCGTCTTTGCTTTAGCCAATTTGTTATTAACCTCTTAAATACCAGATGAATTATTTTTTTGTGACTCGACACGAGTCTTTAATTTCGAGTTCCAATCCTTCGAAAAACTATCCAAATCGAAGAATGCTCCTATCAATATCTTTGACAGCCAACCGGCAACCTTGTAACTGTCTGTTGTTTTTAGCTTTACGCCATTTGTAGTTGACGTTATCTCGCCCTTCCAGTGCCCGTTGAATGAATCTCCCATCGTATAATGAAACTCCATCCGCGATGGGCGTTCGTCTTTCGCGATAGAGAATTTAATCGGCTCCGGGGTATCTTTCGGATATTCGACCCAGGTTTTGTCATCAATAATTTCAACTTTCGTGATCGCGGTCTGCCATTCCGTGTAACGCTTCTTATCGGTTATCACGTCCCAGACTTTCTCTGCCGGCGCGTCGATCTCTACCTCGTTCGTGAAGCTACGCTCGGCCGGCATCATCAAACCCGCCAGAACCAAGGCAGCCGTAAGCAAAATGGTCAAAATGCCGAATAAAACGAGGAGTTTTTTCAGGATACGCATGGCTTTCCAACCTGCACTTTATGCCATTCCCTTGAATTTTGAACCGTACAGGAAAACAATCGGAGCGAAGGGCTTATATGGCTCGATATCGCTGTACCGAACAAAAGGAAATTATACCATTTTTACTTGCGTTTAGACAGTCAGGAAGGCAGCTAAAAAGACGCAGAAATATGCTTTAATCCGCAGCCACCGCGAGCGGTTGTTCAGGCGTTGCCATGCCGTCCGAAATCCTAAAAATCGCCGACCCTTTTCCGAAGGTTTGGGTGAAACTTTCCTTTGATGTGGTTACAAACGTTTGTGCCTTATCGGCAAGATATTCAAGCAGTTGGCCGATGCGGTGATAATCGAGCTCAGAATCGATATCATCAAGCAAAAACACCGGATATTCATTCTGAATCGAATGATAAACAGCCATATTTGCAAGCTGCAATACGAGCAGGGCGCTTCGCTGCTGGCCGGCCGAGCCGAATTTACGCAGGTCGCGGCCGTCGAAAAGTATTTCAAGTTCGTCACGGTGCGTTCCGATCAGCGAATAACCGGCTTGAATCTCGGCCTGAACGCGAAGTTTGAGCCTTTCGGTTATCAGCGACTGGTAGTCCGCCAGATCGCCTTTTCCTTCCAGCGACGAGACATAGCGAATCGAAACCTCTTCCTTGCCGAAGAAACGGTTAACCAGAGCTTCGTTAAGCCTTTCGACGATCCTTACGCGGGATCGATGAACACGTGCGGCAAAAGCGGCAAGCTGCTGGTTCCAGGGCTCAAGCAGCCCCGTCGTTTTTTCGATCGAATGCTCCTGCTCGCGTGCCGATTGCAGCAGTGCATTCTTTTGTTTGATTACGCAGTTATAGTCCGATAAAGTCTGAATATACGGCGGGTGGACAGAAACGACAGCCGTATCCAGAAACCTCCGCCGAGCGTCCGGATTCCCCCGAACCACACCGAGCTCTTCGGCATTGAAGATCACAGCGTGCAAACCACCGAGATAGCCGTGTGCCGCCTCGCGCTTGCCGTTCACGGACAAAGTCTTTGTATTGCCTTGTAGGACAACCTGCATTTCACTATGAATGTCTTCGGATCGCCGTACAAGGCAGCGTACAACCGCAAGATCCTCGTCAAATTTAATGACTTCCTGCAATTTCGCGGTTTTGAACGAACGGGTCGTTGCAAGAATGTGCGTAGCCTCGAGCCAATTGGTCTTGCCTTGTCCGTTATCACCCAGAAATATGTTCAGCCCCGGCGAAACGGCTGTTTTACCACTGAGATTGCGGAACTTGTCGGCCTCGATCCATTCGATAAGCATTGTAAAATTTTAACACGCCGCTCGCGACAAACCGCGTTAGACGGTCTTCCGTCTCACAAAGTTTTTCTGGATATCCGTAACATTAATGATGTATATATGTTATGGAGTGTTGTACACTCTTGAACAAGTTTATTCAAATTGGTTTACATACATGCGTGTTCTCTCAATACTAGTCATTCTGCTGAGTTTGTCAGTCGCTTCATTCGCCCAGCAGGCATTGAAGACGGGTCAGGCAGCACCGGACTTTGAAGCGCAGACGATAGGCGGGCAGACGTACAATCTTAGCCAGCTTCAGGGAAAAGTGGTCGTGGTTACGTTTTGGTCGACACGTTGCGACATTTGCGTGGCAGAAATACCGAAACTGAACCGCGTGGTCGAGAGATACAAAGACAAGGACGTTGTTTTCCTGGCGATGACCATGGAAGGTAACGGCAAGGTGGAAACATTTCTTAGGAAAGTGCCCTTTAATTTCGGCATAGTCCCTAACAGCTTCGGCGTCGTGCTCAAATATGCGGACAAAGACCGCAGCGGTAACATTAACATGGGTTTCCCCGCTCATTTTGTTATCAACAAGAAAGGCGAGATCGAGCACCGAATGGACGGATGGGACAAGGCGGCCAGCCTAGATTCACAGATCTCGCGATTGTTGGCGGCGGAATAACCACGCAAAAAAAGTTTCTCTCTCTACTCCTTTTCCCGGCTGACCGCTAACCAGCCGGGACTTTTTTTGACTAAAAATTTGTTTGGCCGGGCGATTTGCGATATATTTGCTTTTCGCCGCAAGGCGGTTAATGCGGAACGAAAATCGGCGTTCCCAAAACGGAGAGGTAGCCTAATTGGCTAAGGCAGTAGTCTTGAAAACTACCGCGCGTAAGCGCTTGCAGGTTCGAGTCCTGTCCTCTCCGCCATCTACATTTTTGATTAATTCCGAATTTAATCTTTCTCTCGCCTATCAAATAACCATTCCTTAAGTTTTATTTCCTTGATTTCGATTTCCGTTTTGTTATAGCCTTGTATTACTGAATGAAGATTCATTCATAAATTCACACTTGTAATCCGTATGGCTCGACCGGTGAGAACAGGCACTTCGGTAAAAGCGGTTGTTGTTGACAAGCGCGAAGCGATCCTTCGCGCGGCGATAAAGGTGTTTGCCGGAAAGGGCTATTTCAACTCTAAGGTTTCAGACATTGCGAGTGAGGCGGGCATCGCGGACGGCACCGTTTATCTCTATTTCAAAAGCAAGGACGAAATACTGCATTTGATATTCGACCGGGCTATGGCCGAGTTTATCAGCGAAGGAAAACGCGAGATCGCGGAGCTTGCCGCTCCCGAAGAAAAGCTGCGCCGAATAGCCGAGCTCCATCTTGAAAAGCTCGGGGCCGACCGCAATATGGCGATCGTGTTTCAGGTGGAACTTCGTGGTTCGACAAAATTTATGCAGGAATTTTCGGCTGCGGGGTTTGGCGAATACCTCGGTATTATTCGACAGACGATAGAAGACGGCCAGAAGACCGGCGTATTTCGCGACGACATGAAACCTGTTGTCGCGGCAAAAATACTTTACGGCGCCCTGGATGAAATGGTGACTAATTGGATATTGTCCAACAAAGCTTATCCGCTGGCACCAATGGCCGGTGAAGTTTTGAAAATCTTCTTCGGGGGCGTATTTAAGTGACCGATCAGCCGGACGTCACAAATTTCGTTTCGCCCCGTCGGGAAATCGGCCGCGGAACGCCGCTGCTGGCGGACGAACCGAGAACGCTGCCGGAATTGTTTATCAAGGCTGCCGACAAGTTTCAGCTTGACGACGCTCTGAACTACAAGACGTTAGCCGGGTGGACGAACATTTCATCCGACGCGATGTTATCCCGTATAGAAGAGGTCGCTTTGGGGTTGTACTCGCTTGGGCTGCGCAAAGGCGACAGGGCTGCGATCCTGGCACCGAACTCACCGTTCTGGACATTTGCCGACGCGGGATGCCAATTTGCCGGCATAATCGACGTTCCGATCTACACTACACTCGCACCCGCTTCTATAGCCTACATCCTCAACGATTCCGAAGCGAAAGTTTTGTTTATTTCAGATCGCGCGGCGTATGAACGAATTGCCGAGGCAATTCCCGATTGCGCGTCTCTCGAGAAAGTAATTTTTTTCGATTACGAGAATGTATCGGTTGAAAACTCTATTTCGTTTGATGCGCTTCTGGCTGCTGGCAGCGAACTGCGATCAAAGAACCCGGAATTGATAAACGAACTTAAAAACAATATCGATTCCGCCGATGTTGCCACGCTGATCTACACAAGCGGGACGACCGGCGAACCGAAAGGCGTAATGCTTACGCACGACAACATCATTTCGAACGTAATCGATGCCGGTGAAAAATACGATTTTTCTGTGCACGACATCTGCATTTCCGTGCTGCCGCTCTCGCATATTTTTGAGCGTTCTGCGATGTATCTCTACATCTACAATGGAATGTCCGTTTACTATGCGGAGTCGGTCGAAAAGGTGCCGGATAATCTCGCCGAGGTACGGCCGACGATCTTCGTAGGTGTGCCGCGCATCTTTGAAAAGGTTTACGCAAAGGCAAAGCTCAAATCGGCTCAGGCCGGCGGCATAAAAGAAAAAATGTTCGATTGGGCGATAGAAGTCGCAAAGGATTTTGCTTTGAGAAATGAGCAAAAGTTACCGGTCGGTTTCGTTCTTCGCATAAAACACGGCATTGCCGACAGGCTCGTTTATTTGAAACTAAGAGATTTTTTCGGCGGCCGTCTGCGTGCCTGCATAACGGGCGGCGCGGCTCTTTCCGACGACATTTATCTGATCTTTACCGGAGCAGGAATTTCGATAATGCAAGGTTACGGCCTTACGGAAACTTCGCCGGTGATTTCGTCGAACAATCCGACAAATTTTCGGCTCGGAACGGTAGGAATGCCGATCCGCAACACTCAGGTTCGAATCGCTGCGGACGGCGAGATCGAAGCGACCGGTCCGGGTGTAATGCTCGGTTACTACAAAAAGGAACAGGCCACGCGCGACGCTTTTACCGACGATGGATGGTTCAGAACCGGCGACATCGGCGTGATCGACGATGACGGTTTTCTTCGCATTACCGACCGCAAGAAAGAGCTGTTTAAAACGTCCGGCGGTAAATATATTGCGCCGTCGCCGATCGAGCAAATGATAAGAGCCTCGCGTTTTGTAAATCAGGTCGTTCTGGTCGGGAACGAGCGCAAGTTTCCAGCAGCGCTGATCGTGCCTAATTTCGAGATGCTCGAATCTTACTCGAAATTGAAGAATCTCAATCTTCGAACTCCGGAAGAATTTTGCCGCAATCCCAGAATCATCGACCTGATCGAACGACAGATTGCGGCCGCGACCGGTGGGCTTGCCAAGTTCGAAACGGTGAAGAAGGTAGCTCTACTGGAAAATGAAATGACGGTCGAGGGCGGAGAATTGACGCCGACACTAAAGGTCAAACGCCGCGTCGTCGATGAAAAATATCGCGATGTAATTGATAAAATTTACGCGGACGCCGAAATCGAAAAGACCGCGGCATAGGTCGCGGTCAGTGTAAGTATTACTAACTTAAGTTAATAAAGCACTCTTGTCGGCAGCGTGTTTCCAAACCCGCCGATTGCCGAACGACCGGCCCCGATAACTAATTCGAGAACTGTTTGGGCAATGCTCTTTTTCGCTTTATCGACTTCGACGATGTCATAAGGCTCGAGCATTATGTCTTTCTGCTGCTGTTTTTTGATCAGGTCGTAATTGGCGGTTATCACCTCGCGGTCTTTTGAGTTCGACTTCAGGCGATAGATCTTTATATCCTTTGTTTTTGCTTCGCGTCGAACGCCGCCTATCTTCGCAATCGCTTCCGTCAGGGACAGTCCGCCTTCTTTCAAGTAAATTCCCTGCGGTGAGTTTACTTCGCCTGTAATGTAAACCGGTGCCGCTTTTTGAACCACGATCACATCGCCAGGCAAAATTACAGGATTCGCCTCCTCCTTGCCTAAACGCAGGCTGGTGAGGCTGTACATTCGGGACGGCACGTCAAGCCCGACGCTTGCATCGGCCTCCCAATTGTTTTCGGTGGTAGCTTCGGCGCAAACCGGCCTGCGGGTTCTGAAAACCTGTATCATTCCCCCGGCCTCTTCTTTTACGCCGCCCGAAAATGATAAAAGTTCGAGCAAGGTAGAACGGCGTGTGAGAACAACCTGCTGCGGCGTAACGACCTCTCCGTAGATGGTTGCCGGCGGGCGGCTGTTTCGCTGAGTTACGCGAATGCTCGCTTGTGGATTCTTTAGATAAACTGAAAGAAGCCTGGTTATCTCGACCCTGAGCTCGCGTTCGGTTTTGCATTTCGCGGAGACGGGTTTGTCGTGAAAAGGTACCTCGATCCGGCCATCCTCATCGATAGTGGCTACAAAATCGAACTGCGGTTCGCCGAGCACCTTTCCGGTCACCTCGTCGCCGGGGCCCAGTAAATAGCCTTTTTGGATTTCGACATCAATTGGCAAAGTCTGCGCGTCAACCACTGAAATCAGGCAAAATGCCATTAATGACAAAAAAATCAAACGAATATGCATTTGGTAAACCTCTAATAACGGAAGCCAGACTCAGAATAACTCACAAACGTCTTTGATTCAATTATTTATTGAATCCGTTGTCTCTAACCGACGAAGAACAAATAGGATGCCTTGCTGTTCGATCTGACTATTGACATATTTGCGGAAGCAAGGGTAATTTCAATGTATACATTCATTATCATTTAAGGGAAAATACCGTGTGAGCGAAGAAACACAGCTAACCGACAGGTTTTGGTTCCTGCGTCGCCCGTTCCAGTTTCTGGCGGACGTTGCGGTGCTTTCGATCGCATTTTTGCTTTCTTATCTTCCTGCCATCAACGTCCAGCTCGGCGATTACCATCTTGAAACAGCCGTCCGCCAGCTTCCATTTGTTATTTTTGTTCAGTTTTCCGCTCTTTTCCTTGTCGGCGGTTATTCGATACTCTGGCGATACGTAAGCATCGAGGATATCAAGGCCTTTCTTAAAGCGGCGCTGATCTCGGTCGTGCTGCTGTTTGCAATCCGATTTATGCCGTTTCTCCAGGAATTCAACATGTGGCAGGTGCCGGTTTCGGTAATCCTGATCGACACTGTTCTCGCTTTTGGCGGAATGTTGGCATTACGGGTGCTTCGGAGATTTATTTACGAGATCGGCGACAACAAAAGGACTTTTGTAGGGCGAAAACGACTGAAACGAAAGGCCGCTCTGCTCGTCGGCGCCGGAAGGATCGGCGCGACGCTGGCCAAGGAGGTCAGCGGTCGGTTCGACGCCGAACTGGATATCCGCGGCTTTGTTGACGACGATCAGCGAAAAAGAGGCGGAAGCGTTAGCGGCATTAAAGTACTCGGCGGAACCGAAGATCTTCCAAAGCTTGTCGACGAATTGAACATCGAGCAAGTCGTGATCGCGATCGACGAGGCGCAGGGCAAAGAAATTCGCCGCGTGATCGAGCTTTGCCGTTCGATTCCCGTAAAGGCGCAGATCGTGCCCAGCCTTAATGAAATTGCAAATGGCCGGGTTTCGGTCAGCCGCTTGCGCGATGTTCAGATCGAAGATCTTTTAGGCCGCGATCCGGTAACGCTGGACGACAAAAATCTTCACGATCTTTTGGCTGATAAAACAGTGATGGTAACCGGGGCCGGCGGTTCCATCGGTTCGGAGCTTGTTCGGCAGATCGTCGCCTACGGTCCGCGGAATCTATTGCTTGTCGAAAGAGCAGAATTTTTCCTTTTTCAAATCGAACGCGAACTTTCAACGGAACATACAGGCACGAGCTTTTCTCCATTGATCGCGGATGTCAGTGATATTCCACGGATGCGCGAAATATTTAGAAAGCACAACCCTGATGTTATTTTCCACGCCGCTGCCCACAAACACGTTCCGCTGATGGAAGCTAACGCAGCTGAGGCGATAAAAAACAATGTCTTCGCTACAAGAATGCTCGGCGAGCTGGCAGGCGAATTCGGCGTAAAGGATTTTGTGCTTATCTCGACCGACAAGGCGGTGAACCCGACCTCGATCATGGGAGCGTCGAAACGCGTCGCCGAGATAGTTTTACAGACGTTGAACCAGCGTTTCGACACAAGTTACATGGCGGTTCGATTCGGGAATGTTCTTGGTTCGGCGGGCTCCGTCGTGCCGATCTTTCGCGAGCAGATTCAGAAGGGCGAAGCTATCACCGTTACCGATCCCGAAATGACGCGCTATTTCATGACGATCCCGGAAGCGTCGCAGCTTGTTCTGCAGGCGGGCGCGCTCGGCTCCGGCGGCGAAATATTTATTCTTGATATGGGCAAACCCGTGAAAATACTCGATCTTGCCGAGGACATGATCCGTCTTTCGGGACTGATCCCGTACGAGGATATCGACATCGTATTCACCGGCGTCCGCAAAGGTGAAAAATTGTTCGAGGAACTGGAGATAACCGGCGAAAATCTGGTAACGACACTACATCCAAAAATATTCATCGGCAAGATCGCAACTTACTCCGAAAAGGAGGTTACAAGAGTTTTGGGTGATTTCGAAACTGCTGTGGAAGCAAGCGACGAATCGGAGATACGACGCATCTTTAACGACTTCCTGCCCGAATCTAGCATCGACCTCGGCAAGAATTCGGTCGAACAAACCAAAGAAACCAAAGAAAAGGTCTTTGCTCATCCGTCGGGTTTGCAGCTGGCTGAAAAATAATACAAATGGCGATTTTGGTAACAGGCGGTGCGGGCTATATCGGCAGCGTCGTCGTGGAAGATTTGCGAAATAAGGGCGAAGAGGCCGTTGTTATCGACAATCTCGTTCACGGCCACCGGCACGCCCTAGATTCTGATGTGCCGTTTTGCGAAGGCGATATCGGAGACAAAGACCTTGTTCGCAAAATTCTGGGCGATCACGACATCGAGGCCTGTATGCATTTTTCGGCCTACGCATACGTCGGGGAATCGGTCGAGAATCCGGCAAAGTATTTCGAAAACAACGTGACGCAGACGCTGCGGCTTCTCGACGTTTTGATTGAACATGACGTAAAGAAATTCGTCTTTTCTTCTACTTGCGCGACATACGGCGAACCGCAATACGTACCGATCGACGAAAAGCACCCGCAGCAGCCGACAAATCCATACGGTTGGACGAAATACATGGTCGAACGCGCCATTGAAAGCTACGATCTTGCTTACGGACTGAAATTTGTCTCTCTCCGATATTTTAACGCCTGCGGCGCAACCGCAAAACGCGGTGAGCACCACGACCCGGAATCTCACATAATCCCGCTTACGCTTCTTGCCGCGCAAGATAAAATTCCTCACGTTTCGATTTTTGGAAATGATTACCCGACGCCGGACGGAACCGCCATCCGCGATTACATACATGTCAGCGACCTAAGCCAGGCTCATCTGCTTGCGCTCGGTCACCTTCGAGCAGACAAATCTTCGGAGTTTATCAATCTCGGCAATGGAAATGGGTATTCGGTGAATGAAGTAGTTGAAACTGCTAGGCAAGTTACCGGAAAAGAGATCAAAGCCGTAGTTGCTCCACGCCGGGCTGGCGACCCATCAAAACTTGTAGCAGATGCCGCCAAAGCCCGCGATGTTTTGGGCTGGACAACACAGTTTGCCGAACTCGATAAAATAATCGAAAGCGCATGGAATTGGCATCAGAAACACCCGAACGGTTATTAACTTATGACTCTAAACATCAAAACTCTCTTGTCGATGATTGCCGCCGCTATTGCGGTTTCATGAAATAGCGTGACATCGAACAATTCTGCTGTGGTCGTCAGATTCGTCGAAACGATATGCAAAAAGGAGCTGCCCGCGACGACAGCAAAAACACAAACACTAATCGTTAACACTGGAGAATAAAGGTAATTGAGTGAACTCATTAGATTTGGCGTTAGCATCGACGAAAGCCTGCTCGAGAACTACGACCGGTTTCTTGCCGAACACGGTTACGCGACCAGATCAGAGGCCATTCGCGACCTCATTCGTGATGCGCTGATACAGCAACGAATAGACCGCGATCGAAGGGCGCGCGCGCTCGGCAGCTTAACGCTTGTTTACGATCATCATGCCCGCAATTTGCTGCAGGAAATGGCCGAGATCCAGCACGATTTTCATAAGCTTATTCTTTCGGTAATGCACCTTCATGTTAGCCATGACGATTGTATGGAGGTGATCGCGCTCAGCGGCGTGGTCGCCGAGATTGTAGAACTGTCCAATCGTCTGCTCAGCCTGAAAGGCATTAAGAACGGCAAACTTTTCCTTACGTTACCGTCATCCGACATCACCTGATCTTCAACTTGAATCCGATTCAAGGAATAAGCCGAATTATTAGTGTTACGTTTTAGTGATTCGTGCTACGCTGCTTGAATATTACGGAAGGTAAATCTTTATGACAGACATCCGGAACGCGGCCTCCGCTAAATTGGTCTTTGTTTTAGTCGTCCTCATTTTTCTCGCATCAATGTCTACTATCGCCAATGCGCAAGGCACACGATTGCTTTCGGGCGTTGTGGTGTCGTCACAATTTGAGCTGGTGCCGAACCTGGTTTTCGAGGTTGAGACAGCGGAAGGCAAAAAAACCGTTGCAACCGACGCCGAAGGGGCGTTTTCGGTTGAGGTTCCGAATGGAACGGTCACAGTCAGATTTTTCGGTAAAAACATTGCCCCGTTTGAGCGTGCCTTTTCCTCTGCGGATAAAACCAACGATCTGCAGCTGAAAATTTCCTATGTTGCCCCGCCCGTAACAGCCAGCGTAACTATAGAGGCCGATGCACTTGCTCCCGATATCGAATTGCGTAACGAAGCGATTTACAAGAATTCATTATTTGGCCGTGACGATCAGCTTATCTTTACATTGAATGCCGGGATCAACGCCGGTCAGCATGAAGGCGGCGGAAAATCGCTCGAAATTCGACGGTTCGGTTTCAACACGGATCATGGCGGCGTGAATGGCGGTCTTAAGATTCTGGTCGATAATATTCAACAAAATCAGGGCACACAGGGACACGGGCAGGGGTATCTCGGCAATCTTAAATCGATCTCGCCCGAACTGGTACGTGACGTGTCGATAATCAATGGGCCGTTCTCGGCCGCTTACGGAGATTTTTCGGGCCTGGGCGTAGTACGGATCAAGCTCAGGGAATCGCTGCCGGACCGGTTCACCGCCCGGGTTCAGGGCGGGTCATTCAACACCTTTCGCGGTTTTTTTGCTTACAGCCCAAGCATGAAAAATATAGATGCGTTTGTCGCTTACGAGCCGAGCTACACGGACGGCCCGTTCGAAAACCCGCTCAATTATCGCCGCGACAATATTTCGGGTAACGTGACGTACAAGTTCAGCGACACGCAGGCGGTTGGCGTGAAGGTAATTTTTGGGCGGAACAACTTTTTTTCGTCCGGCCAGATACCGCTTGACGAAGTAGCTGCTGGCAGACTCGGGCGTTTCGATGCTATTGACCCTGAGAATGGCGGCAGCGTCAGGCTCGCCACGGTTGGCGCATACTACCGAAAGGAATGGAAATCGGGCACGACTTTCAAGGCAGACGCTTTCGTCGGTCGTTCTTTGTTCGATTTGTTCTCTAACTTCACGTTCTTTCTCGCCGATCCGATTTATGGTGATGAAATTCAGCAGCACGACAGCCGATTGCAGGAAGGCGGTAACCTTCTGTTTATGCAGCCATATAAATTTGCAGGAGTACAGTCGCTGCTTGCCATCGGAGGTGGCGTACACCTAAATCAAATAAGAGTCGGGTTGTATCCGACAATTTCAAGAAATCCGAATCGAAAATTCCTGCCGGAAAACATCGACAATCCGAATGTTTTGCTGACGGATGCAAACGCAAAAGTAAATAACTATTCAGGTTACATTCAGAATACTTTCGCTTTATTTGACGGGCATTTGCGTGTGGATGCGGGTTTGCGGTTCGATTATTTTGATTTCGATGTAGACGGTTTCGAGTTCGGCTCTTTGAACTTGGACAATCCCAGCTTTGACCACTGTTCCTCGATGTCTCCGCGTCTTTGCGGTGATCTGCTTTCCGGCCGTGAAAGCGACGTAAAATTTCAGCCCAAGATTGCGGTTGCATGGTCGCCGTTCGATGTAATGCCGATTTCTTTTTACGCGAACTACGGACGCGGTATTTCGTCGCAGGACGCTCGCGGTGTCATACGCCAGCCCGAAGCGCCGAAGATTTCGACAACCGATTTTTATCAGGCAGGAACTTCGTACAACTCACGTCGCGTTTCGCTCGTTTTCAGCACGTTTCTCCTTGACCGCTCTAACGAGCAGGTTTACATTCCCGATGATGGCAGCATCGAGCTTGCCGGACATTCGCGGTCTTACGGATTCGAGATTCGCAATTCGATCCGTTTCAATCGATTTCTCAGCTTAAACGGCGGACTGACACAAGTCATCGATGCATATTACCCGGGTGAATTTACTGCGGACGGACAGCGTGTGATCGTCGATTCGGCTCCGAAAACGGTCGCCAATGGCGGTCTCGTATTTAACGAGTTGCGAGGATTCAATTTCTCTCTGAACTGGCGGCATATAAACAGCTACCGGCTAGATGCCGAAGACGCCGCTATCAAGGCTTCGGGTCACGATGTTGTTGATTTTTATCTGACAAAACGCCTGCGCAAATGGATAGATCTCAACTTCGCGGTCGATAACCTATTCAACAAGAAATATTTTGAAACGCAGAACTTTTTCGAATCGCGCGTCCTGCCAGGCGAAGACTCACAAGTAGGCACACGTATCCACGCAACACCCGGCTATCCGTTCACGGTCTCGGCAGGCATAACGTTCCGCTTCGGCTCTAAGAATTAAAATCCAGCTACAGATAATAAGCACGGATAATCACAGATTAAATATCCGTGATTTATCTGTGTGAATCTGTGTACATCTGTGGTTAAATTCTTATATGTCACAACCACAGATATCAAAGAACAGAATCTCTCAAAAAGCTGCGTCTTTTACCGAATCCGTTATCCGCGAGATGAGCCGCGAAGCGGTAAAGTACGGGGCGGTAAATCTTGGGCAGGGTTTCCCCGACTGGCCCGCCCCCGAAGATATAAAGCAGAAGGCCAAAGAAGCGATCGACGGCGACCACAACCAGTACGCGATCACGTGGGGCGTGAAGAGTTTTCGCGACGCCATTGCTAAAAAGACGATGTGGTTTCTGGGGATGGATATCGACCCGGAAAGCGAAATCACAGTGACGTGCGGTTCGACCGAAGGAATGATCGCGGCGATGATGGCGACGGTCGACCCGGGCGAAGAGGTCGTCGTTTTCGAGCCTTTTTACGAGAACTACGCACCCGACGCTATCCTTTCTGACGCGACGCCGAGACACGTGCCGCTTTATCGAACGGATAACGGCTTCGTTTTTGACCGCGAGGAATTGAAAGCCGCATTCAACGAACGGACGAAGGCGATCATCATCTGCAACCCGAACAACCCGACCGGCAAGGTATTCAGCCGCGAGGAATTAGAATTCATTGCCGATCTCTGCAAGGAACACCACGCGCTTTGCTTTACCGATGAGATATACGAACACATAACCTACAACATCGAAGAAGACGGTGATCCTTTTGAACATATTTCGATGGCAACGATAGAAGGAATGCGGGATCGCACAGTTGTGGTTAATTCGCTTTCTAAAACCTATTCGGTAACGGGGTGGCGTGTCGGCTATTGCATCGCGCCGCCGGATATTTCGGCAGCAATCCGCAAGGTTCATGATTTTCTTACCGTCGGCGCGGCAAATCCGCTGCAGCACGCCGGCGCCTACGCCCTCAGCCTGCCGCCAAGCTATTACGAGGAATTGCAAAAGGAGTATCAGCGAAAACGTGATTTCATTGTGCCTGTGCTGCAACAGGCCGGTTTCAAATGCGATTTGCCGGAAGGCGCATACTATGTGATGACGGATATTTCGGATTTTGGTTTTCCGAACGATATAGAATTCACCAAACACCTGATCCGTGAGGTCGGCGTCGCCGTCGTTCCTGGCTCGTCTTTCTACCACGATTCATCGCTCGGTTCGCAAATGGCGCGTTTCTGCTTTTGTAAAAAGGATGAAACGCTCGAAGCGGCGGCCGAAAATTTACTGAAATTGAAACGCGGCTAACCTTGGCAATCGGCACGCTCATTTGTATTGACGTTTCTGCATAAAGCAACCTTTTTCCTTCTGCGCCGCAACAAAAGCTGTATCGAGTGCGTAAAAGCTTCTAGCGTAAAGTCCGTTTAATTCAAAGAAAATTGGAGGTTACATAATGCGTAGATCATTTGCATTTATTTCGCTTATTGTTGTTGCGGCTGCATTTACGGCCGCTCAGACGCCGGAGCCGAAGGTTAGGGGCGAGACGAAGGTCTTTTCATGGACATTTGACGGCGGCAGCTATCTTGGGGTTCAAACGGAAGAGGTGACCCGCGAGAATTTTTCGAAATTCGGCCTGCGTGAAGTCCGCGGTGTTGCAATAGACAAGGTCGTAGAAGGTTCGCCGGCCCAAACCGCAGGACTGCAGGATGGCGATGTTATCATCAAATTCAACGGCGAAGAGGTGACGAGCACACGCAAACTAACGCGTCTCGTTAGCGAAGTTTCGCCAGACCATACGGTAAAGATAACCGTGCTGCGGGCAGGAGTGGAACGCGAGATCAGCGTTACCGTTGGAACAAGGCCGACGCCAAAGTTTGAAGACGGCGCCTTCGCGTTTGGCACTCCGGGACAGGTCGGAAAAATGCAGTTTCCACAGATGCCGAACGCACCCAAACTTCCTGAATTCAACGAATTCCCGCGTGCCCTTATCGAACCGGGAACCCCCGGACAAGGGTTGGTATGGCGTTTGGGAGGTGGACGCCAGATCGGCGTTTCGATCTATCCGATAACAAAACAGATGGGTGAAACTTTTGGCGTTTCTGGCGGCGTGATGATCAGCAATGTCCGTGAAAACTCGGCTGCCGCCAAGGCGGGATTGAAAGCGGGCGACATTATTACCGAAGTCGATGGCAAGGCGATCACAAATAACATGGAGCTGATGCGCGCGATCGGGGAAAAGAAAGAGGGCGATGCAACGCTAACAATTGTCCGAGACAAAAACCGGCAAACCATTCGCGTAACACCAGAGGAAGTGAAGGGTAATTTCGAACATTTTTTCGAGTTTCCTCCTGACGCCCCAAAGGCTCCGGCCCAAATAAACATGCCGCGTCCGTCAGCACCTGTTGCGCCGGTTCCGATAGATCAGTTTTTGGTTCGCGGCAGAATTGTATAGCCGCTCACGTTTCGCGGCAGGCTTGCCTGCCATTTGGTGTTAGCTTCGCTGTTTCTTCAGCGTTTCCTTGTAAAGCTCGTTGGCTTGGTTGCTAAAGTCGCGGGCTTTTTCCATTATCTTTTGATAGTTTTCGCTTCGCTCGGTGAACTCGACCTTCACTTTTTCACGCAGCTGCGCATTCTTAGGGTCGTAATTGTCGCGCAATGAAAGCGCCGCTTTTCGGTAGTTTTCAAATGCCTCCATCTGACTCGTAAGAGCCTCTTCTTTCAACTGAAGATAGTCTCGAAAGTCGCTGTTTATTTCCATCGACTGCGCTTGTTTGATCTTGTCGATCGCGCTCATTCCGAAAGCAGTGCCTTCGTTAATAATGCTCACGACATGATCGGAAATTTTTTTTACTTCAACTTCGTTATCGGTTTCGAGCGCGTTCTTTAGCTCCTGACGCTTCCCTTCGTTTTCCTTGTATAAAACTTTAATTTTCGTCAGGTCCTGATTAGCCTCGAGTATGAGTTTGCCGGCTTCGGCTGTTTCGTCCGACGGACCGAGAATATCAAAACCGCCCGAACCGCTTGAGCTTTTACATGAAAGCAATAACGCTGCCGACAGGCTAAGGGCGACCGCCCAATGGCATTTGTTGAATTGTCGCATCACGATAACTAATATTTAACCACGAAACGAAAAGGAACTGTTCGGATATTCTCGCTCCTGTTTATTTATCCCGCGATGCGGAAATTTGCATTGCTCTTACGCCGCCAGATAAATCCGTCCAGAATATAATGCGTCAATTGCGGCACTGCCAGCAGAGGAACTAGATACACCTTCCAACCTGTCCAGTCCCAATTTGTGCCGAAGAGCCAGTTTTTCTCATGCCAAACGCCTCGGTTCCAGAATAATTCCTCGACATAAGCAAGAGCCCAAAGCGTCGTCAAGAATATTACCCAGTTTTGCGAAAAAGCTCTGTAAAACGGCCCAGTCGATTCGCTCCGCGCTTTTGCGTAGACATAGATTAGTGCAAAATATGGTACACCGTGGATTATGACGTTCGTCACCGTAAAAGCGTAGTCCGAATTGAACATCACGATCCCGACGTACCAGCAAACGGCGGTCGTCGCAACGACTATGTCTTTGCCGATATTCAAAAAGCCTTTTGAGAAATAAAGATAGATCGATTTTGCAAAATAGGCGGTGAAAGCTAATACATACGCCGGGAAAAGGACCGTTTCTACAAATTCAGGCAGATGAAAAAAGTCATTAGCAACGAACCACTGAAAGTTTCGCGGCAGGCTTGTCATCCAAAACGCCAGCGGGTAAACCGTCGCCAGATAAACCGCCGCCGCGTCGATCCACCATGTCCAACTTTCCGTTTCGCCAAGCTTTCTACGGTACAACGCGACCCAGCCGTATTGCTGCCGAACAAAATGAAAGACCGCCACAATTGCCAACGCCCGCCAAAACGTCAACTCGCCTTCGGAATACAAGGCCACGCCCACCGCATATCCGAAAACCGGCACGAGCAGGTATAGCCAAAACCTTCGCTTTAATTCTTGGACATCGAAATAAACCCGAAAACTTGTCGACCAAACATGCGCGACGTCGATCAGCAGCACCGCCGAGATCCATGTCCAATCCGGCGATTCTTCGTTCAGAATTCCAAGCCGCCAACCGGCCGCGAGAAGTAACAAAGATACGACAGCACTGCCGAGAAAAACAGTTAGATCGACATTGCGTGAGAAAAGCCAGTGATCATCTCCGCCGGGACGCAAAGACGCCGAGGTTGTAATCAGGGCTTTCTCCATAAAATCTCAGCCTCTCCACGTCTCGGCAGATATAACTTCCATTGCCGCTCGGAGGCCATGATAAAAAGCCTCTTCGAAAAGTGCTATGCCGCTTAGGTCAGTGTGGGCGAAGTGAATATTTCTATATGGCTGCATCGCTTTTTCACGGAGGCCGCTCCAGATAAAGTTTGACCGCGGGCTGATCATCGCGTGGCCCCAGCGCATTATATCTATCCGCTCGCAGAGGTCATAGATCTCAGGATGCGCGCGGGAGATGTCGGTCAGGCACACGTCAATGAGGTCACGCCATTCGTAATTGAATAATTTAATCCGGCCATTCTCTTCGTAACACATCGGGTAGTAATACGTCCAGATGGCCGGGCCGTAATCGATGCCTTTTTGATGCGTCGCGTTCACGTATCCGAGCGACGGGCTTTCGTACAACACGTTGTCCCACGCAAGCGGAAAATCCTTTGCAAATCGCGGCTTCGGCCGGTCCTTCAAAAAGAGATTTGCGACGAACCAAGCGTTGTGCTGAAAATCGCTCGCCGCAAACGGCGGATCTTCGTTGAAACCGCGAATCACGTAAGGAGCCGTGAAAATCGGCGATGCGAAGATAACTTTCTTGCAATGAAATCCGCGAAGCTCGTTGCCGTTCAGCGAAATCACATCGACGCCCTTGTCATTGGGAACGATCGAGACAACGGCATGATCCTTACGAACGTGGTCTTTCACCTTGTCAAAAAGATGATTGACGAAACGCCCGTTTCCCTCTGGAAAAGTGATGAACGCCTGCGATTCATCGCCGCTTTTCCGTACACGCGAGCAAAAATAAAAAAGCCCGGCCCAGGCCGATGTTTGATCGAGTTTCAACCCGTAATCGTCTCGGCAGGCGTAATCGCAATACCAAATAAGCCGTTCCGAAGTAAATCCTTTTAGCCGCAACCAATCGGCAAATGTGATCTTGTCGAGCGCCGTCACCTCTGCATCTTTTGAACACAATGCCGTCGGGACAATAAAAGCTCGCATTCCCGAACCGTCACGCCAGTTTACCCAATAGTCGATCTGTTTCTGAAATTCGGCAAACTGCCTTTTGTCTTCCTCGCTTTCACCGACATGCAGATACAGTCCGTCGTACCAGCGGCCTTTGTAAAAAACGCGCTCTTCCGGTTCGCGGCAGAGAAATTCCTCGCGCACTCTCCACTCGTCACTCGTCACTCGTCCCTCCAGCAGGGACATCTCATCGAGCAGCGAGATTAACTCCGTGTTTTCCTGAAACGGAACGGGCAGGTAATGCGCTCCCCACGGGTAGCCAACCGGATGCCCGGAATTGCTTCGCGACGTGCCCCCGACTTCTTTTTCTAATTCGAGCAATAAGAAATCATTAAGATTTTCTTTTGATAGTTTCCAGGCAGCCGATAGCCCGGCAACGCCGCCGCCGATTATCGCTACCTTTACTGTCT
>JBQTJB010000208.1:0-3914 GCA_052387555.1 Blastocatellia bacterium | reverse complement strand
TATGTGCTGGTGCGTCGGTTTTCTTCGAAGGAAGAAAAGCGACGGATTAGAGCCTGTGTTTTTGATCCCGCGCACTTACCAGGATATGACCTGATTGGATTCGAGAACCATCTCAACGTCTTTCATTTTAGAAAAGAAGGTCTCGAGCGAGACCTCGTCTACGGTCTCACCGCGTTTCTCAATACCACGGCAGTAGACAAATATTTCAGACGAATGAATGGACATACGCAAGTAAATGCAACCGATTTACGAAAGCTGAAATACCCAACCCGTTTTGCACTCCTGCAAATGGGCGCGTTCGCCCAAGACGGTGATCCGACAGACCAGCAATTCGCTGATTCAATCCTGAAAAATGTCCTCAAAATCGATGCATAAGAATGTAGCCGATGCAGTTAAAATTCTCACCTTGCTGGGAATCCCGCCAACGCAGGTTAGCGAGCAAACCGCTTTGTGTCTCCTCGCGGTTCTGGACATGCAACCGAACAGAAGATGGAAACGGGCGGAGGCACCGCTGATTGGAATCACTCCAATTATGGAATGGATTGCAAAGAATTATGGAAAAAGGTATGCGCCTAATACGCGGGAGACAATACGGAAAAGCGCTATGCACGTATTCGTCAGTGCCGGCATAGTTCACGAAAATCCAGATAAACCTGACAGGCCGGTAAATAGCCCGAAGTGGGTATACCAGATCAATACCGTCACTCTAGAGTTGATTCGGACATTTGGTAGTCGCGACTGGAATCTTTTGTTGAAACAGTACTTGGCTGAACAACCAACGCTTTTGGAGCGGTATTCGCGGGAACGAGAAACTATAAGAGTCCCGGTTCGGGTGGCCCAGAACATCCAATTCTCAATGTCGCCGGGCAAGCATAGCGACCTCATTCGGTCGATAATCGAGGAGTTTGGTTCAAGGTTTATTCCAGACGGCGAACTAGTTTATGTTGGAGATACCGGATCAAAATGGGGGTTCTTCAACGAAAATCTTTTATTAACTCTCGGGGTAACCGTGGGCGAGCATGGCATCATGCCGGATGTAGTCATTTATTGTCCGAAAAGAAAGTGGCTTGTTTTGGCTGAAGCGGTCGTTTCTAGCGGTCCTGTAAGCCCTCGTCGACATGAGGAGCTAAAGAAGTTGTTTAAAGGCTCGACAGCGGGGCTTGTGTTCGTGACCGCTTTTTCGGACGAGAAGCTAATGCGGAAATTTTTGGGAGAGATTGCTTGGGAAACTGAGGTCTGGCGAGCTGATGCACCAACTCATCTGATTCATTTTAATGGGGAGCGTTTTCTCGGCCCATACTAACCAATGCAGTGGAGCAGACGGGCTAGTAGAGCTTGGCTGTCTTTCGCAGATTTGCTATCGACTCTTTCGACACCGATTTGGTAGTTTTTACGTCCTTCATTACTTCTCGGACGCCTTTCACTTCTTTGCCTGAGGCATGATCTAGCGTCTGTTGTACACCTTCCATCAATTCAGCAAACAACTTTTTATCCATATATTCATTCCCAATTAAGGCTTCGATTCTGAATAGTATAGCTGACGTTTTCTCACGATGTAAGCAGAGGCCGGTCGCTACCGCTCTCGGTTCTGACATGGTTGCAATGATGTTGCATCTGTGATATGTTTGTTGCATGGATGGGAATCGGCCGTTGATGAATGTGCATTGGGTGGTGTTGCCGAGGGGAGATGTGGCGGCTCATTGGTCGGGGTTGTATGTGACGTTGAACCGGGCGGGTTCGATCGTGATGAGCCGGGTGACGCATGAGCGGCTGGGTTCGCCCGAGGCGTTTTTGCTGATGTTCGACCAGTTTAATCGGCGGCTGGGCCTGAAGCCGGCCGAGATCGGGGACCGAAACGCCTATCCGGCCAGAAAATACGGCCGCCGCGGCGCAAAGATCGTAAGAGCATATCGGCTGGTGACCGAGTTTGCACTACGACCGCCGGACACTCTCGAATTTGTCACGCCCGAGATCGACCGCGACGGAAACCTGATACTCCACCTGGATAAAATACGAGTCTCGCCAAAAGCACATTCGCAGTGCAGGAAGATGAAAGGTTAAATAGCCACTTTTAGTCTGTTTGCAAACTTCCCGATTCTGAACGATATTAAATGTATGAGAAAACTGTTTCTAATTTTGATAGTTTTGTCGGCGGGTTCGGTTTTTGGGCAGGAAGAAAAATCGACTGAGGCACGAACCGAATTTCTTAACGAGAAAAACTGGTCGGTTCTCGGAAAACCGGTCGAAGGCACAAACGGCTTTACACACTTTTCGCGAAATATTCAGCCAAAGACCGAGGGTATTTATCAGCTTTGGGTCAAGATCGTCCCGTCGAATCAAGCGGCCTTTAACAGGCGTTACAATTTACCAAAAACATCGGCGTTTTCGATCCAGCAGGCAACGGTCGATTGCGGCAGGAAACAGGTGCTAACGGAAAAAACTTCTGTTTTCGACGCGGGTAATAATTCGCTCAACGCCGGATCGTCCGACCTGATTCAGAAGAGCTCACGCAATCGTGTAAAACCGGGGTCGATCAACGACACAATATTTGCCTACATCTGCGTTAAACTCTAGTGCAAATTTAAGTACGCACCTTTGATATAAGAAAGATCCCAAGCATCGAGAAAAAGATCAAAGGACTCCACATCGCAACTCCCGATGGCATGAAACCGCTCAATCCCATCTGTTCGAACGTTGACGTTATCGCCATAAATACAAGCCACAACCCGACCGCAAAACCAACCGTGATGACCTTCCCTTTTCGGCTAAGCGAAAGCGCGAACGGTGCCGTAAAGAGCGCGATGACCATCGGCAGAAACAAAGCGGTATATTTTTTGTCCAGGGCAACGGCAAACGTGCGGCGTTCGACATCCGATTCAGTATTGTCGAGCTGCTCTCTGGTTTCGGCACTGGTCAACTGGCTTGGTTTTTTCCTAATTCCGAGAAATGGATTCGAGTTTACCGCAAGTTCCCCGGCGTTCGGCTGTATGGTTTCAACTCTGCCTTCATTTAACGAAGTCTTTCTAGCTTCGCCCACAAATCGTATCCGATCAGATTCCCACACAGCGCTTGAAACGTGGTACAAGGTTTGCAATTTTACTTCCTTACCAGAAAATTCGTAGATCTCAAGGTTTTTTATGGCGCATGACGCGGCACAAGAAGGAATCGCTGTTATTACGTTATCAGACGCGTTTGTATTTAACTCAAAAGAAAAGATTCGATCGTCGCTGGCAACCCAATATTTACCATTTTTGTCTGTGGCAAGCCCGCGGCTCCTTAATTGATTGCGAAGATCGTCTTGGATCTGATTCGCACGCGGAGCCACCAATTCCTGCAATCCCCAATTTAACATTCCTAGAAACAACATGAAGATAAAGCATGGAAGTAAGAGCCGATAAATACTTTGACCCGCGGCCGTCCACGTAACTATCTCGTTCTGGCGCGACTTTATCACATACGTTGCGAGTGTCGCGATCATTGCTGCGGACGGGGCCAGTTGGATATAAATAAAGGGCAGTAGAAAGAAAAGATACTTTGCCAGCAGCCAGATACCGCCTTCGATCGTCCCCGCAAAACGCCAAAGCTCAAACGCAGTAAAGATAAGGAAAACGGCCGCCAAAAAACCGAGCGTTAACAGATAATAACCAGCTATATTAAAGATAATATCGAAATCGCGGAGGCCGGTGGTTAGATCGACAAAGAAATTAGCACGCTGCGATTTTTTTTGCGTCGGCTTAAGACGTGCGAGAATCTCCTTTCCCTTCTCTGAAAACCCGTTGAATATCTCTATCCTGCCCGCAAAATTGAACCAAAGGATAGCGATGACACTTGCGGCTATCGGGATGAGACTGCCGAAAAAAACACCGACACGTCCGGTACGCGTAAGTTGCTCACCTAAAAAAGCGAGCAAATAA
>JBQTJB010000207.1:0-16213 GCA_052387555.1 Blastocatellia bacterium | reverse complement strand
CTTGCCGAAATGGGCATTGGCTATGGCGATCAGGTGGCGTTAAATTGCCCGAATCTGCCGTATTTCCCGATAGTTTATTACGGAATAATGAAGACGGGGGCTGCGGTCGTGCCAATCTGCGTACTGTTTACACAGCGTGAGATCGCGTACCAATTAAAAGACTCCGACGCGAAGGCGATATTCGTTTTCGAGGGAACCGATGAACTTCCGATGGGAGCCTCAACGAAAGAGGCTTTTGATAAAGTCGAATCTTGCAAACATCTGATCGTGATGACGAAAGAGTTGATGGGAGCATCTTCTTTTCCAGAGCACAAGACGTTGACACAATTGATAGCAACGCAACCGGATACATTCGAAACATATCCGACTGCGCCGGACGACACGTGTGCGATTCTTTACACCTCCGGCACGACCGGCCAGCCAAAAGGTGCCGAACTGACGCACCTGAATCTTTGGTCGAACATTGTAACGACTTACAGCATTCACCTTCCGGTGCTAGATTTTACCGACGGTGAACAGAAGACGGTTTTGATCACGCTTCCGCTGTTTCACACAACCGGTCAGACGGTGCAGATGAACACGAACATCTACGGCGGCAACCGAGTGGTTCTGCTCCCGCGATTCGACCCGAAATCTACGCTCGACACGATGGTCAAGGAAAAAGTGAATTTTTGGGTCGGCGTTCCGACAATGTATTGGGCATTGCTAAAGTATGCGGAGGAAACGGGTTACGACATCAGCAAAGTTGCTGAAAATATGAAAGTCTGCACGTCTGGCGGAGCTCCGATGCCGGTCGGGGTGATGAAGGAGTTTCAGGAAAAATTCAACGTCCGCGTAATGGAAGGCTATGGCCTTTCGGAAACTTCGCCGCTCGCTACGTTCAATCATTTCGAAAAGCCCTCGAAACCCGGAACCGTCGGACAAGCGATATTTGGCGTCGATGTGAAATGCGTAGATGAAAACGACAATGAAGTCCCGCGAGGCGAGCGTGGCGAGGTTGTCATTCGCGGAGCGAACATAATGAAGGGTTATTACAAACGCCCCGAAGCTACTGCCGAGGCTTTTCGTAACGGATGGTTTCATTCGGGTGACATCGGCGTGATGGACGAGGAAGGATACCTCGCCATCGTAGACCGCAAGAAAGATATGATCTTACGCGGCGGTTACAACATTTACCCTCGCGAACTCGAAGAAGTAATTATGACTCATCCGGCCGTGTCGCTTTGTGCTGTTTTGGGGGTGAAAGACGAGCGGCTCGGCGAAGAGGTCAAGGCTTTTGTTGTTTTGAAGAATGGCGAAACTCTTACTGAATCGGATTTCATCGGCTGGTGCAAAGGACAATTTGCCGCAAATAAATACCCGCGCCATGTTGAGTTTCGCGACAGCCTGCCGATCGGGAACACCGGCAAGATATCCAAGCTCCTATTGCGTGAAGAAGCCGTCAAGACCTAGGCTTTGCCCAGGATCGATATACCTGTCAATTCCTCGGAGCAGCTGAAAACTGATAGATAATAAATGGGAACAGTTATCGTCTGTTATTTATGATCAGCCAGTTACTTAGGAGAATAGTTCCGCTCCGTTTGCATCAGCTTCGTTAAATACCAGCTTCGCTAACCTTAATTATCTCCTTTTATTATGTTGCTTTTCTTTGCGTACCATTTGCCTAGTGCGTAAAACTTATATTTTGCGCAATGGCGTATCTAAAGATCGGAACAATCTTTCTATTTCTTGCACTGGGACTGTCGGCGTGTTTAGATTCGAAGCCTGAGGGCTACGTTATTACCGACAGCTTAACTTACGAAGCCTCGCTCTTTCGCCAGAATTGTGCCATTTGCCACGGGTCTGAAGGCGAAGGAAAGACGCTCGACGACGGAACAATCGTACCGAGTCTTCGTACGGGCGAATTCAAGTTCAATACCGAAGCTGAGATTTACAAGCAGATCGCCGAAGGCGGCAACGGAATGCTGCCTTTCCAAAAGCAACTGACCGGCCGTGAGATTCAGCTTTTGACGGAGCTTGTCCATGCAAAATTGCGATCACAGAAGTATTGAACCGTAGACGAACGGAAGTGAACGCCGATCGAATATATTAGCTGTCGGGGTGCATCCGGCTTAATCAGCGGTTATATTTTCATTATGCGAATACTCATTACAGGCGCCAGCGGCTTGATCGGGAAAGCCTTGCAAAACGGCTTTAAGGAAAAAAGCCATGAAATGCTTCTGGCGTCTCGGAGCGAACCGAAAAGCGATGAGCACATCCGATGGAGCGCGGATACCGGCTTTGCCGATGATGATTTACCGCGGCTTGAAGGACTGGATACTGTTATTCATCTTGCGGGCGAAAACGTCAGCGGCCTTCGTTGGACAGATGAAAAGAAAAAGGCGATCCGTGACAGCCGTGTTTTCGGTACGCGGACGATGATCGAGGCTTTTACAAAGCTTGAAAAGAAGCCAAAAATTTTCATCTCAGGCTCGGCGATCGGTTTCTACGGCGACCGGGACGACGAAGAAGTAACCGAAACGAGTGCAGCCGGAAAGACGTTTCTGGCCGATGTCTGCAAGGAATGGGAGGCGGAATCGCGCCGAGCCGAGGACATGGGCATTCGAACCGTGTTGCTCCGAACCGGAATCGTGCTTTCAAAAGACGGCGGCGCTCTGGCGACGATGTTAACCCCGTTCAAATTGGGCGTAGGCGGTGTTGTCGGCAGCGGCAAGCAATGGATGAGCTGGGTCTCGCTGGACGATGTGGTCGCGATAATAAACTTTGCATTGGAGAATGAAAACTTACGGGGTGCCATAAACGTCACGTCGCCTAACCCCGTTATGAATGAAGAATTTACAAAGACGCTGGGTTCGGTGCTCTACCGCCCGACATTCCTGCCCGTACCTGAGTTCGCAGTGAATCTCGTATTAGGGGAAATGGGCGACGCACTACTGTTAGCAAGCACGAAAGTAATTCCAAAACGGCTCGTCGAAGCAGGTTACGTATTCAAGAAAACGGAACTAAAATCAGCAATCGAACATGCTGTGAAGTAAGGAATCTAACCGCAGATAAACAAAGATTTTCTATAAAGATAAACGGCTTCATTTCTTATCGGCGTTTATCTGCTGGTCAATTAATTCTGAAAAGTAAGGGCCTGCTTGGGGCGCAGTCGGATTCAAAAGGAGCAATTTGGAGGTTTAATATATAATTTCCATCCTCGACTTCGTTTGGAACATAGATCAATTCTGTGATAGAGCTGTTTATTCTCGTGCTCTCATTCGTTTCAAAACTTCCAGGCTCGACATTCCAAAAAATCCGATGGTTCGAAAGTTTGCCTTCATCAAACAACCTGTCGATCGACGGAAGATCGACGAGCAGGTGTTTGAAGCCGCAGTCGACGATGTACTGCATCGCTTCGGTCGTAAAGTAAGGTGGAACTACTTCGCCGTACTGACGTGTCAGTTTGCCGTCATCATTCGGGAGCGTGCGAACGATAAGAGCAATCGTCATGGGCTGGTCAGAATCGCCTGCGTCGGCAGGTGGCCTAAAAGTTTTAATAAGACCCGACGGAAAGCCGGTAGTTGCCGCTCCCTTTTCTGACTCAAATGCAGATGCAATAGCTGTGGCCGTTATCAATGGATCATCCGACTCGTCGCTATGTTCCGGGGTTACTGACAGCAGAACCGCTTTCATCAACACATCCTGCACACAATCTCTCACCGAAATTCGCTCGTGCGTAATATGCCCGACGCATTCGGTATGCGTGCCGTTGCAATGCGGAATGAATGTGTACTGCTCAAAATTAACGCTTCCGCCGAGCCGGGTATCACCAACCAATTCGCCAGCCTCGACCGGCTTCGACATCGCTGTCTGAACGCCGTAAGCATTCGGTTGAGGTTGGTTGAATTTAAGCGGAATCGATATATCGATCGGAGATTCCAATAGTTCAAAACCAATCATTACAAATCACGTATTTTTGAAAGCACTTCTTTCAAATCCAATCCGTTCACTTTTTCAACCCCAGAGCATATCTCCATCAAGAACCGGTCCTGAGCGTTGCCTTTTTCCTTTGCGACCGAATACGGCAGATCTTCGCGGAAGGTGACCATTGAATATTTTGAGAAATAGTCGGGATAGGTTTGTTCGAGTTTTGTCTCTAGCTCGCGTTTGCGAATGAAAACGGGGTCGGCGGTGGCGTCGCGCATTTCGTAGAAATTTTCTTCGGCCATGTCTGCAATGGCGTCGGTATTTATTTTGCGAAGCTGGCCGTATTCGGTGTAAACGCTTTCCCAATCGATAGACCCAGCCAATGCTTCCACCACCCCGTCCGCCGAAACGGCGTCCACCTCTCCTAAGACAGGAGGGGAGCTGCCGTGTTTTTCGATAAGCTGGTCGAGCACGCGGACGTCTTCGAACGCGCAGTTCATGCCCTGTCCGTAAAAGGGAACGACGGCGTGTGCCGAATCACCGAGCAGCAAAGCCTTGCCGCCCGCATTCCAAGGCCAGCATTTTACCGTGCCGAGTTGGCCGGTTGGGTTGGTGAAGAAATCTTCAACGAGCGTAGGCATAAGCGGAACGGCGTCAGGGAATTCCCGATTGAAGAAATCCAGCACAGCCTCTTCGGATGTGAGTTGGTCGAACGCCGAAGAGAGAACCAACCCGTCTGCCGAAACGGCATCCACCCCTCCTTCGTGAGGAGGGGATCTTTTGTGAGCCAGGAAAAGCGTACACGTAAAGCTGCCGTCGAAGTTCGGAAGGGCGATCATCATGAATTTGTGCCGAGGCCATATGTGGAGTGCATTTGGTTCCATCGCAAACCAGGAACCGGAAGGCATGATCAAGTCTGGTTTCGAGCGAAACTCGCTAATCTCTGGAATATGTAACTCTTTATAGCCGTGTTCGAGGAAAACCTGTGAAAGAGAGAAGCCCGAAAGGCTTTTTGCCATGGAATCCCGGACCGCTGAACCGGCACCGTCTGTCGCGATCACAGTATCGGCCCGGATAGTGCGTCCGCTTTCGAATGAAGCTTCGCCGCTTGCCAGATGAAAATCAGTGCATCTTTCGTCGAAAATAAACTGAACGCCCGGATATTTTTCGGCCTCGTTCATCAAAGCGATATTCAGTCCCGCTCGTGAAACAGAATTGATGAATTCGCCCTTCCGGCCACTGTAAGGCAGTAGCTTTGTTTCGCCAGACAGGGAATGGATCATTCGGCCGTACATCGGCACTGCTTCGGAGAGCATGTATTCGTCCATTCCGACCTCGCGTAGAGCGGCAATGCCGCGGTCGGACAACGCAAGATTTATCGAACGCCCGGCCGCAATATTAGTCTTCCGCATATCTCCGCGCGACTCGAAGACATCGACCTGAATACCGCGTTTTGCGAGATAAATTGCGAGCAGCGAACCTGCGAGTCCTGCACCGATGATAACTACCTTGGTCATAAGAATCTTTGCCGCCGAGGACACAGAGAATTTTCGGTAAACTTTGTGTCCTCCGTGGCTAACGATGTAAACAATCTCGAAGAATTTCAGCAAAACGATAAACATCCGCAAACGAATTATAAAGGGGAACCGGGGCGACGCGAATGACATCGGGTTCACGCCAATCGGCAAAGACGCCGTGTTCGGTGATTGAGTTGAACAAACTCTTGTCGGCATTATTCACGCGGATCGATAGCTGGCAGCCGCGTTGTGCCGTATTGTTTGGGGTGATTATAGAGATGTGTTCGTTATCGATCCGGGATAGCAAATATTCTAAATACCCGGTCAGCTTTTCGGATTTTGCACGAAGATTCGGCATTCCTGCTTCATCAAAAATCTCAAGCGACGCTCGCAGTGCGGCCATTTGCAATATAGGCGGATTCGAGATCTGCCAGCCTTCCGCACCGGGCATGGGCTTGAATTCCGGACCCATCATGAATCGCGTTTCTTTGTCGTGGCCCCACCAACCGGCAAAACGCGGCAGATCGAAACTATTCGAATGTCTTTCGTGAACAAACGCGCCGCCGACCGCACCCGGTCCCGCGTTAAGGTATTTATAAGAACACCAAACTGCAAAATCGACCCCCCAGTCATGCAGATGCAATTCCAAGTTCCCGGCCGCGTGCGCAAGATCGAATCCGACGACGGCCCCGGCCTTATGTCCAGCTTCTGTGATCGCGCGCATGTCAAACGCCTGTCCCGTATAGTAGTTGACGCCGCCGAGCAATACTAGGGCGATGCTGTCGCCTTCGCGGTCAATGGTTTCAAGGATGTCTTCGGTTCGCAGAGTCGGTTCACCTTCGCGAGGAGTGAGCTGGATCAGTGTGGCAGAACAGCGGCCCTGAAACTTCAGTTGCGATTCGACCGCGTATTGATCCGACGGAAACGCCTCTTTTTCTATAACGATCTTGCACCTCTCAGCGGTTGGCCTGTAAAACGAGGCCAACATCAAATGGAGGTTGACCGTCAGCGAGTTCATCACAACTGTCTCGACAGATCTTGCCCCGATTACGCGTGCCATTTGTTCTGTCAGAAATTCGTGATAAGGAAGCCAGGGATTTTTTGCGTGCAAATGCCCATCTACGGCAAGCCGCGCCCAATCTTCCAATTCCTGTTCGATATACGAACGAGCGGTTTTAGGTTGGAGGCCGAGCGAATTTCCCGTGAAGTAGACAACATCTTCACCGGTTTGCATTAGCGGCATAAAAAACCGCTCGCGAAAGCCGCGAAGCGGATCCGCAGCATCCATGCGGATCGCAAACTCCACTCCGCTTTCAAATACAAATTCATTCTCGTTCATAAAGAATTAAGTTCGAAAGCAAGTTTAACCGGAACATCTGCCAAACTACAGTCGTATAGATGGTGCAAAGAGCGAGCGAATTTTTACAAACCGTGACACATATCGCTTGCCTTTGCCGCGTTAATCGCTGACGGCGATAAATCGCACGTCGGAAAAATTTATATATTTCAAGGAGTACTCATGAAAAAGATCATCCAAATTTGTTCGTTTCTTACGTTGGCACTTGTATTTTCTGCTGTTTCGGCGAATGCGCAATCCGAAACAAAGGTTGAGGCCAGCATTCCATTTGCGTTCAGCATCGGCGACAAGACACTGCCGGCCGGCAATTATGACATCAAAGTAAACAGCAGTTCGTCCGGAACCGTTAACGTTACTTTCTTCAACGAAGACGGCGAAAGCGTACTTATTGCTCTCGCAGTTCGTGAGGGCGAGGTGCGGGAAAGCAAGCCCGAACTGAGATTTGACGTTGACGGCGAACGTCGTGTTTTAGCTAATATTTCAACCCACACAACTGCTTATTCCATCCCCAATATAGGCAGCGGAAAAACCCGCGGTGTCCGTGTTTCACGGATAAGCTCAAAATAAAGTCAGCAGACCTTAGCTGTGACGGTCGGTGAACATATCGCCGGCCTTTTTTTATGTTTCAAATAATCTTTTATCGAGATTGAGCCAGTTTAAAGCCGCCCCGTTAAAAAGCATTTCCTTTATCGAGTCGTCATACGGCATTGAATCGATAAGTTTTCCGGGTTCTGCTTCGCCCAATGGAAACGGGTAATCGCTGCCAAGCATTACCTGATCGGCTCCGACGAGCTTTATCAGATAATCAAGCTTAGCTGGTTCGTGAACTAGCGAATCAAAATACATCTTGCTGAGATATTTTCGGGGACTGTGCGGATTATCGATGGCGCAAAGATCGGGCCGGACGTTAAAGCCGTGATCGATTCGGCCGATCGTAGCGGGAAAAGACCCGCCGCCGTGCGCGAAACAGACCCGCAAATTATGCAGGCGTTGCAATGTGCCTGAAAAGATAAGCGAGCAGACTGCCCGTGAAACCTCGGCCGGCATTCCCACCAGCCACGGCAGCCAGTATTTCTGCATATCGGCTTCGCCCATCATTTCCCAGGGATGAACGAAAACAGCCATTTCCAGCTGTTCGCAAGCATTGAAGAAATCGAAAAACCGTTCTTCGCCAAGATTTAGCTGATTGACATTTGTACCGATCTGGACACCTAAAAGGCCGATTTCCTTGCACCGCTCAAGCTCCATGATTGCAAGCGCCGTATCCTGCATCGGCACGGTTCCAAGCCCGACAAAACGAAGCGGAAACTCTGTGACAATATCTGCAATGTGATCGTTTAGATGCCTGGCAATTTCAAATCCGTCATTCGGTTTTGCCCAATAACTGAACATTACCGGAACGGTCGAAAGCACCTGCACATTTATTCCCGAAGCATCGATCTCCTCGATCCGCTTTTCGGGATCCCAGCAGTTCTCTTCGATATCGCGAAATTGTTTTCCGTCGTCCCGCACCATATGCGCCGAGCACTGCTTATAATGATCGAGCTTAATAAACCCGCCGTAACCGAATTTTTTTTTCCAGTTCGGGATGTCTTTTGGAAGAATGTGTGTGTGGACGTCGATCTTTAGCATGTTCTGACTAGCTCGTCCAGCTAACTTACAATAGATGGTGGTTCCATCACAGCGCAGCAATTCTTACAAGTGCGCAAATCTTCCGAGCCATAGAATTTTTTGAAAACGCCTTGAAACTGTGTGGTTATGTCTTCGAGTTGAAAATATTCTTCGTAGAGTTTTTCGTTGCAGTTTTCGCAGAACCAGAGCAGGCCGTCGAATTCGCCGTCGCGGCGTTTGCGTTCGATGACAAGGCCGATAGTGTTTGCTCCGCGGATCGGATTATGCGGAACACGCGGCGGCAGCAGGAACATCTCGCCTTCGCGGATCGACACATCGACCGGTTTGCCATCTTCCTGGATCTGCACCTTCATGTCGCCTTCTAGCTGATAAAAAAGCTCCTCGCCTTCGTCCCAATGATAGTCTTTCCTGGAATTCGGCCCGCCGACAACCATCACGATAAAATCGTCGTTGTCATAGACACACTGGTTCCCGACCGGCGGCTTCAGTAGGTGCCGGTGTTCGTCGATCCATTGTTTGAAATTGAACGGCCGTCGAATACTCATAACTATAATTCTGCAAGTTTTTCCACCGTTCGCCAATTTCGGGCGGTTACGGAGACTTTTAGTTTTCTCTCGAACAGGCCACGCCCTAGATAACTGTCGGCGACACCCAGCGGCAGGTGACAATAGATCTCGCGTCCAGCAACACTGAATCTTTCAGGTGGTGGAACGTTTTCAGTAAGAATCTTTTTATTTTCTTCCGTCAATTCTTCGTTGAGAAAAAGCACATGCATCTCTTTATGACTTTCGAATTGCCCGTCGAACGGATTATTTTCGAGAACGCGAAGAATGTCTTTTTGCTCGCGAACCATTATACTGATCGGTTTACCGGCTAACTCTTCCACGACGCGTGCGATTTTCTTAACAATCACCGCTTCAGTGATTTTTTTCGAATCAAACGCCACATTGCCGCTGTTTATATAGGTGTTGACGTTATCAAATCCGAGCGACTCGAACGCCGCCTTTAGCTCCGTCATCTTGATCATGTTGCTCCCGGTAACATTAATGCCACGCGGAAGTGCGACGTATCTCATACATTCTGCATGTCGATCACAAACCGGTACCGCACGTCCGACTTGATCGTGCGGTCGTAAGCTTCTTCGATGCGGTCCGGGGTAATGAGTTCGACATCTGCCGTGACGTTGTGTTCGGCGCAGAAATCAAGCATTTCCTGTGTTTCGGGAATGCCGCCGATTAAGCTTCCGGCGAGAATTCGATTGCCCATTATCAGCGAGCCCTGATGAAACATTGTCGGTTCGGGCGGCACGCCGACCACGACCATTGCACCGCCGTATCCAAGAAGCCCGATGTAGGGCATCAGGTTGTGAGCGGCGGACACTGTATCGATGATGAAATTGAACGAATTTGCCAACGGCGTCATCGCATCAGGATTTTGGCTCACGACGAAATTGTCGGCACCGAGCGTTTTCGCATCGGCTTCTTTTGAAGGCGACGTGCTGAAAACCGTTACGTCTGCACCCATCGCCTTTGCAATCTTAACTGCCATGTGGCCCAAGCCGCCGAGGCCGACAACGCCGACCTTCTGTCCCGGCCCGACCTTGAACCGCTTGAGCGGCGAGTAGGTCGTTATCCCGTCGCAAAGCAACGGTGCAACCCCAGAAAGATCTCCCGTGGCGTTTACTTTAAGAGCATATTTCTGATCGATAACGTAGTGGTTTGAATAACCGCCGTATGTCGGCGTCACGCGATCCATCTCGGTGCCGTTGTATGTAAACGCGGAACCCTTGATGCAATATTGTTCGATCCCCGAAGTACAGCTTGGACATTCGCGGCACGAATCGATGAAGCAGCCGATGCCGACCGCATCGCCAACCTTGAATTTCGTTACAGAGTCGCCAACCTGCGAAACGCGGCCAACGATCTCGTGTCCGGGAACCATCGGGTACATCGCGGGCATAAGATCCGGCCATTCGTTCTTTGCCTGGTGAATGTCAGAGTGGCAAATGCCGCAATATTCGATGTCGATAAGGATGTCGTTTGCTCCTACTTCGCGTCGTACAAATTCGAACGGTTCGAACTTCGCCTCAGGGCCGTGTGTTGCATAACCGCGTGTCGCGACTGCCTTTGTTTCTGCTGCTATCATTTTATTTCTCCTTTTTGTTTGTATTATGTCGGAACGTGGATATTCCAGTCCGCAATATATTTCAGTCTATAATGGCGATCACCTTTAATTCTATCGCGATCGGCGTCGGCAATTTATTTATCTCGACCGTCGTCCTGCACGGTTGATTGTCGGCAAAATACTCGGCGTAAACACGATTATAGGTCGCGAAGTCGTCCTCCATATTCGTCAGAAACACGGTTACATCCACGATCTTGTCCCAGGACGAACCGGCGTCCTCAAGAATGTACCTTACATTTTGAAAGACCGAGCGGCACTGCGTTTCGATATCGTATGAAACGATTTCGCCCGATTCGTTCAATTCGACACCCGGAATCGCCTTGTTTCCTCTTTCACGCGGCCCGACGCCCGACAGGAAAAGCAAGTTGCCGACCCGGCGCGCGTGCGGATAAAGCCCTACAGGTTCCGGAGCTCGTGATGAATCGACAGAATCCTTCATAAGAGCAAATTTCTCTGTACAATCAGGTTGATATCATTGCGAACCAGAACATTCTAACAGACAAGAAAGGGCTTTTTTGTTACTTCTAATTCAATTTTTGATTATAATCGAATAAAATCGGCAGGGAAAAGTATTTTACTATCATGAACAAAGTAATTCTTAACGTCGTTTTCTTTATGGCAGCCTTCACGGTTCTTTCGTCGAATGCGTTGGCTGTCGAACAAACCGCTGTTTTTGCCGGAGGCTGTTTCTGGGGCGTCGAGGCAGTTTTTGAGCATGTGAATGGCGTTACCGATGTAAAGTCCGGGTACGCCGGCGGGACAAAGACAACCGCAAACTACGATGACGTCTCCAACGGCACCACGAAACATGCGGAAGTGGTTCAGATCAAGTTCGATCCGGCAAAAGTCACTTATGAACAGCTTCTGTACATTTTTTTTGCCGTGGCGCATGATCCGACAGAACTTAACCGCCAGGGCCCGGATGTAGGGCCGCAATACCGTTCGGCAATTTTCTACACTACGGCTGCGCAAAAGAGATCTGCCCTTGCATTTATTCAGGCTGCTGAGGCGTCGAAGGCATTTCCAAATCCGATAGTTACGCAGGTTGTACCGCTCGCCGTATTTTTCGCGGCGGAAAAATATCATCAGGATTATCTGAAAAACAATCCTAACGAAAGATATATTGTTGTCCATGATCTGCCGAAACTTGCGGCATTGAAGGAAAAATTTCCCGAACTTTACGTTCAACGGCTCGATCCGCAAACGTACCGCTCGCAAAACTGAATAACCAATTGTTTCAGTTCACATAAGGCGGCCTTCTGAGGCCGTTTTTTAGTCTTACTTCGATTTTTCGGCCCAGATCTGTACCAGATGCACGAGCGTTTCGGTCGATTTTTCCAGGCCTTTACGGGAATTGAACTCAAGCTTCCCGTGAAAGTTATGCCCGCCGGTAAAAAGATTTGGCGTCGGCAAGCCCATTGCGGTCAGCCGTGCACCGTCGGTTCCGCCTCTGATCGGCCTAAGCTGCGCCGTAATTCCGGCTCGCTTTGCCGCTTCGATGGCGTAATCGGTGAGCTGCGGATAATCTTTCAGCACTTCTTTCATATTTAGATAGCCGAGCACGCTCGCGTATTCGATCTTAACCTTCGGATATTTTCGCTGCGTTGCGGCGATCAACTTCTTGATCGTCGCCTCTTGAGTGGCAAGCCCACTGATGTCAAAATCGCGAAGCAAGATCTTAATCGTCGATGTTTCGACATCCAGATTTCCGACGTAGGGATGAATAAAGCCGACGCGACCGGTTGTCGTCTCGGGCCGGTTAGGAACCGCCGTGGGAAAACGTGCGAGAAAATCAGCCGCAGCATATGACGAATTGACCATGATGCCCTTAGCCGTTCCGGGATGCGTTGATTTGCCGCGAAATGTGACGGTCGCGGTGCGTGCCGACCACGTTTCGTTTGAAATGTCGCCTAGCTGCTCGCCATCGACCGTGTATGCGAACTTCGCCCCCCAACCCTTGATATCGAATTTGTCGATGCCGCCGCCGACCTCTTCGTCCGGAGTGAAGGCGATGGCAATATTGCCGTGTTTGATCGACGGATTCTGCTTGAGAATGTCGATCATCGTCATCAACTCAGCAATGCCCGCCTTGTCGTCGCTGCCGAGCAACGTCGTGCCGTCCGCCGTGATGATGTCGTCTCCGATCAGATTTTTTAGATCGGGATTCTGCGCGGCGGTAATCACCTGTGTCTTATCATTCGGCAACACAATATCGCCGCCCTGATAATTCTTATGAATGATCGCGTTGACGTTCGCTCCACTAACGGCAGGCGATGTGTCCATATGGGCAATAAAACCAATGGTCGGCACCTTTGAATTGTCCGCGA
Organism: Blastocatellia bacterium; assembly: GCA_052387555.1. GTDB lineage: Bacteria > Acidobacteriota > Blastocatellia > Pyrinomonadales > Pyrinomonadaceae > OLB17. The sequence goes on along the minus strand of JBQTJB010000207.1, from coordinate 3,287 downwards.
GATTGCCCGAAACCATTCCGTAAACGATTCCCCATTCGCTCACACGAACATTCTCGACACCTAGCTCCTTCAACTCTTTTACAAGCAAATTCGCCAGATCAAGCTGCTTCTTTGTGCTCGGCGGAGCAGGCTGATCTTCGGCCGACTGCGTGTCGATCTTTACATAGCGAAGAAACCGCGACATCGCCGATTCAGTCGGCGGTTTTGTTTGGCCGAACACGGATATTGAGAACAGGAGAGCGAGCGAAAAAAGCAGCAGCATTTTGTTCATAATTCGAAATATATCAGTCAGAGCCGCGATGTCAGAACCGCCTGTGTTAGCGGGCGGCCAGTTCGGTCGATGACGCGCGGTCAATCTAAATCGGGAAGCGGCCCACCCTGTCCGTTCACCACATACTCGACGGCTGAACTGACATGTTCTTCAGTCCACAAATAACGCCGACTGCCTTTATCAACCCACAGACTGTGCTCAAATTCCCAAATATTCCGTTCCCGCAATTGCCGCGTCGAATACGCCTTTAAATCTCCCAACATTTTACCAGATGGAGCACTAGCGCCTATTACAACATGAGCATGGTTTGTACGAACGTTTAATGCGATCAAAGGCCATTGTCGAAAATGAGCGACTTCACGAATGGCATCTTCGACGATTTTCCGTCCTTGCGCATTAAGCAAAAACGGGGGTGATTTCAGCCGGCTTTGGTGAACGACCTCGCGTTCCTGACTCACTACCGAGCGCGGTTCGCCAAACTTGTTATGATACTTGTCAATCGAACCACGTGAGTCTCCATGGAGCCAAGTGCCGTAGGTGCGAAATGTTATCAGGTATGCGATCGGCTCGTCGGTATCATTCCACTTTTCCATTGTTATTCTAACTGGCCGCCCGCTTACGCAGGCGGTTCTGACAATTTCACACAAATATTCTTTTCTTCCGTAAAAAACCTTAAAGCCTCGAAGCCGCCTTCGCGGCCCACGCCGCTGTCTTTCATTCCGCCGAATGGAGTGCGTAAGTCTCTTAAAAGCCAGCAGTTTACCCAGACGATACCCGATTCGAGCATTGAGGCTACACGATGCGCGCGAGAAAGGTTTTCGGTCCAGACGGTCGCAGACAATCCGTAGCGGACGCTGTTTGCGTAACTCAAAACTTCTTCTTCTCTATCGAACGGCATTATCGTAACGACCGGGCCGAATATCTCTTCCTGATTCGTTCGGCAATCGTGCGGCAGGCCTTCGATAACGGTTGGCTCGATGTACCAGCCACCCAATTTCGAATTTCGAATTTCGAATTTCGAATATTCCGAAGCAATTCGATCAACAGACGAAAGATCTATTGATCGTCCGCCTGCTAACACCGTGCCGCCTTCGGTTTTTGCTAAATCAATGCAGGACATTATTTTGTCGAAATGCTGTTTAGATACAATGGCTCCGACATCTGTGTCCGCCTCGAGCGGGTCGCCGACCTTCAACGTCGAGACACGCTCCACGAAATCCGTTCTAAATCTTTCATACAACGGCTGTTCGACAAATATTCGTGATCCGCACAAGCAAATCTCGCCCTGGTTCGAGAACGAAGAACGGACGGTGGTTGCCAGCATTTCCTCGTAGTTGCAGTCGGCGAAGATGATGTTCGGATTCTTGCCGCCCAGTTCGAGCGAGAGTTTTTTGAACATCGGTGCGGCGATGCGGGCGATCTCTTCACCCGTTTTCGTGCCGCCGGTGAATGAAATCGCTTTGACATCTTTGTGAGCAACGATCGCCGAACCCACCTTTGGGCCGAGGCCGTGGACGATATTTAAGACACCCGGCGGCAGACCAGCCTCAATGCAAAGTTTCGAGAGAAGAAAAGCCGTCATCGGCGTGACTTCGCTTGGCTTTGCAACCACTGTGCAGCCCGCGGCGATCGCGGGCGCGATCTTCCACGTAAAAAGATAAAGTGGCAGATTCCAAGGCGATATGCAGCCGACCACGCCGAGCGGTTGCCGCAGCGTGTAGTTGATCGCGCTTTGTCCTAAGCTGTCGTGCGATTCGTTCGCTGTGTGCATCGCGGCGGTCGCGTAAAAACGAAAGTTCGCAATGGCACGCGGAATATCAACAACACGAGCGAGCGAAACAGGCTTGCCCTGATCAATACTTTCGGCCAATGCCAGTGATTCCAGATCGCGTTCGATCAGAGCGACCAGCTGCATCAGGAGGGTGAATCTTTCTTCGGACGGCATTGCCGACCATATCGGAAATGCAGCTTTTGCGGCCGCTACCGCGCATTCGACATCGTGTTCGCCAGAATCTGGTATCTGTGAATATACCTCGCCGGTCGCAGGATTGATGTTGTCGAGATATTCGCCCGAATTTGGCGTGACGAGTTCACCACCGATGTAATTTGCGATGTGCATGTCGGAACTTAAACCACCGCTACCGCAAGTGGTTCTGACTAAACTTTTGCGAATGTCAGCCCCGTCTGGCCTTGGTATTTTCCACCGCGGTCTTTGTATGAAACGGCGCAGTCTTCGTCAGATTCGAAGAAGAGAATCTGCCCGATGCCTTCGTTCACGTAAACGCGAAGCGGAAGATTGGCAAGATTTGCGATCTCGACGACGAGACGCCCAGTCCATCCTGCCTCGAGCGGCGTTGTGTTTACAAGCAATCCAGCGCGAGCGTATGTTGATTTACCGAGAGCCACACCCGTTACGTTTCGCGGCATCTTGAATGTTTCGACCGTCACTCCCAGACCATAGTGGTGCGGCGGCAGAAGATAAAACTTTGCGCCGTCATCTGCCGTGTGCAGTTTAGGTTCGATTAGCGAATACTGCTCGTCAAAGCGTTTCGGGTCGATCTCCTTCGCGTGAACCGATGAAAATATGCGAAAACCGTCGTCTGCAAGGCGCATATCGTAACCGTAGCTGGATGCACCGGCCGATATGATCTTGTTTCCGTTTACTTCGCGCAAAAGCTCAGGTAAAAATGGCGTTATCATTTGCTGCTCGTCCGCCATTTTTCTTAGCCAAATGTCTGATTTGATGGTCATAAATAGAAAAGGTGATAACGCACCTAACGTTATCACCTAAGAAAAAGAAATTCCAAACCCGCAGCGTGTCTATCCCGGTCGCCCGAATTCCGTGATCTTCAACATTCCATCGCCAACGGTGAACTTTAACGGAATAATGCCGGTGCCGGATTTGCCGACTATCGATTTCTCGGTAAACGGCACTTTGCGGTCACGCTGTGCAAAGGAGCTGAAGCCATTTTCAATCTTTCCCGTACGCAAAATATTCGCGTCGAACTCGGCATTT
>JBQTJB010000206.1:0-6239 GCA_052387555.1 Blastocatellia bacterium | reverse complement strand
ATTGTACTCATACGTTGTCGAAAAAAAGGTCTTATTACGCCCGTCATAAACCCAAGGTAAAACAACCGGCCCGCTTAAGGTAAATCCCGGGTTGATTTCACGAAGGTCAGGGCGCGGAATAGCTCGGCTGTTGTTGTACCAACTATTGGCGTTGAGGGAATCGTCTCGGAAGAACAAAAAAGCACGTCCGCGAAAACGGTTTCCACCAGCCCTTGTTCGAAGATTTACCCGGCCCCCCGAAGCTCGGCCGTATTCAGCGGAAAACTGATTTGAGATTACCTGTACTTCCGCGATCGCCTCTATGGAAGGTTGAAAGCGGTCGCGTGACGAACGATCGTCATTGTTATCAAGTCCGTCAATAGTTATATTGTTGGAATAAGCCGTTCCTCCTGAAAGCGAAAAGTTTCCCTGTTCTAAGGGTGCGGAACTTGGATTGGCATTGCGATCCTCGGCAAGACCACTCGTTGTCAATTGTTCTTCCGAAGTTCCGCCGAGAGTCAAAACAAGATCTAAAGGATTTCGGGTATTATTGGGAATCTCCTCGATCTCACGCTCATTTATTGTTCCGCCAACTAGAGTTCTGGTCGTATCAACTGCTGGGGTGTCACTGTCGTCGACCGTTACGGTTGCTTCGGCCTGAACGCCGGCGGGAGCAAGTGAAATATCAAGCTGCAGGTTTTGGCCCGAAAGGGTTTGTAGATCGATGCGTTCTTTTGCGCCGAAGCCAGTAGCGGATGCCTTTACCGTATAGGTTCCGGGTTTCATCTCTATCAGATGGTATCTGCCGTTATCATCTGTTATGACGGTGCGCTCGATGCCGGAATCGACCAGCCTAGCCGTGACCGTTGCCCCGACTATCGCCTGGCCGTTGGAATCGGTTATTCGGCCGGTTAGCGTTACGTCGTCAAGATCCTGTGCATTTAATGACGCGACAATCGCAAACGCAAATACGGACAATAAAACGTGCAGAAATCTGCAAACTGAAGTTTTCATCGATTTACTCCTGAATGGTTCGAAAAGGTTTCTAAGAATGGGTTATTTTGACTTTAAATGGTCTGAAAGTAAAGGTTAGCTTGAGGAGGACTCGGTCATTCATCGTCGATAACGATCTCACGATACTGAGTTCGACGGATTCTTGAGATCGGAATCAGGGCGTCGGTTTGATTGGTTTCATCACCACGCCGCCCGATCTCGCTCGCATGATTTTTGATATATTCAAAGAAACGTTCAAATTCCTTCTGCATTGCGTCCATCTTTTCGCGCATGTTCAGAATTATTTCGACGCCGGCAAGGTTCACGCCCAGATCGCGTGTAAGGGAAAGGATGATCTCGAGCCGCTCCAGATCGGAATCTTCGTAAAGACGCGTGTTGCCGATCGACCGCGAAGGCTTCAACAACCCCTCGCGTTCGTATAAACGAAGCGTTTGGGGGTGTATATCGTAAAGCTCCGCAACCGCGCTTATGGTGTATGTTTTGACACGCTTTTTCATTCGTTGAGTTACAAAGTTTCGATAGTTACGAAGTTGCGAAAAGGCATCGATAATGACTATTTGCTTTCTCGCAAGTATTTTGCCAACGAGAGCGTCATCCTTGATACTTCGGATAGTAAATTGTAAATTCCATCAAAATCTTGTTTCTCGATATAACCTAATCCAACAGCAAAATGAAGATGGCTTTGAACTTCGTGGGCGGATCCACGAGCAAGATTCAAAAAATTTGCAAACTCTGCATTGCTTTTGCGGCCGTGTCCTTCGGCAATATTCGCCATAACGGAACAGAGGCTCGCCGAATCTGATCTCCAAGACCAAAGTCTTTTAAGAATCTACTATGCTCCGTCATTCGATAAACCATGAGCGTGATTTCGTATGCTTTCTACCGTGCTTGTATTTCTTCAAATCAACCAAACTTTGCTATTACAATCTTCTTTGCAACTTTGTAACGCTCGCAACTTTCGAAACTATTCAAGTCCCATCACCTTGCGCGGATTCTCGGAATTGAGCTTCTCAAACTGTCGGAGTATTTCTTTGGTCTCCTCTGAAATAACACGCGGCAATGTGACCTTAGCCTCTACAAATTGGTCGCCACGCAGCTTAGGATTGCGAAGCGATGGGAAGCCGCGTTCGCGCAAGCGAAATTTCTGCCCCGATTCTGTTCCGGGTGGAATCTTCAGTTGAGCCTTGCCCTCGACAGTAGGAACTTCGATTTTTGTCCCGAGAGCGGCTTCCGGCACGGTTATCGGCACCGTGACGTAAACATTATCGCCCTTACGTTCTAAAAACTTGTGCTTGCCGACATTTGTCAAAATAAACAGATCGCCCGGCTCTGCACCCAACCGCCCGCCATGTCCTTTTTTTGGAATTCGCACTCGAGAACCGGTGTCGACACCCGCCGGTATTCTGATCTTCACCTGTTCTGTTTTTGGTGTTACGCCCTTGCCGGTGCAAAGCGAGCACGGCGTTCGCCTTCGCCCGGTTCCACCGCAATCGGCGCAATCCTGCGAAAATTGAAGCCGCCCCCCGGTTTTTAGAACCTGTCCGGTTCCCTTGCAAGTGGTACATGTAACAACAGGTCCGCCCGTGTCACCAGCTCCTTGGCAGCGCGAGCATTGTTCCGAACGATTGACTGTGATGTTTGTGGTAAGGCCTGTGAACGCTTCTTCAAAACTGAGCGCGAGAGGAATCTCGATGTCGCGACCTTTTTTTGGCATCGCCTTAGGCGGTTCTGGAGCCGGACGTGTTCCGCTGCCGCCGAAAAGATCTGAAAAAATGTCGCGAAAGCTTGATGAACCACCGCCTGATGTCGGCCCGGTCGAAAAATCAAAACCTGAAAAATCGAAACCGCCCGGCCCCCCCGCTGCTGCTCCTGCTCCGAACGGCGAATCGGCATCAAGATTATCGTTGTAATAACCAAAACGGTCGAAAACCTTGCGCTTCTTTTCATCCGAAAGAACATCGTAAGCCTCTTGAACCTCTTTGAATTTCTCCTCCGCGCTTTTATCGTTTGGATTTACGTCTGGGTGAAACTTGCGCGCCAAGCGCCGATACGATTTTTTTATCTCGTCCGCTTTGGCGTCCTTCTTTATGCTTAGGATTTGGTAGTAATCTTTTTTGGCCATCAGGATTAGCAAGCAGTAAGCCGTGAACTGTGAGCAGTTTAGCCTAACGCGGAATGCTGTTCAGAAACGCTTAGCGGATAGAGAAATGGTAAGCAGTGAACGATCATCCCACTGCTTACCGCTAACTGCTTACTTCTTTTCTTCTTCCTCTTGAACATCAACATATTCCGCATCGATGACATTATCTTCGGACGAAGATGACTGGCCGTCACCGTCTGCACCGGCGCTTGCGGATGAGGCCTGTTCCGAAGACTGAGCTTCGTCAGTCGGAGCATTTGCCGTTTGGCTGTAGATCACCTCGGCAAGTTTATGCGAAGCGGTTTGCAGCCGTTCGAAAGCGTTGTTCATAGCATCGGCATCGCTGCCGGCAAGTGCCGCTTTCGAATCGGAGATTGCCGTTTCGATCTCGGTCGTAGCAGCCGCGTCGAGCTTATCTTTGTTTTCACCAAAAGTCTTTTCGACGCTGTAGACAAGCCCGTCCAGACGGTTGCGTGCCTCGATCTCGGCTTTCTTCTTCTCGTCCTCGCCAGCGTGAGCCTCGGCGTCCTTCATCATCTTGTCGATCTCTTCTTTTGAGAGTCCCGACGATGCGGTGATGGTGATCTTCTGCTCGCGGCCGGTCCCAACGTCTTTTGCAGAAACGTTCACTATGCCGTTTGCGTCGATGTCGAATGTAACCTCGACCTGCGGAACGCCGCGCGGCGCGGGCGGAATGCCGACCAGGTGGAATTTGCCGAGCGTTTTATTGTCCGAAGCCATCGGCCTTTCGCCCTGCAGCACGTGGACTTCGACAGAAGTTTGGTTATCCGAAGCTGTCGAGAAGATCTCGCTCTTTCGGGTCGGGATCGTCGTGTTCTTCTGGATCATCGGCGTCGATACGCCGCCAAGAGTTTCGATGCCGAGCGACAGCGGCGTTACGTCGAGAAGCAGAATGTCCGTCTTTTCGCCACCCAAAACACCGGCTTGTACCGCGGCTCCGAGGGCAACGACCTCGTCCGGATTAACCGATTTATTCGGCTCTTTTCCGAAAAAGCCCTTGACCATCTCCTGAACCTTCGGAATACGCGTCGAACCGCCTACCAGCACTATCTCTTCGATGTCCTTGGGTTCGAGTCCGGCGTCTTTGATCGCTTGTTCGACAGGCGGCATTAGACGCTTCAGGATAGGTTCGACAAGCTGTTCGAACTTCGAACGTGTAAGCTTCATCACAAGATGTTTCGGCCCTGAGGCGTCCGCGGTGATGAACGGCAGGTTGATCTCGGTCTCCATCGCACTGGAAAGCTCGACCTTTGCTTTTTCAGCCGACTCCTTCAATCGCTGGAGAGCCATCTTGTCGTTGTGCAGATCGATGCCTTGATCCTTTTTGAACTCGTCGATGATCCAGCCGACGAGAACTTCATCAACATCATCACCGCCGAGATGCGTATCGCCATTGGTCGATTTTACCTCGACCACGCCTTCCCCAACCTCGAGAACCGAGATGTCAAACGTACCGCCGCCAAAGTCAAATACGGCGATCGTCTCGTCCTTTTTCTTATCCAAACCGTATGCCAAAGCTGCTGCTGTCGGCTCGTTAACAATACGCAGGACTTCGAGACCCGCGACCTTGCCGGCGTCCTTTGTCGCCTGGCGCTGTGCATCGTTAAAGTAAGCAGGAACAGTAATTACGGCTTTTTCAACCTTCGAGCCAAGATAATCCTCGGCCGATTGCTTCAATTTTTGCAGCACCATTGCCGCGATCTCCGGCGGGCTGTACTGCTTGCCGTCAGCATCGACGCGAACGTCACCATTCGAAGCCTTTTCGACTTTGAAGGGTACTTGCTTGATCTCGTCACCGACTTCGTCAAACTTTCGTCCCATAAAACGCTTTATCGAATAAAGCGTGTTTTCGGGGTTTGTTACGGCCTGACGCTTTGCGACCTGGCCGACCAGACGGTTTCCGTCCTTAGTAAAGGCAACCACGGACGGCGTTGTGCGCCCACCTTCCGAGTTGGTGATAACCACCGGTTCGCCGCCTTCCATAACTGCGACCACCGAGTTTGTCGTTCCCAGATCGATTCCGATTATTTTGCTCATTCTCTATTTCTCCAATTAATAAAATAGCGCCGCTCATGTATGAATATAAATTATGACTTGAGCCTTAATAGATGATAATAGTTGAGTGTGTTGTTGTCAAGTGTTATTGCGTCGGGTAGTATCTTCTCCCAAGCTGATAAGCATCAGCATATTGACAGCCAGGGCTCAGTGTCGATTCACCTGATTATCGTCAAACTACATGACGCAAGCTCGCCAGTCGGTCGACAGGCAGGTCTCTGTTTTAGATCAAAAAAGGCAATTTTCGGTGTAGCAAAAAGGCCAAAATTGTGAAATTTTGCCGCTGTTTGACACAAGTAACAACATTGTCGGCATGATCTACCCGAGTATTTAGGCGGCGTTGTCGCCGGAAAGTCCAGATAGGAAAAAAACAACTGTTGCAACAGTGTGCCATTTGTGGTACACTTCTCAACTTGGAGGCACAGAGATGATAAGACACTGGACGCGATTTAACGGAAAGCCGAATCATTCGAACCGAGACAAAGTAAGAATAACGCTAAACTGGAAAAGTTCTTTGATGCTGAACCGGACGGCTTTTGAAGCGATCGGGCGGCCGGCGGCGGTTGAGCTGATGTTTGACCGGACTTACGGCATAATCGGCGTAATGCCGATCAGAACCGACGCTCATAATGCTTTTCCGGTAAAGCCGGTGCTAAAGGGCAGCTACAGGCGTATAAACGCCGCCTCGTTTTGCCTCAATTTCGAGATCTGCGTGGAAAAGACCGTGATGTTCCTCGAACCGTTCATAAACCCCGACGGCGTTCTCGAACTAAATCTGGCCAAAACAATGCTCGTAACCCGCGGCTCGCGCTAACCGCGCTTTCCGGAATGCGGGCATCTTTGCCCGCATGAGTGAAAGGAAAAAAAGAGAGGGTGTCTGAAAACGAGGCTGATGAGAGCGATGCAGGAAATTCAGGTTTGTTTTATTTCAGTGTCTTCGGTGTTTTTCCGCGTGCTCCGTGGTTATGCTTGAAAGCCGTAACCACGGAAGACACGGAACAACAAAGTGTTGAACTGACTTTTCAGAGAG
>JBQTJB010000205.1:0-21986 GCA_052387555.1 Blastocatellia bacterium | reverse complement strand
TCGCGTTGTGCTTCGACATCACCTTCGTGATCGCCGCCGTCAACGTCGTCTTCCCGTGATCCACGTGCCCTATCGTCCCGATATTCACGTGCGGCTTCGATCGATCAAATTTTTCCTTGCTCATCTTTTATGCCTCAAAAAGTATTATTTTTCTCTAATCCCAAGTACTTCTTAATGTGTTTCGCGAGATTCTCGTCTATCTCATTGTGCCGCGGAACCGGCTGCTTCATTCCATTCTTTGGATTCAATAAACGTCGTGTCGCGATCCATGTCTAAGCAAAACGCAGCCATCCGCTGCCAGTTGCTTAAGGAGATCCTTTCGTTTCATATTTGAATCTCTTTAACCTGATAGCCGCTCGGAACTTCGTCCATTGCCATCACGAGATACGCGTCTTTAATATTCTCCTCTAATTCTTCCAACGATTCGCCTTGAGTCATTATTTCAGGATGCTTCAGCAATTTACCCAACCAAAATTGGTCTGATTTCCAATAGACCATCGTCATTTTGGTCGTTATCTCACCCAACATATCAATTACTAGCTCCCTTAACCTTCGCAATGATCTCTTCGGCAACGTTTCGCGGGGCTTCTGCATAACGCTCGAAGTGCATGCTCGATGTCGCGCGTCCCTGTGTCGAAGAGCGAAGATCGGTCGTGTATCCAAACATCTCCGACAGCGGCACGAATGCCGTAACGACCGAAACATTGCCCGGACGCGGTTCCATTTTGTCGATTTGGCCGCGACGCCGGTTAAGATCGCCGTTGACCGAACCCATATATTCCTCAGGCGTTACAACCTCGACCTTCATTATCGGTTCGAGCAAAACGGGTTTTGCCTTTTTCACGGCATCCTGAAACGCAAGGCTGCCTGCGATGTGGAACGAACGCTCGTCCGAGTCGACCTCGTGGTACGAACCAAAAAGAAGGCTCGCTTTTATATCGACCAGCTCATATCCGGCCAAAAATCCGCGGCGCATGGCGTCCCTGATTCCTTCGGAAACGGGCTTGATAAACTGTCTCGGTATCGCGCCGCCGGTGATCTTGTCTTCGAATACAAAACCTTCGCCCGGCGCGGGTTCGATCTCGAGCTCTACGTGGCCGAATTGACCGCGGCCTCCTGACTGCTTCTTGAAAATTTCTTTTCCGGGGGCCCCGACCGTGATCGTCTCGCGGTAAGCAACCTGCGGTTTGCCGACGTTGGCCTCGACGCTGAATTCGCGTTTCATGCGGTCGACGATGATTTCCAGGTGAAGCTCGCCCATGCCGGCGATGATCGTCTGCCCTGTCTCATGATCGGTCGAAACCTGGAACGACGGGTCTTCCTGTGCAAGGCGGTTGAGAGCGATGCCCATTTTATCCTGATCGGCTCGGGTTTTCGGCTCGACCGCAACGCGGACGACCGGATCCGGGAATTCCATCGATTCGAGGATGATCGGCTTGTTTTCGTCCGAAACAGTATCGCCCGTCGTAACGTTCTTCATGCCGCCGATGGCAACTATCTCGCCCGCGGTCGCCGTTTCTACGTCTTCACGCTTGTTGGCGTGCATGAGCATCAGACGGCCGACGCGTTCCTTCGTATCCTTGATCGTATTGGTTACGTAAGAGCCAGATTTGACGGTTCCTGAATAAATTCTGACAAATGCAAGCTGCCCGAGGTGTTTGTCGGCCATCAGCTTGAAAACCAGTCCCGCAAACGGGGCTTTCGGATCGGCGGCGCGGGTTTCGATATCGCCCGATCTCGGAACAGTTCCTTCGACCGCCGGAATATCGAGCGGGCTCGGCAGATAATCGACAACGGCGTCGAGCAATGTCTGTACGCCTTTATTTTTGAAAGCCGAACCGGTAACGACCGGAACGATCTTCAAATCAATTGTTCCGCGTCTGAGCGCATTACGAATCTCATCTTCAGAAATCTCCTCGCCTTCGAGGTACTTGGCCATCAGATCATCGTCGATGGCCGAAACTGCTTCGACCAATTTTTCGCGGGCTTCCTTTGCAGCGTCGACCAGCTCGACGGGAATATCGACCGTTTCGTACTGGGCTCCTTTGGTCTCGTCTTTCCAAATGAGGCCCTTCATCGTGATCAGATCGACGACGCCCTTGAGGTGTTCTTCAAGCCCGATGGGAATTTGCAATGCGACGGCGTTTGCTCCGAGACGCTTCAGGATCGAATCGAACGAACGCTCGAACGAAGCACCTGCACGGTCTAATTTATTAATAAAACAAATACGCGGAACTCCGTATTTATCTGCCTGACGCCATACGGTTTCAGATTGCGGCTCGACGCCGGCAACGCCGTCGAATACGCAGACGGCGCCGTCCAAAACACGAAGGGACCGCTCGACTTCCATCGTGAAGTCAACGTGTCCCGGCGTATCGATAATGTTAATTCTGTGTTCGACGTTGTTCCGTTTCCAGAAACAGGTAGTTGCGGCGGAGGTAATTGTAATACCGCGCTCTTGTTCCTGTTCCATCCAGTCCATCGTCGCTGTTCCCTCGTGAACTTCGCCGATCTTGTGCGAAACACCGGTATAAAACAACACGCGCTCCGTCGTCGTGGTCTTACCAGCGTCGATATGGGCCATGATGCCGATGTTTCTAAATTTGTCTAAACTTATGTTTGCCATTTCTGTTAGTGGTGAGCGGCGAGTGATGAGAGGTGAATGACATCTTTAAACTCATTGTTCACCTTTCACCTTTCACCGCTTTCCATTAGAACCTATAATGCGCGAACGCCTTATTGGCTTCTGCCATGCGGTGAACGTCGTCTTTCTTTTTGACGGCTCCTCCGCGTCCTGATGTCGAATCGAGCAGCTCGCCGACAAGGCGGTCGCGCATCGTTTTTTCACTCCGGTTGCGTGCGTTTCCCACGATCCAGCGAATGGCGAGCGTATTGCGGCGATCTTTGGTAACTTCGAGCGGAACCTGATACGTCGCGCCGCCGATACGGCGGGATTTGACCTCGAGAGTCGGGGCGACGCTGTCGACCGCTTTCTTAAAGACCTTCAGCGGCTCTTCGCCGGTTTTTTCGCCGATCTTTTCCATCGCGCCGTAAAAGATCTCTTCGGCAACGCTCTTTTTGCCTTCCCACATCATTCCGTTGATGAACTTCGTCACCAACGTGCTGTTGTAGATCGGATCGGGCAAAATATCTCGTCTTTCAGCTGTTCTTCTTCGTGCCATACTTTTGAGAATTGTGAATGATGAATGCTGAATGGCGAATTTCAGAAATTCATCATTCTGCATTCTGCATTCTGCATTTACTTAGCTCCTTTCGGCCTTTTCGCCCCGTATTTCGAACGGGACTGATTTCGGTTTGCGACGCCCGACGCATCCAGCGTTCCGCGGATTACGTGATAACGCACGCCCGGAAGGTCTTTTACGCGGCCGCCGCGGATAAGAACGATCGAGTGTTCCTGCAAATTGTGTCCGATACCCGGAATATAGGTCGTAACCTCTATCTGGTTGGTCAGACGCACGCGGGCAACCTTGCGAAGCGCCGAATTCGGCTTTTTCGGCGTCGATGTGTAAACACGCGTGCAAACCCCGCGCTTCTGCGGATTCGACTGCAAAGCCGGGCTCGCCGTTTTGTACTTAACTCTCTGGCGTCCTTTACGAACCAATTGATTAATAGTCGGCATAATTTCAAAAGATTTTCGATCTTTGATCTTCGATTCGCAGCCATCGCCGAAAAAATCAAAGTTCAAGTTTCAAAAATCAAAGATCACATTAAAAGGCAAAACTAACGTCTCACCTGACTCTTGCCGAATAAATCCGGCAGTTAGCTCAAGCAGCTCTCGCTGATGAATTAGTAAATTGTTCTTATCTCAAGAAAGCAGAAACTTTGCTGTAGCGTGGCATTCTTTAGCTCCCCTCCTAACTCCCCTTCTGTCTTAGGAGGGGTGCCCGCTTTTTGGGCGGGGTGGTGAAGGGTGTCAGTCGTTTCGGCTGACGGGGTGGTTCTCTCAAACCAAGTCTCCCAAACGTCGTTGGTGCGACGCCAGTTACGCTACAATTCCTGTCTCATGCTTTTCAAAAAACTATTCCCGCAGTTAGTGTCAGTAGCCTTTGTGTCAGTAGCCCGCACGAAGCAAGGGCTTTATCTACAACTGCTATCAACTCGAAAACCGCGTATACGGTCCAGACCGTCAAAGTCCGAAACTCTAGATATTATGATTTTAAATAAATGGTGTCAAGCTCAAAAGGCGGTTTAGAGGGCATATGCGGGCGTGTCATTTTGGCATTTGAGCTTTAAGCCAGCCAATAAAGTCGGTGCTCCGTAGTCATCTGAATATTTGTCTATCAGTTCTCTGCCGGCTTTGATGGCTAGGTGTAGGGTGCTCGTTCTGGCGTAGTTCTCGCGTACTATAATTTCGAGGCGGTATATTTCTCTAAGTCTCTCTTTTTTTTCTTTAGGCAGGGCGTCCTCTATCGCAGTTAACAATAGTTCACTGCCTCCCGCCTCTTTGACCTGCTTAATTATTTCGTCATTCAATGCGAAATCAACGCTTCGTTTCTTTATCTGTACGATAAGATTCTCGTTTATTTTGTTTGTTGGCTTTTGAATCCTGGAAGTGAAGGTTAACTTCCGCAAGACATCTGCCAAAGTTACGGGCGGCTCAATGTCCTTTTTGATATCGGCTTTGTCCGTTTGGCCGTAAATCGAGAACGCGCAAAAGATGACAGCCGCAAGAACAACCGAGCCTTTCACTACTCTATTTGCAGAATCCGCGTACGCCATAACGAAATCATATCACCGCCATCAATCCCATTCACTTAATATGATTGTGAAATGCCAAACCATGCAAATCATCCCATATCGTGCATTTCGCTCCATTTGATATTCCCATTCTCTTCGATCCGTCGGATAATCGCACCGTGACTGATGCACACACGAAACCTCAAGAGATAACCGTGAAACATGAGTTATTTTGGGGCTTATTAAAAGCCTTTGTGTTTACAACAATTTAGAAGATCGTGTTTCATGGAAACATAGATGCCGCGCCATGAAACGAAACACGTCGCGGTTGTCCGAACAGGCGATTTCTGTTTTAATGATCGTTTGTTTAACGCAAGGGTTTTTTACTATGAGCAACATATATATTAAGGATTTGGAGAAATTCACCGAGACTGATTGGCTGGCGGCGGTTGAGGCTTTGGCGGCGGAGATGCATGAGGTCGACCGGAACGCGACGCGAGTTTGGTTTCGTTTTTATCCGCTTGATCTGGTCAGGTATTTGGAATCGGCTGACGACGTCGAAGCGACGATGACGGGAATGGTGCTAAAGGGCGATTTCGGTTTGCTCGACAAGATCGACACGTCGCACAAGTTTCTTTACGGCCACCGCTTCTGGCCGCAGGTAAAGGCCGCGGTAATCAAACGTGCGGAATCGGTTGACGGCATTGCAAACATGTCGGCGGAGATCAGGACGATCTCGCGGGCGGCTGCGATCACCGCAAAAACGACCGAGGCTCTGGCTCTCGGAATTTCGGCGGTCGGCTTGGCGACGCTGAATCAGGCAGGACTTGAGGATTTTAAGGCATCGCCCGGAACGACGGAAAAGCCGACCGGCGTAATGACCAAATCACCCGAACAGATCGTAGCGGAACGCGCGAAAGACGATTCGCAAGGGCTGCTCGGTTTCCTGAGAACGATCAATAAAGAATTTTCGGTCAAGTACAAGGCGTTTGCCTACGACGGCAAATTCAAGATCATGGCCCAGGAAGAGATCGCCTCGGCGTCGCAGAAAGATCGTTCACGCCAGTGGCAGGAAATGGACCCGCGTTGCTGGGAAGGTCCGGTGCCGATCGAATGTACGTCGGCCTCATGCGGAACGTGCTGGGTCGGTGTACTCGGCGGCCAGGAAAAGCTTTCGGACGTAAGCCTGCGCGAACGCCGTGCAATGAAGGTTTTCGGATACAACCAGCCCGATGACGAGCGGCCGTTCATCCGTCTCGCCTGCCAGGCAAAAGCCGAAGGAAACACGACCATTGTCATTCCGCCGTGGAATGCGGTATTCGGCAAAAAGGTTCGCGGAAACGTCGAGGAACTCGAACTCGAACCGGCGACAACCTCCGCAAAAGCCCTGCGCGAAACGGTTAAAACCGCCGTTTCGGGTGAATAAGGCAGAATGGAAAATTGAAAATTGTCAGATATTCACATTGTCAATTCTCCGTTTTCCATTGGTCAGATGTAGTCTTCATCGACGAAGCACCACGCCCAGTCGTCGAGCCGCTCGATCGATTTCATTATTGGGTGTTCGGTTTCCTGAAAGTGGGCAGTAGCGTGTTGGTTCTTTGAAGTGTCGCAGCACCCGACGTGGCCGCACGTCAGGCACAGACGCAAATGCACCCATTCGTCGCCAATCCGCAGGCATTCCTCGCAACCCTGAGAACTTGGGAAAACGGGCCTTATGCGGTCGAGGTGAGAGCAGACCGTGGCGTCGACCGTCGGCACATACGTGATCTCGGTTTCCATGCTGATGCCAGTTTCAGCCGCAAACGACACGGCATTTTCCTCTTCGGAAACGGGCGTCTCTGTTTTTATGGTCGAATTTCCGTTTGTCGGGGCACGAAACAACGCAGCGTTGCTCGCAAAAGCCTGGGTCGGCCCGGACAATATCAGTTCGTCTCCCGGCCGCAGAACCAGATCGGCTGCTGGTTGATCGAACTCCTGTCCATCGCGTCGAACCGTCTGAAGCGTAAGGCCGAAGTCTTCCATAAGCTTCAGCGAGCCGAGCGACTTGTCGGCAACAGCAGCACCTTCGCGAACCTTTACCGTCCGCGAATCAAAACAGTCTTGTCCGGGCTCGCATTTGAAAACCGAGGCGTCGATCTCCGCATCGAACAACGCCGAATAGCCGTTCCTGCGGGCAAGCTCCTCATAGGCCTCGATCTCTTCGGCAGGTATGCGGTAATCGCGCAGCACTTCGCCAAAAAGCTGCACTATCGACTCCAGTTCCTCGGCGATCACCGTATCAGCCCCGGCGGCGGCAAGATGCTCGACCTCTTGCGTATATCGCGTGCGGACGACGATACGCATCGTCGGATTGATCTGGCGTGCAACCATAACTATCCGGTGAGCCATCGCGGGATTATCATCAGCAATGACCATCATCTTTGCCTTATCGACCCCGACATGCCGCAGCAAAAAAGGCTTTGTGGCGTCGCCGCGAATAACCGGCAACCCTTCGGATTCGGCCTCGTTCGCGCCTTCCGGGCTAAGCGTTGTTATGATAAAAGAAATTCCGGAACCGGCAAGCACGCGAACAAGACTGCGGGCTGCCTGCCCATAACCGGCCACTATCACATGATCTTCGAGAGGCAATTCTTCGCCGAACGATTCGCCGGTTTCCTCGGTTGGCATTCCCGCGACCTCGCGTTTGCGGACGATCTTTGCCGAAAGCCGCCCGCCGACACTCATCAACAGCGGCGTAAGAACCATCAGCACGACGGTGGCAGCGATAAACGTCTGCGATCCGGCGGCTCCCATGCCGACGGGAAACAAACCAACTTCGCGGCCGGTTCTTTCGAGCACGAACGAGAATTCGCCGATCTGGGCAAGCATCAACGCCGACGCAGCGGCAACAGGCGTTGCGTAACCCAAAACCTTGACGCTGAACCACGTTGTCGCGATCTTGATAAGGAGAACGGTGACGATCGCCGCTGCTACGACCGGAAGATTGTGGAGCAGAAAATTGACGTCAAGCAGCATTCCGACGGACACGAAAAATGTCGCGCTGAAAAGTATCTGCAGCGGCAGCGTCTCGCTCAGCGCGTGCTGGGAAAAACGGCTCTCGCTTACCATCAATCCGGCGAGAAACGCGCCCAAAGAAAGGCTTACTCCGGCAAGGCTGGTGAGGTAAGCCGTTCCGAAACATATGGCGATCACTGAAAGCAGAAACAGCTCCGGCGAGCAGGTCTTCGCAACAGTTTCCAATATATTCGGCATGATTCGCCGCGCGGCTATCAGCACTACTGCAATGATGAGCAAAGCTTTTGTCAGCGCCCAGGCGATCTCGCCGAAACCGCCGCCGCTGCCGGCGCCGAGCGTGGGAATCAGCAGAACCATCACGACGATCGCAAGGTCCTGGAATATCAAAAGCCCAAGCCCGACTTGCCCGGGTTCGGAATTTGTCTCGCCTTTATCGGCAAGCAGCTTCAGCACGATAGCCGTCGAACTGAGCGCGACAAGCATTCCCGTAAAGATTCCCGTCTTCCAGTCAACGCCGAACACTGCAAGTACAGCCATTGTCACCGCAATAGAAAGCCCGACCTGCATTGTGCCGCCGCCGAATATCAACTTCTGGATCTTTGCGAGCTTTTCGAGGCTGAATTCGATGCCGATAGTAAAAAGCAAAAGGATTACCCCGATCTCGGCGGTTGCGTCAACCAACGCCTGGTCCTTCACCAACCCAAGCGCATTCGGCCCGATAAGCACGCCAGCGACAAGAAAGCCGACGATCGGCACAAGCTTCAGCCGAAAGCAGACGTAAGCAATCACAGCTCCGGCCACGATCAACGCCACAGCCTCCGTCAGGAACTGTGGAACTACGCCTGCAGCTAATGTTGTCGGAAAGATCATTTCGTACATTGTAGGGACGTCGGTGTTAAGAGATTCGTCAATATTAACAAGATTTCACCATTTTAATACAGGAACTGGATCAAGAGGATGACGGCAAAACCACCTGCCGGCCAAACGGACAAGTTTTTTATGAAAGCCGGAGTTCGGAAACCTATTCTTAACCTCGCGAATTACATTCGGGCTCAGACCACACTTAACGATGCCCAGAGAGAAATCGACCAGGTCGCCTTTGCGAAATGCCTCCGCCAAACGTTGCGAGTCGTCGCCAAGTCTTCTAAGCCGATGATGCTGATCGATCATAAACTCGACCTCAGGTATCCATGACTCGAGCTTGTTTTGTTCCAGATAACCTGCGGCCGATTCAATAGAGGGCGGAAGATAGTCGAACGTCTTTTTTGTCCAAATGCCGATGTCATGAAAACAACCCGCAATAACGATCTTCTGCCTTTCGTCCGGAGAGAAATCCTCAAACGCAAAGCAAAAATTAACCATACGATAAACGTGATTTCTGTACCCTCCAAAATCGTCCCCGATGATGTCTTTGTAATCACCGAGAATGCCATCCAGCAAAGGAATTTTTTCTTCAATCATATAGGTAGCCGAATAATGAAAAGCAGCGGCTCAGGCCGAACCGCTGCGAACATGAAACCTATTCACACTAAGTTCAAGCTCCGGAGCTGGCCGACGCTTCTGCAGGAATCCGTTCGTCGATCCAACTCTGAATATCCGCCATCACTTTCTCTTTATCGACATCATTTAAGAGATCGTGAAAGTAGCCCTCATAAAGCTTCAGCGTCTTGTCAGTAGAGGCCGCATTGTCGTAAAAGTACTGGCTGCCGGCCGGCCGCGTCGCTTTGTCTTCGGTCCCGTGAATAATAAAAACCGGAACGGTGAAGTTCGGCATATTCTCTTTCAGCCGTTCGGCCGCCTTAAGCATTTCCGAAGCAGTTTCGGCTGGCTGAGACTCTTTGGCGATCAGCGGGTCATTATTCATTGCCGCAACAGCATCGGGATTACGCGAAAAATCCGCATTGTTCAGCGAGAATACATGTAAATGCGGTGCTAGATGGCTTACGCCCTGCAGTGCGAGTTGGACCAGATGTGGCAATCCGACATCGAAAGCGAAACTCTCGCAAACCAAACCGGCGATCTCCTCCTGATGTTCGAAAACATAGGAAGTTGCGATAACTCCGCCTGCACTGTGCCCGAGCACGTAAACCGGAAGACCCGGATTTTCCGATCTTGCGATCCCGACAAGTTTGTCAACGTCGCCGAGATAATCGGAAAAATTCTCGACGTAAAAGCGCTCGCCTTCCGACTCACCTCGTCCCCGCAGATCAAGTGCATACGACGCCAGGCCATTTGCGGCAAACCCTTCGCCCGGCCATTCCATATAGCCGCTGTGAGCATTAAATCCGTGAATTAATATCATTACGCCACGAGGTGTTGTCGCCGGTTTCCATGATTTTGTGGCGATCTTGAGACCGCCAATGCCTTCTAATGTTGATTTGTTCATTGATTTAACTCCTATTGATTTATTCTAAACCCTTCTTTTCCAACAATATCCGCCAATTTCGCAGGCCATTTTGCCGTTACGATAAAATGAATTCAAGCAATTCAGCGTTCACACGCTCGTGGTGTGTCGAACACATGCCATGCGGCAAGCCTTTGAGAACCGCAAGTTTCGAGTTCGGTATCAGTTTCGCCGAGATCAAAGCCGAATCCGCTATCGGAACAACCTGATCGTCGTCGCCATGCAGAACCAGCGTCGGCACGTCAAACTTTTTGAGGTCCTCGGTAAAATCCGTTTCCGAGAACGCCTTGATACAATCGTATCCGGCCTTGAATCCACCCATCATTCCCTGCCGCCACCAGTTGTCGATCAGCCCCTGCGAAACCTTCGCTCCCGGCCGGTTGAAACTGTAAAAGGGCCCGGACGCGACATCAAAGTAAAACTGTGCCCGATCCTCAAGATACGCCGCCCGGAATCCGTCAAATACCTCGATCGGCAATCCGCCCGGATTCGCTTCGGTCTTGAGCATCAACGGCGGAACCGCTCCTATCAGCACGGCCTTCGCCACACGGCTCGTCCCGTGACGCCCAATGTATCGAGCAACTTCACCGCCGCCCGTCGAATGGCCAATGTGGACCGCATTCTTCAGATCAAGCGCCTCGGTCAGTGCGGCGAGATCGTCCGAATAGGTATTCATCTCATTCCCGTCCCACGTCTGTCCCGAACGCCCATGCCCACGCCTATCGTGTGCGATGCATCGAAAACCACGCGACGCAAAAAAATAGATCTGATTGTCCCAGTCGTCCGAAGTCAACGGCCACCCATGACTAAATACGATCGGCTGTCCGGCGCCAACATCCTTGTAGAAGATCTCTGTCCCGTCTTTTGCCGTGATGTATGGCATATAACTCTCCCTGTTCTTACGCCTGTGCGGCGGATGGAATAACGTGGAAGTTCGACGCTCTCATTTCAGGTAACGATTACGCTTTTTCGCGCCGTAGGAATCGCCTGAAAATATCGTTTCTGTCATGGGGTTTCGTAAACTATATTTTGGGCCGATGATGGTGTCAAGGATTTGCGCGCGAGACGGTGAATTTTTTGTAATCTCGAAGTAATTTACTCTCCCTGTTTCGAATTCCAAAAACGAACAAGATTTCCGTGTGTTAAGTCTTTGGTTTTTGCAACCGAAAAATCACTTTCCGAATAAGTCCCTTTGCTTCTTAGCGAATTTCCGTTGAAAATTCTAGGAACGAAATGGTAAAGATATCGCCCGTCGCGCTTGTACTGATCGCCGTGTTCCTTTGGAGCACCGGAGGTTTGTTCATCAAGCTTACGACGCTGGATGCGTATCAGGTTACGTTCTTTCGTTCGCTATTCGCCGCGATTACGGTCTTGATCCTGACTCGGAAAGACGGCTTGAAGATCAACGCTTTCGGCGTTTTTACTTCGATCATTTACGCGCTGTTGCTGTTTCTTTTCGTTTGGGCTACAAAGAAAACAACAGCCGCAAACGCGATCTTTTTGCAGTACACGGCGCCGATCTATATTTTGATTCTGGCTCCGTTCATCATCGGCGAAAAGTTTAGATTTCGCGACCTTACTCCCGTCGTCGTCGTTCTGGCGGGAATGAGCTTGTTCTTCGTGGGGCAGCTTCGGCTTGAGGATTATCAGGGCAATACAGCCGCGCTGTTTTCCGGCATCTTTCTCGGGCTTTACATAATGCTGCTCCGGCATCCTAAGGCCGATGGTTTCAACCCGGCAATCGCTGTGATATACGGAAATCTATTGCTCGCTCTGGTGAATGCTCCGACCGGCATCTCTGCCGTCCCGGCGATGACCGGCATGGATTGGTTCGCCGTCGCGTTCCTCGGCATCTTCCAGATCGGCATCTCTTACATTCTGTTTATCAAAGGCGTTCGCGGCGGTACGCGTCCGCTTGATGCAAGCCTCATCGGCTTCATCGAACCCCTCCTCAACCCCGTCTGGGTCTTCCTCTTCGTCGGCGAACGCCCTTCGCAATGGGCAATCCTCGGCGGCGCCATCATCGTCATCACCATCCTCGCCCACACGCTGAATCAATACCGCAAGCGATCACCACCCTAACCGTTTCTCTATTCTCCTAATCCAACGTTCATGTTAAAATTTTACCGTTATGGCTACCACAGTCGGTACAATTCCAAAGCCCGTTCGTGTAGTGGAAGGCGTCCTCAAGGTCGGCGACACACGCGTTTCTCTCGATACGTTCGTGTACCACTACAACAAAGGCGCCGACGCCGCAGAGATTCAGGATCAATATGACTCAATGTCGTTAGCCCAAGTGCATGCTGCTATTGCGTATTACCTTCACTACAAGGTCGAGGTTGACGCTTACATCGCAAGACACAAAGCGGACCGGGAACAATTTTGGAAGGATCATCTGGCAAAAAATCCGCCAAGGGTAACCCGCGAAATGCTCCTCGCAAGAAAAAACGGCACTGACCCGGACTGGAACAAATGATCCGGTTCCTCACCGACGAGGATTTCAATAGGTATGTACTCGCGGGCGTTCGACGTAGATTGCCCGATCTCGATATAACGCGTGTCCAGGATGTCGGCCTTCGCACCGCTCGAGATCCGGTTGTTCTTGCGTTCGCTGCCTCGGAAAATCGGATCGTCCTGAGCCATGACGTTCACACAATGGAAATTCACGCCGCGGCAAGGCTGCTCGCCGCCAAAACCATGCCCGGACTGTTTCTCATAGACCAGCATTTCCCCATTGGCCGAGCCATCGACGAGATAGTAATAATCGCCGAATGTAGCCGCGATAACGAATGGAACGGCCAATCCAATACCTGCCGCTGTGATCGACGCATGTCGGAATAGTGAACTCAAACGGTAGAAGGGCAAAAAGCCGCCGATTCAATCGCGGCTTTTATTTTTATCGAAAACTAAGGTTGCGGCGTGAATGATTTTGTGTCGGAGTTCCAGTAGCTCTCTGTCCCCGGAAATACTCTACTTAAAGCGCCGGCCGGCAATGGCTGATTGATCTTCAAAGTTGTGATGGTATAAACGGCCCGAAGGACAACCCTACCGGTTTCATCTCGGGCTCCGACCTCTATTTGATGAGGAAGCCTGACGGTCGAACCATTGACAAATCTCTGGTCGTTCAATAAAACTTCGATCAACGGGATCCCATCCGGTGTAACTCTCGTAACTGAAACGGGCTGCATGGTTTGTTGTTCACCTATTAATCTAACCCTGTATTCATAGGGCTGCCCGCTCAACTTACCTCCTTCCATCCGTATCAAATTATTCACTGCGGTCCCCTGGCTTTCCGTTGTGACCTCGGATATCGTTGAAGCTCGCTTCGGCCACCGAATTGGCTGTTTTACGTCCTGCAGGCGCATCTTACATCCCTCGCAACTATCATCGTCATTGCTTAGAAACTCCAGTGGCAAAAAGAAAGGATTTGGAAGTGCAGTAGGCAAGCGAACTTCCTCGGAAGACTGGTAAGATACAATTTGGGCGTCCCGGTCGTTAAAGAAAAACTTACTGCCATCAAAAACAACATCAATGTTTCTCATCAGACCTTCAGCTTCAAGGTTATCCGAAATCGTACATGAGTATTTATACTTGCTCCCGTCAGCAGAAAACACAACGTTTCCATTACCCGAGACCGTCCCAGTTTGCTTGAAGAGCTGGACCGTTACGTCGGCCACAAGCTCGACGGTGTTGAAGGCTGAGTACTCGTTTTTCAACCTTTCAATCGCATCGATATACACTGTGGAGTCTAACGACCTCGTTGCGAGTGGGGTAGATTGTTCTGTTTCATTCGTCCCCGCCTCACTAAAACGCTCCGAAAATAATAGGAGGCCTAATACCATCATTACCAAGGCAAACGATCCAACAGCGAAAACTTTAAAAGCATTCGAACGCATATTCCTATTCATTTTCCTTCTCCCTGGCAGAAGCCGTCATTTGGCATTTACTCCCGCACTTTGATTACACGCATCCGAGGTCGAGCCGGTTGCCCCATTACAGAATCCGGCCCCGCTTAAAGCCGGGCCGCAAGGACAGGCGAACAACCAGTAACATCTTTTCGCTCCACAATTCTTGCCGGCAACGCGTAGACCGAGACCTCCGCTCCAAGTTTCTGCAACCGGCGGGAGCGTGGTTGGAACGGGAAAACAGATAGTAGTAATAACGGGATCCACACAAATTGTCTGATTGCCGCACCTTCCACGCTGCGCCTCAGCAACTTGTTCGCTTCCCAAACCAATAAACATAGAAAGGACCAGTGACAGAACCAAAAGACCATATCGCCATTTTACCATCCTAGTTCCTCCAATTAGTCATTAAACGTTCTTTGATCTTCTGTACTATACCCCCCCACAGAAAATGCAATAAAATTCTGACGTTTTATCCGTTTTGGCTCACTGAAAGGGCACCCCGAGTGTTCGTCACCTTTGGTGACAGGCAAATCTACAAAAACAGTCCTTTTTTTGCTGGGCCGTAAAAAGCGCGCTAAAATCTCCGCCGAGGAAAACGCGAACTATGCAATCGAGTGCTGCGACTTTAGACGAATATCTGGCAAGCCTTCCCGAGGATCGGCGGGGTGTGATGACGAGTATTCGGAAGGTGGTTAAGAAGAATCTGCCGAAGGGATTTTTTAAGGAAGAAATGGGCTACGGCATGGCCGGGTGGGTGGTGCCGCATTCGGTGTATCCGGACGGTTATCACTGCGACCCGAAATAGCCGTTGCCGTTTATGGGCATGGCCTCGCAAAAGAACCACATCGCGGTTTACCACATGGGCATCTATGCGTCGCCCGATCTGCTCGAATGGCTCCACGCCGAATGGCCGAAGCATTCTTCAAAGAAGCTCGACATGGGCAAATCGTGCATCCGCTTCAAAAAGCCCGAGGACGTTCCCGTCGCCCTGATCGGCGAGCTCGCCTCAAAAATGACCCCGCAGCAATGGATCGCCCTCTACGAAAGCGCCTTCAAGCCCACCAGTCGCGGGCGGCGACAAACATTGAAAGTTTATAGAAAAGACGCATCGATACGCTAGCGTGCGGATTTTTTTGGGCAGCGAGCTTTTCCGGTTTCGAAGGTGACTCGGACGCGGGCGTTCAGGGCGTGGGCGACGCGGCGAAGGTTGGCGAGCGAATGCCCTTCGTAGCCCGGCGATTCGAGACGGCTGATCCGCTGCTGCGACGTATTGAGCCGACGTGCGAGTTCTTTTTGCGAAAGGCCGGCCTTTTGGCGCAGCCTCGCCAGCCCTTTCGAACCGCGCGGCAAATCCCGGATCCTTCGTTTGTTCGTCTAGATATCGATCGAAATTTGTCTTCTTCATTTCCCTCTCTTCTTCGAATCGCAACATCAACATTGATGTTTCCTTTGCAGAGAGCATTCTACCTAAATCCTTGCCCGACAGCGGCGGCGGTTGAGAGTTCGAGCATCAGTGTGCCATCGTCGTCCATGTCGATAAAGAGCACGGTCCCGCGCGGGAAAGAAGTTCGGGCTAACGCTTTACCGGTCCATCCGACCAAGACGCGTTTCTTCGATCATGCTGATCCAAAGGTTTAAGGTCTGATCCTCCCGCCGTTCGTTCTTAACCTGGTACCGAACCTCCCGTTCGTACCGATCCTTTAGTAGTGCAAGATCGAGCTGAAGGGTTCGAGCCAGGTATTCAACATCCTCCCGGTCCCGACTGCTATTTCTTTCAATTTTTGAGAGGATTATGTCATACGGGTCCATAGCCCAAAGCCGGATGCGCGCAAAGCAGTCCGGATACATCGGTGTCAGCCGCTCGGCATAGCTGTCCGGGATGATCGCGACCCCGACCGGATCGAGATACACCTTATATTTTTGATATAAGGGAGAGCCGAATCCCGCAAATTCCGAGAGTGCGTCGTTGCGCTGAACCAGTGTAAGAAAGTCGACATCCGAAGTAGATCGAACTGAGCCGTATTGCTGCGTAACGACAAAGCCGCCTAAACAGTGAAATTGCTGCTCCTCTTTTAGGAACTCGTCGATCTCTTTAAGGAATCCAAGCCATGGTTCAGGCGGCGGCATAGTAGTCCGAATTTAAATGCTGCGGCGACAAGTCGGTCAACAGGTTCCAGTGCTTCGCCGTTTCGGGGCGTTGCACGTTTAGCCACTCTCTCTCCGCCCGTGTCATCGTTTCGTTACACAACGTTTCTTCCCTTTCCAGTTTTGAGCTCTCCAGTTTGGCTTCTACGGTTCCCAACTTCTGCGCGGTGGTCTGACTTCCGAACCGTTCAGCCATTGTTTTCGCAACGCTGGTCACAAATCCCAGTCGGTTTTGCAGATCATATACCTTCGCGGTCGTTACAACCTCGTTCCACTCCATGTCGGGAAATCTAAAAAGCAGCCACGGGAGAGCCTCCACAAGGCGTGCATCGCGCTTATCGGCCTTGAGCGCTGAAAGAAGAACGTCTGCGGGATTCTTTACACGCGAGGGCTTCCAATGGGAAAACCCTGCGTACCCTAACGCCGCGAGGTCGGCAGTCAATTGATCGTCCGAAACTTGGCTGACCTTATATTCCTTAACCTTGGCCGGCAATTCGGTTGGCCGGACGTGCAGCTTCCTGACGAGCTTTTGCTTCAATCTTTCGGTAAGCCGCCGCTTATCGCTCTCAAGCAAAGAAAGATAGGTCTGTGAAACACCAAGAAGCCGAGATGCCCGCTCCTGCGTGAGACCGCCATTCTTTCGATATTCCTTTAATGCCCTGCCCGTCATAACTCCCTTTAGTTTTATTATTACAATTCTGTAATAATACTACCCTTAATTATTGAAATGTCAATAGCTTATTTCCATCTTCGTGTATCGGTTGGACGTGGTGGAGGCTACACATCATCGCGTTCGCATCAATCGCCCGTTTTTCGAAGTTGCACTTATCACTTGAATCGAAGAGCGCCGGGAATATTATTCGGCGCCGGATCTTTGACAATCGAAAGGGGGGATCGAGATGCTGTGAAAAGTTTTTTTGAAAAATCGAGGTTTTCGACGCTCAAAACGACCGTAAGCTATTGATTCGGTTGAGGTTGTCTGTCGCGACCAGTCGTGGGACAAGCCTGGGACAACCGTCGGACACGCGTGGGACAAAGGTGGGACAAGATTTTCCACTTTTCCAGCTAAACCGAGCGTTTGCAGCAGTTAGCGGACGAAATCTAAAAATCTTGTCCCGCGTAAGAGTGACGCCTTTAGGCGTTTGCACGCGGAAAAGCGTCTCGTTTGCTACGAAAACGCCTAAAGGCGTCACTCTTACTCGCGTTAACATTCCTGTTATCTTGTGATAAGCTGTCGAAATACTTTCAAAAACGGTCGTTTATTGTCCGTTTATTAGATTTCAAACACGGATTCAATAACATTAGAGACTCTATTCCCGAGAATATGGCTAACTACACAATTCCCGAAAACATTCAAAACACTGAACTTAAGCGTTGGTTAACCGACATGGCCGAGCTATGCGAACCAGATGCGGTCTATTTATGTGATGGCTCGCAGGAAGAATACGACCGGCTTTGTCAGGAAATGGTGGACGCCGGTACTTTCACAAAACTCGACGCAGAAAAGCGGCCTAACAGCTTTCTGGCACGTTCGCACCCGTCGGACGTTGCCCGCGTCGAGGATCGGACGTATATCTGCTCGCTTTCAAAAGGCGATGCCGGCCCGACCAACAACTGGATGTCGACAAAGGAAATGAAGGCGATTCTGACACCGAAGTTTCGAGGTTCTATGCGCGGCCGAACGATGTATGTCGTTCCGTTCTGCATGGGGCCTATCGGCTCGCCAATCTCGCAATTCGGCGTGCAGCTTTCCGATTCGCCCTATGTCGCTGTCAATATGAAAATAATGACGCGAATGGGCAAACAAGCGCTCGACGCTCTCGGCGACGGTGATTTCGTTCATTGTCTTCACTCGGTCGGGATGCCGCTTGCTGATGGCCAGGCCGATGTCGCGTGGCCGTGCTCGCCCGACCCGAAAGATAAATACATCGTCCATTTCCCTGAGGAAAGATCGATCGTTTCATACGGTTCCGGCTACGGCGGCAACGCTCTTCTGGGTAAGAAATGCCTGGCTCTGCGTATCGCCTCAACGCTCGGGCGTGAACAAGGCTGGTTGGCTGAACATATGCTCATCGTCGGCGTAAAATCACCGGATGGCCGTAAGGATTATGTCTGCGCAGCCTTTCCGTCTGCTTGCGGCAAAACAAACTTCGCCATGCTCATTCCGCCAAAGCCATTTCAGGAAGAAGGCTGGGAAATTACGACCGTCGGCGACGACATAGCATGGATAAAACCCAACGAGCACGGCAAGCTCCACGCCATCAACCCAGAAGCAGGCTTCTTTGGCGTTGCACCGGGAACGAACTATAAATCGAACCCGAACGCTATGGAATCGATCAAGGAAAACACGATCTTTACGAACGTGGCCTTGACCGACGATGGCGACGTCTGGTGGGAAGGAATGGACGGCGATGCTCCGGCACACGCCATCGACTGGCAGGGTAACGATTGGACACCCGAAAGCGAGAAGCCCGCCGCCCACCCGAACGCACGATTTACCGCGCCGATAACGCAATGCCCGGTCGTCGATGAACATTTCGACGATCCGAAAGGCGTACCCGTTTCGGCCTTCATCTTCGGGGGACGCCGCAACTCGGTCGTGCCACTTATCCAGCAGTCTTTCAACTGGGCCTTCGGCGTTTACATGGCCGCCACGATGGGATCGGAAATGACCGCTGCCGCCTTCGGCAACATCGGCGAGGTCCGCCGCGACCCGTTCGCGATGCTGCCTTTTGCCGGTTACCACATGGGCGACTACTTCGCCCATTGGCTCGATTTCGGTCGTCAAATTCCCGAACCGCCGCGCATTTTTTCCGTCAACTGGTTCCGCAAAGACGAAAACGGCAAATTTGCATGGCCCGGTTTCGGCGACAATATGCGCGTTCTGAAATGGATCGTTGAACGTGCTCGAGGAAAATCGATCGGTGTCGAAACGCCTTTGGGATGGATGCCGCGATACGAAGACATGGACTGGCGCGGGCTAGATTTCACCAAGGAGCAATTCGATGCAGTAATGAGTCTCGACCGCGACCTATGGCTGAAAGAGATAGCGATGCACGACGATCTTTTCTTCAAGCTCTACGACCGTCTTCCAAAGGAAATGACATTCATTCGCGAGCTGCTTGTTTCAAACCTATGGCGTTCACCGGAACTCGGCCTCGCCACCCCGCGGCCCGAACCCGCCGAAGCTGTTAAGGCCGTGAGTAAAGGCGAATAAACACTTGGTCGTCATTAAAATTGCTTTAGCTGGAGGTACGGCTTCCCGGCCTTCAGCTTAAAGCCTGAATCGACTTAAAAGTAAAGGATTTGTTCCTACACTTGTCTCCTGCCGACCTCATAACTTCTTCAAAAAAATTTCAGACTTTCCTAAGTACGTCCGTCCTCCGCCCGAAATAGAATAATCTCTACAGCTTTGGCAATACCAATAATACAAAGTCAAAACTGCAAGGGAGGCAATAATGAAGAGAAGAGTTGGACAAAAGGGCCGGCGGGCACTCGTTATCGGCGGAAGCATGGCCGGGCTGTTGGCGGCAAGGGTCCTCAGCGATTTTTACGACAACGTCATCTTGATTGAACGGGACACTCTGGCAACGAGGCCTGAGCAGCGCCGCGGCGTCGTACAGGGGCGACACGCCCATGGACTCCTCGCAAGCGGCGTGGCTGTGTTGGAAGATTTTTTTTCCGGAATCAGCGACGAGCTGATAGCAAAAGGTGCTCTGGGAGCCGATGTGCTGAATGACGCAGTCTGGTTTTTCGAAGGGGGTTGCCTTAAACGAGTACCGAGCGGGACACGCGGCCTTCTCGCCAGCCGTCCGCTTTTGGAAAGCCTGGTGCGAGAGCGTACAAGGAAAACCTGCGGAATTCAAATACTCGATAACTGCGCCGTCGACGGCCTGTTTTCGTATGGCGGAAGCGTAAAAGGCGTCCGCATCGACGGTGGCATCCTCGAGGCGGATCTTGTCGTCGACGCCACCGGCCGCGGTTCGCGTGTCCCGCAGTGGCTTGAATCCATTGGCTTTGCCGGACCACGAGAGGATAAGATCGAGATGCAGCTCGCCTATACTACGCGCCTTTTTAAGCTGCGTCCTGGGCGGACGGCTGATTTTCCCGTGCTCGTCGTCCCGCCCACGCCTGAGGGCAAGCGGGGTGGCGTTCTCCTCGCCCAGGAAGACGGTGCCTGGATCGCAACGCTTTTCGGACATTTTGGGCAAAAGGCTCCGGGTGACCTGGAGGGCTTTGTCGAGTATGCGAAGAGTCTGGCCGCGCCTAACATATACGATTTTCTTCAAAATGCCGAGCCGGTCGGCGAGGCAGCTTTCACTCGTTTTCCCACAAGTTCGCGGCGGCGTTATGAGAATTTGAAACGTTTTCCCGATGGCCTTTTAGTTTTTGGCGATGCAATATGCAGCTTCAATCCGGCTTACGGCCAGGGAATGTCCGTCGCGGCACTCCAGGCGAACGCTCTCCGCGACGTGCTCGGACGAGGCGGAGCGAATCTGGCCGGCCGCTTCTTCAGAAAGGCGGCAAGGGTGATTGACACGCCGTGGAATATTGCTGCCGGCGGCGATCTTCGAATGCCGGAAACGGTCGGTCCGCGAACCTTGTCGATGAGACTGATAAATTGGTACATAAGCAAGCTTCGCAAGGCCGCCCATCAGGACGCCGAACTGTCGGTAGCATTTATTCGCGTCGCCCAGCTTCTTGCCCGGCCCGATTCCCTTTTGCGGCCGGCGCTTCTTTTGCGTGTGCTTTTATCGCTCTTTGGCAGGCGACCGGAAAACACGCCCGCAATGACCGCCCGCGAAATCACGGCGTCCTAAGGGAAGGCTTGACGTTACTCACGCGACTGTCCTTGCGAATCATGCGGCAAAACCCTATTCTGGTTGTCTGGCATAGAAAAGGTACATCAAGGAGATTTATACAGCATGGTAGCTAAAGGTTTATTTGTAAAATTAATCGCGAAACCGGGCAAAGAGGCTGCGGTCGAGGAATTTCTTAACAGCGGGCTCGCTCTCGTAAACGAAGAGCCGCTCACCGTCACATGGTATGCCGTCAAATTCGACGAGAACACGTTTGGCATTTTCGACACTTTCGACGGGGACGAGGGACGCGACGCGCACCTAAACGGCAAAGTCGCCGAGGCATTGATGGCAAACGCCGAAGTTTTGCTTGCTGAACCGCCGTCGATCGAAAAGGTCGATATTCTTGCGGCTAAAGGCACAGGTCAAAAGGCAGAATCGTCTGTGGCATAATGACCTAGATCGTTAAATTTGTGTAGGGTAATCCAAAAAGGGTTGCCCTATTTTTTGTTTGACTTTTAGAGTTTACAGTCAAGAAATCAGGAAGTCATTTCAATTTGGAAGCAGAAAACGGTTATACTGTCTTATTCGATAATGTTCGGGCAGTTTGCGATTTTAGGCAAACAAAAGTTTGGTAAGATAATCTAATTTGAGAAAAATATTATGAACGAATATGCAACATCTTTCGGAAATTCGGCGGCTGATGCTTTGCCTGCGCAGCGGGCACAGTTCATCCGCAAAACCTATCTTCTGCTCGCGGCAGCAATTCTCGCGTTTGTCATAGTCGAGGGGTTTCTTTTTGCTACGCCCGCAGCCGGTGCGATACTAGACGTCCTTTCTCTTGGCGGCAGCATGGGCTGGCTGGTGGTTCTGGCTGCATTCATGGGCGTTTCCTATCTGGCAAATCGCTGGGCGATGTCGGATACCTCGAACATGACTCAATTTCTCGGATTGGCAGTTTATATTGTAGCCGAGGCCGTGATATTTGTCCCGATGATCGCCTACGCAATGTACGCA
>JBQTJB010000204.1:0-9102 GCA_052387555.1 Blastocatellia bacterium | reverse complement strand
GATATGAAGTTCGAGAACATCAACGAACTTCACCTCGATCATCCCGGTGCGAACGACGCCGAATATCGTGCGAGGCGCGACGTAATTGCGGATTATTCAAGGAACTTTCGAATGACGAGCGAGATCACCGATGTCGAATACAACGCGCGTGAGCAGCGTGTGTGGCGATACGTTGCCGAAGAGCTTGAAGAACTGCAGCAGAAATACGCGTCGCCGTTTTATCTGCGGGCGAAGAAGGATCTTGGGATAACAACTGAACTCATTCCGCAGCTTTCGGAGATGAACCGACGTCTGAAAGAACTCACCGGCTTTCGGCTTGCACCGATCGAAGGATTGGTCGAAACACGTGGATTTCTTTCGTGGCTTTCGTACCGCGTGATGCTCTGCACGCAATACATCCGTCACCATTCGCATCCGGCGTACACGCCCGAACCGGACATCGTCCACGAAGCGATCGGACATATCCCGATGTTCACAAATCCGGCGTTTGCCGATTACTCACAGTTCATCGGTCACGGTGCCCGTATCGCGAACGACAAACAGCTGGAAGAACTTGGCCGCCTGTATTGGTTCACGGTCGAATTCGGCATGGTCGAACACGAAGGCTCGGTAAAAGCCTACGGCGCAGGACTATTGTCATCATTCGGCGAACTGGAACATGCATTTTCTGACCAAGTCGAACGCCGCCCCTTCAACCTCGAACAGGTCATCAACCACGAATACACATACAGCGACATGCAGCTGGTACTGTACGTCATACCGTCGTATGCAGAACTGAAAGAGGTCACGCGGAAATATATTGAGAGTTTTGGAAAGTAGTAGTCAGAACCGGGAGCGATAGCG
Source organism: Blastocatellia bacterium (assembly GCA_052387555.1). Lineage (GTDB taxonomy): Bacteria > Acidobacteriota > Blastocatellia > Pyrinomonadales > Pyrinomonadaceae > OLB17. Next base: position 8,259 of record JBQTJB010000204.1, on the reverse strand, counting down.
ACTGGGTTTTTTTGTCGTTACAATAAAGATTTTGGAATAGGAAAAGTTAGGTATGAGTAGTTCAGAGAATCTTGGTGAATTAGTTCGAACGACGCGACTCAATCAAGGCATAACGCAGAAGGAACTCGCGGAAAAATCAGGGGTCAGTCGCACGTCCGTATTAAGAGTTGATAGGGACGCAATGAACGTCAGCTTTTCAACGTTGAAAAGGATAGTAAAGTTTGGTTTGGGCGGTGAATTGGAACTTTGACTTAAGTTTTGAAGTTTAGGAAATTGTGAAGATACTGGTACTTATTTTTCTGTTTTCGATTTCCGCGATTTCTCAGGAAAGCCGAGAAACGCTTTACTCGAGAGGTCTGCAGGCTTGTTTGGACAAGGAATTCGAAAGTTATGCAAAATTCTCGGAAAGAGATTTACGCAACGTCGTCGTGGCTTACGACTTACACATTACCCGTGATATGCCGACCCAACTCGGTGAAACAAGCGTTCAATATTTAGGTGACTTCGAGCTTGTTGAAAAGTATAAAGTGCTTTCCAAGGCAAAACGGGAACGAGGGATTCCTTACATCAAAGTCTTCCCTCTAAGTGACAAAAAAGACAAACTGATCTTTGCGTATAACAATTATTGGTTTACTTATTCCGAGAAAGGCGGCTTTTTCTCGCAAAAGAAGTTCTTTTACCGACACGCTTTAGAGGGTGGTTGTCGTGCTCATATCGCCTTCGACCCTGATTTGAAGCGATTTGTAATCGAAAAAGTTGAACTTTGGGGCGTATAATTAAACTCCCAGTTTGGAAAAATCTCCAATTATGATCACAGAAACAAATACAGCAGTTGAAGCAGATTCCGCGGTGCAAAATCCGCTTGGGTTAAAGAAAATACATCACGTTGAGTTCTACGTTGGTAATGCGAAGCAAGCGGAGTTTTACTATCGCAAGGCGTTCGGGTTTTCGCGCGCGGGGTATTCGGGGCTTGAAACGGGAAATCGCGAGACGACAAGTTATTTGATGAGACAGAACCGCGTCAACTTTGTACTGACGACACCGCTGTTGCCGGAGCATCCGGCCGCAGAGCACATCAAGCAGCACGGCGACGGTGTCCGCGATATTGCGTTTCAGGTAGAGGATGCTGATCATGCGTTTCACGAAGCAGTGAAACGCGGCGCGAAGGCGGTCGTTGAACCGCGAGACTTGAAAGATGAAAACGGCTCAGTTCGCCACGCTGCAATACAGACTTATGGCGACACGATCCACTCGTTTATTTCGTATGGTATCAGTAGCACCCACGTAAGTAAGGTCTCGTCTAACGGCGATGAATCTAACACCCCGTCAGCCGAAACGGCTGTCACCCCTCCTAATCAAGGAAGGGAGTTTAAGAGCTACAGCGGTGTTTTCCTGCCCGGATTTGTCGAGCAAAATCTTGCGGGTGAGGACACGGGCATACAGCTTGTCGACCACATCGTCGGCAATGTCGAACTCGGGCAGATGAACCGCTGGTGCGATTTTTATCGAGACGTGCTCGGATTTTTCCGCTACATCACATTTGATGACAAAGACATCTCGACAGAATATTCCGCCCTGATGTCCATCGTGATGAGCGACGGTGGGCACAACATCAAGTTTCCGATCAACGAACCCGCAGAGAGCAAAAAAGGTAAATCGCAGATACAAGAATACATCGATTTTTACCGCTCCGCCGGAGCCCAGCATATTGCACTGCTCTGCAAAGACATTCGCAGCACAGTAGCGAAATTGGCCGACAACGGCGTCGAGTTCCTGACCGTGCCGGACACCTATTACGACGAGTTGCCGTCACGAGTCGGCGAGATCGACGAAGATATCAAGGACTTGAAAAAACTCGGCATTCTCGTCGACCGCGACGAAGAAGGTTATTTATTGCAGATCTTCACGAAACCCGTCGAAGACCGCCCGACCGTTTTCTTCGAAATTCTCCAACGCAAAGGCTGCAAAGGCTTTGGCAAAGGTAACTTCAAAGCGTTGTTCGTTTCGATAGAAGAAGAGCAGCGGCGGCGCGGAAATCTATAAATACAAATATGTCGATCTATTACACAAGAGCGACAATTGAAACACTTCGCGAATTGCTCAAAGTTTTCGCGGAGGCGTTTGATGATTTTGAAAGTTATCAGTCGGCCGTTCCGTCGGATGAATATTTGAATTCGCTGCTTGATGATCGCGGGTTTATTCCGCTGGTTGCGATTGAGGATAGCAGGGTTATCGGCGGACTCGCGGCGTACGTTCTGAAAAAATTTGAGCAGGAGCGCAGCGAGATCTACATTTACGACTTGGCCGTCGATGACGCATATCGCCGACGCGGTATCGCGACCGGGTTGATTAACAAGCTAAAAGAAATTGCGAAAGATATTGGCTCGTATGTGATATTTGTTCAGGCGGATCACGGCGATGATCCGGCTATCAGGCTGTACGAATCGCTCGGAAGACGCGAGGAAGTGCTTCATTTCGACATTCTGCCAGACAAATAGTCAGCACCATACAACTTTCCCGGAAAATGCAGATGTGTGCGACGAGCATGCAATTTATATCTGTGTCTATCCGTGTTAATCTGTGGCTAAATTATGAGCCTGAGCAATAAAATCTGCCTGTTTGTCAATTTTTTTCTTATTCTGATTTTTGTACTTAGCTTCAGCGCACAACGCCCTGTTAAGTTTGAGTTTCAGAGCGTCTGTGGCGACCCGCGAATGGAAAGCAACGGTTGGGTGCCTGTTTACGGCTAAGTCGTAAAAATAACCGGTGGAAGAACATTTGTAATTGAGCATAATGGAAATAAGCGAACTGTCGATATGGCGGCCGTTGATGCCACTCAAAATGAGACATTTGCAAAAGAATTTATCCGGCGAAAAATTTTGAATAGGCAAGTTAAGGTTTGGGTGACGCCGGGCAAAAGTGATGAATCACAAATTACAGGACAGGTTTGGCTGGGGAAAAAAGATTTGAACCGTATTATGATCAAGAAAGGTTTTGCCAGTGTCATCGAGCCGCCACTTTACTCGACCTCATCCTACTCCCTTTGTGTGTATCGGCAATTGGAGCTAGACGCGCAAAAAAAGAAAATAGGAATTTGGGCTAAATAATGGACCTAAAATACCAAACAGGTTTTGGCAATGAATTCGTGACTGAGGCAGTCGGTGGTGCACTGCCCGTGGGGCGGAATTCGCCGCAGAGGGCCCCGCTTGGGCTTTATGCAGAGCAGTTTTCGGGGACGGCTTTTACGGCTCCGCGCGGGTCGAATAAACGGACGTGGACGTATCGAATAAGGCCGAGCGTTTTGCATAAACCGTTTCAGCAGATTGAGAATAAGCTCTTTAGATCTTCGCCGTTTGATGAGGTTGTTACAACGCCGAATCAGTTGCGGTGGGACCCACTTCCAATCCCTGAAACGCCGACGGATTTTGTCGACGGTATTAAGACCATCGCTGGGAATGGTGACCTCTTCGCACAAACCGGAATGGCGGTACATATTTATGCCTGTAACAAGGACATGGACACCCGCTATTTTTACAACGCTGATGGTGAAATGCTGATCGTGCCGGAAATGGGCGGTCTGACTATTTTTACTGAGCTTGGTGTAATCGCCATTGCTCCCGGCGAGGTTGCATGTTTGCCGCGGGGGTTGAAGTTTCGTGTCGAAACTGCTGCCGAATATGGCCAACCGAACTGGCCGCCCGCTAACGCAGGCGGTTCTGACAAAGCGGCTCGCGGTTATATCTGTGAGAACTACGGACAGCAGTTTCGGCTCCCGGAACTTGGCCCGATCGGGGCTAACGGCCTCGCCAATTCGCGAGATTTTGAAACGCCGGTTGCGTGGTACGAAGCCCGCGACGAGCCGTGCGAAATCGTTGCTAAATTTGGCGGAAATCTTTGGTCGTGTGGGACGGATCATTCGCCGTTAGATGTCGTCGCATGGCATGGGAATTACGCTCCATACAAATACGATCTCCGACGTTTTAACACAATTGGCTCTATCTCGTTCGATCATCCTGATCCGAGCATTTTTACCGTGCTGACAGCGCCAAGCGATCTTCATGGCACAGCAAACTGCGACTTCGTCATCTTCCCCGACCGCTGGCTCGTAATGGAAGACACGTTCCGCCCGCCGTGGTATCATCGCAACACGATGAGCGAATACATGGGCCTGATCTATGGCGCCTACGACGCCAAGGAAGAAGGCTTCGAACCCGGTGGCGGCTCGCTCCACAACCAAATGTCCGCCCACGGTCCCGACCAAGCCGCATTCGAAAAAGCCTCGAATGCCTCTTTGGAACCTCAGAAATTAAGTGGCACGATGGCCTTCATGTTTGAATCGCGATACATCATTCGCCCGACGAAGTTTGCATTGGAATGCCCGCAGCTGCAAAAAGACTACGGCGACGTGTGGCAAGGGTTGAAGAAGAACTTTAAAAGCTAGTCATGTGCCGAAACATTAAAACGCTATTTAATTTCGAGCCGCCGGCGACGACTGACGAAGTGAATGCGTCGGCGTTGCAATTTGTCCGTAAACTTTCGGGCTTTAACACGCCATCGCAGGCGAACGAAGAGGCTTTTAACCTCGCCGTCGAGCATGTGTCGGCCGCGGCGCAAGAGTTGTTAAATTCATTGCATACTACCGCACCGCCGCGCGATCGTGAAACCGAGGCGAAACGAGCAAAGGCGAGATCAGCTCAACGTTTTGGCGCACGAACCTAAGATTTTATATGGATAACCGAATGGACAAAGGAAGGTTAGTGGGCAAGGTTGCGATCGTTACCGGCTCAACCGGCGGTATAGGCGAGGCAACCGCAAAGAGATTCCTTGCAGAAGGAGCCAGTGTGATGCTGGTCGGCCGCTCGGCGGAAAAGCTGCGCGAGACACGTGACCGGTTGGCTGTCGATACTGGAATAGCCGATTTTGTGGCCGACGCTGCGGATGAGGCTGCGATGGCAGCGGTGGTTGCGTCGACCATCGAGACATTTGGCGGTGTTGATATTTTGATAGCCAATGCCGGTACAGAAGGGAATTTTGCGCCGATCGAGAGTCTCAAAATATCGGATTTTGAGGATGTCTTTCGGACAAATGTGATCGGCGTTTGGCTGTCGATGAAATATTGTGTCGAGCCGATGAAGTCCCGAGGGTGCGCTTCGATCATCGCGATCTCTTCGATAGCAGGCATGATAGGCTCGCCGACCATGTCGCCATATATCGCCAGCAAACATGCGGTTTATGGCTTGGTAAAAACTGCTGCTCTTGAATTAGCTCCGTTCGGCGTTCGCGTAAACGCGATCGGCCCCGGCCCTATCGATAACCGCATGATGCGTTCGGTCGAATCGCAATTCAATCCCGCAGACATCGCGGCCGCCCACGAATTCGTACTGTCGATGGTGCCGATGCAGCGTTACGGAACCAATGAAGAGGTTGCAAATCTCGCCATGTTTCTAGCGAGCGACGAATCCACATATTGTACGGGCAGCATCCACATGATCGACGGCGGATTTACCGCTGCGTAGGTTCGATTTCGAATTTATTTAGCCAAAGATGCATGCCGACATCCGCAGATAAAATATGAAAAAATCTGTGTGTTTCTGTGTTAATCTGTGGCTAAAATTTTATGGACAAAGAGCAGATACTCGAACGCATAAGCCGCGGGCGCACCGATCTTGTTTTCGATCTCATAGCGTTGGCGGATTGGAAAGATATATTGCACGAAGGTGACGTTAAGCTTCTACAATGGTTTGTATATTACAACGACACGACCGCCCTCAAAGCTGTCTTAAATGCCGGCGGCGATCTGACAAGTATCGACCTTGATAGAGAGTTGGGCCACGCATCGTTTTTCGGGCATTGGAAGGTCGCTGATTTTTTGATCAAACACGGTGCCGATGTTAACTACGCCCTTCCGGATACGGGCGAGACGCCGATGCATAGTGCTATTTGCAAGGCCGGCCGGCCATATTTTCTCTATGTTATAAAGCTGCTTGTTGAAAACGGAGCGGACGTGAACACCAAAACGATTCCGGGCAAGGAAACCGGCGTTTTTATGCGTGATGTTCGCACCAAGGGCGAAACGCCGCTGCACCGCGCGGCAGCCTACGGCGACGAAGCGATGATCCAGTATTTGCTCGACAACGGTGCTGACAAACAGTCCCGTGACGTGCATGGCAATTCGCCGATCTCGTGGGCGAGCGAACATCTGCGTCCGGGCTCGATACTTCATTTGCTTTCGTTCGAGGGACAATTCGTCGGAGAGAATTCCCGTACTATGATCACCAGCGACCATGGTTGGGGCTGGGGCAACGGGATGGAGAGGAAGTTTATCGGCGATTATCTTCCGGAGTGCACAAAAGACAATGGCAATTGAAGTTCGTGGCCTTTCGCCTCTATTGGAAGTTTTCGACATGCCGACATCGCTCGCGTTTTACCGCGACAAGCTCGGGTTTCAGGTGACAGGCGACTCAGGTCAGGGCGACAATTCGGGATGGGTAATGCTGCAGCTTGGTGATTCGACTATCATGCTGAACACCGCATACGATGACGGCGAACGGCCCTCTGCCCCCGATCCCGCACGCGTCGTAGCGCATCACGATACATGTATTTATTTCGGCTGCCCGGACCCGGACGCGGCTTACGAACATCTCTTAGCGAATGGCATAAATGCAAGACCGCCGCAGGTTGCTCCCTATGGCATGAAGCAGCTTTACGTCTCCGACCCCGAAAACTACAATCTTTGCTTTCAGTGGCCGGCAGAGAATAAAAACTGATCTTTTTTTAAATTAAATTGATCTTCTTTTCATGAAAAATCCGCGTTTCTTAAACGGAAGAGTTTTTATGGAGGCGATCATTTTATTATGAAAAAGAAGTTAGTCATTTTAGCAATTCTGGTATTGGCGGCGACGGGATATGGACAAAAATACCACCCGGACGTACAGGCTGTGCGTGATGTAATTCAGAAATGGGACGCGGGCTATCGCACGCTCGATCCGAAAGCGATGTCGGCTACTATTGCGGATCAATATGACTTCGTGAACAGGTTCGGACAATGGACCAACCACAACAATCGCGAGGACTACGAAAAAATGTGGACGTGGGCCTTTGCCAATGTCTATAACGGCAAACCTGGCCCGGAACACAACATTGAGTATGTGCGGCGGCTGACCGATGACGTGGCTATCGTACAGGTCTTGGCGACGCGAAAGGAACCGGTGATTTTACCCTACGGTACAAAGATACCGCCATTTACTCAATGGGTAATGTTCGTGGTAGTAAAGCAAAAAGACGAATGGCGAATTGCGTCGCATAATATCCACAACCAGTTTCCCGACCCGCGCAAGTCTGAAAAACTGCCCTGGTAATTCGCGCCCACCAGAAAATTGATTTGAATCCGGTTGAATGCTCTGGCAAAATCAGCCAATGAACATTCCTGAAATCACCGACGGTCTATCGAAGAACGAGCTTTGGCGGCAAACCGTTAAAGCTCTGGACGCAGGTGATTTCACGTGGCTCGATAAATTGCTTTCGTCGCAAAACGTTTCGCTTGTTATGTTACTCGAAGCGAACGGCGAGCCGAAGGATTGCATGGAAGAGGGTTTTGCGTTTGCGTGCATGGTCGGCCGAACTGCCGAAGCGGAAACATTGCTCGATAGGGGCGTCGATCCATACGCCGGAATGAAGACTGGACTATCAGGCTTTCATTACGCGGTCAGTAGCGGCCGGCTTGAAACGGTGAAGATGCTGGTCGATCGAAGGATCCGTATGAACGTCGAGAATATGTACGGCGGTACCGTCTGGGGGCAGGCGTTGTGGTCGGCCGTGCATGAACACAAAGAGAGCCACGCCGAGATCATTGCGGCCCTTATCGAAGCCGGTGCCGAGGTTGAGACCGGAACGCTTGATTGGTGGAAGCAGCAGGATATTCCGTCCGACAGGACCAAACGGACGGTCGAGGGACTGCTTTTGAAAAAGGAGAGTAATGACTGAAGAGAAACTGCGGCGACGGGTTTACTCGGTCGACTTTCTTCGCGGCGTGGTTATGGTGATAATGCTGCTGGATCACACCCGTGAGTTCATTCATGCCGGAGCTTTGATTTCCGACCCGACCAATCCGGAAACGACAACCGCGGCAATATTTTTTACCCGATGGATAACTCATTTCTGCGCGCCGATTTTCGTATTTCTCTCAGGGACAAGCATTTATCTCCAGAAAGCAAACGGCAAAACGAACGCTGAGCTTTCGCGCTTTTTGTGGACACGTGG
>JBQTJB010000203.1:0-6062 GCA_052387555.1 Blastocatellia bacterium | reverse complement strand
CAGATGATCCTGTATGAAAAAGGTTGAGTTTATCAGCTCGATCCCTTCTTTTGCCAACTCATCCGCGACGCCGCCGATCAGCGCATCCGTATTGCGTTTCGGAAGGTTCCAAAGCATTTTTAGCATTCGGACATCGGGAAGCGAGCCGGAGAATATCTGAACATGTTTTACCTGGCCAGCCATGATCGCTCTAGTTACGCCTTCACGCTTAAAAAAGTCGATCATTTTGCCAAGCTGGCCGATTCCGACCCAGGTGACATTTTCGGCAACATCGTCGATGCGTTTATCAGTTTCCTCTTTAATGGCGGCGACAGAGAGCGACGCGCCTTGTTTCTTTGCGCCTTCAACAACGAGAAATGGAAATTGGCCGTTTCCTGCGATCAGTCCGTATCTCATAAAAAATGCAGAAACTCTGTTCTGCATTCTATTGGATACTTGTGGTTTTTCTGAAATTAAGTAAGCGTTTATTCACTAAACGGCTCGATCTCGCCGGGCTTGCGAAGCATCTTGTTGACCTCGTCGAGATGCTGTTCTTCGAGGGAGATCATCTCCCGTGCATATTCTTCGAGCGTGACTGAGGTTCCTTCTGTAAGTCTGAGAAGGTCGTAATAGGCTTGTAATGTTGACGATTCTTGTTCGAGACTCTCACGCAAGATATCGCCGATGTCGTGTTTGTGAGTTTCAAGCAATGCTCCGATCTTCAGGCTCGGATGACCGCCGAGCATCGTCACGAACTCACCTGCCTTGTACGCGTGGGCTAGGCTTTCATCCGCATTGCCCTTTAACCACGAAACGATCGGTATCCGGTTATACCCAAAAACCATCAGCGAATAATGGGTATATCGCACCACACCCGCTAATTCCAGTTCGAGGATTTTGTTCAACACCTCGATCGCGTTTTGTTTTTCGGTTTCGTTCATAATTATTATTGGCCAACACTTCTAGAGATAATTAGAAACTCAGTCATTTACAAGCATCTACCTTATCATTGATGTGTATTTGTTTAATTGTATTGAAATCGTATTCAATCAGTTGTGAAACGGAGACTTCCTTGCCACCTTTCTTTGCCGGACGAAACTTGATTTTCTTCATCGCCTTTATCGAGGACTCGTTCAACCCGCCGCCTAATCCCTTGACCACCTCAATACTTTCAATCTTACCACTCGGTCGGAAAGTTCCTCTCAGAACTACGTATCCGTAAATGCAGTTTTTCCGTGCCTCGTCAGTATACTTCGCCTTAACTTTTTCTTTGAGAATCAGCTTTTCATCAACTTCATTCCACAAATATACCTGTTCAACATCTTTTTGAGTTTGACCTTGAGACTGGCCGGTAGATAAGCCAGTTACAGAAGCTATTGCTATAAATGCAAAGAACAGTGATGATGTCACTTTCATAAATTCAGATGTTTTACTCCACTTCAGCCTGTTCCCTAGCATGATACGAACTGCGTGTCAGAGGCGACGATTCGACGTGTTTGAAGCCCATAGATTCGCCGATCTTTTTCCACTCGGCGAATTCGTCGGGCGTGACGTAGCGTTCGACGGGCAGGCGTTTTTCGTATGGCTGCAGGTATTGGCCGATGGTCATTATGTCGCACGAGACGGAGCGGAGGTCACGCATAAGATCGACAACCTCTTCGAACTCTTCGCCGAGGCCGGCCATGATGCCGCTTTTGGTTTTCATCGTGGGGAACTGCGTGTCGCGAAAATGTGCCGAGCGTTCGAGCAGTTCGAGCGTTTGGTCGTATCTGGCGTCGGGCCGGACGCGGCGGTAGAGACGGGCGATGGTCTCGGTGTTGTGGTTGAGAACGTCGGGCCGAGCCGTCAGAACATTATTGAGTGCGGCCTCGTCGCCGTTGAAATCGGGTATCAGAACCTCAACTTTACAAGCCGGGTTCATCTCACGAACCTTAAGAATAGTTTCCGCCCAGTGCATTGAGCCGCCGTCGGGAAGATCGTCGCGGTTTACGGATGTGATAACGACGTGAGCAAGACCGAGATGCATAACAGCCTTGGCAACATGTGTCGGCTCCAACGGATCGAGGTCCATCGGCTTGCCCTTGTTGACCGCGCAGAAACCGCAGTGCCGCGTGCAGGTGTCGCCGCCAAGCATAAATGTCGCCGTCTTGTCCGTCCAGCATTCGAAGATATTCGGACATTTTGCTTCCTGGCAAACGGTGTGAAGGTTCAGCCCTTCGACCAAATTCAGTACGGCGTTCTGGTTAGACGGGTCGCCGAGTTTGATCTTCAGCCAATCTGGTTTCTTAAGCCGTTCGCGGCTCTTGCGGTTAACAAATTTTTGTATCAGGACTTTTTCTTCGATCATAAATGCTCGCGAATCGGCGAAACAATATTTTAGCATTGCCTACGCAAAATTCAGTTGACAAAGCTTCAGTGATTCACTAAATTCAGAATATAGACTTTTTTGTAAGGTTTCAAGAATGAACCAATCTCAGCCAAAACATCGCATCAGTTGTCGTTGTTGCAACTGCGCCTGTACGGTGTCACGGCTGAGGTTTTGCGTTGAAACATAAAGTGAAATAAGACGCATAAAAGGGAATAAAAACCGACCGGCCGTGAAAGTAAAGCAATTAAGTTTCACGGCCGGTTTTTCGTTTAGAGCTCAAGCTTCAGCTTGTTCTTTATCAACACGGGTCGAGAAATTTAGAAGAAGCAAGCTAAAGCTTGAACTCTGAACATGCAGACAGCACTAAAAGTAATGAAAGTAGCGACATCGTTCCGCTCGGACGAGATTTCTAAGAGCTTTCTCGAGGCTTCAATTGGCAATACGCCTTTGATCCGGCTGCGAAGCTTGACACGTGATCTGCCCGAAACTGTCGAGGTTTACGCAAAGGCCGAGCATATGAATCCCGGCGGTTCGGTGAAGGATCGGGCCGCGTTGGCGATGATTCTTGCAGGTGAGCGAACAGGAGAGTTAACGAAAGAAAAGACGATACTCGACGCGACGAGCGGAAATACCGGGATCGCTTACGCAATGATCGCTGCGGCTCGCGGCTATCCGGTAACGCTTGCTCTGCCGAAAAATGCAAGTACAGCTCGCAAACGAATCCTAAAAATCTACAGCGCGGAGATTATCGAAACCGATCCTATGCAGGCGACCGATGGGGCGCAAATAGTCGCTCGAGAACTGGCCGCCAAACATCCCGACAAATATTTCTACCCCGACCAATACAACAACGAAGCAAACTGGAAAGCCCATTTTGCAACCACCGCGCCGGAAATCTGGTGGCAGACTCAAGGCCGAGCGACGCATTTTATAGCAGGCTTGGGTACGACAGGAACATTTACCGGGACAACACGGAGATTGAAGGAATTCAATCCGTTGTTGTACGCCGTTTCCGTTCAACCGGAATCGCCAATCCACGGTCTGGAGGGGTTAAAACATCTTGATTCTGCGATTATTCCCGGCATTTACGACGCGACCCTGGCCGACGAAAATGTGGCCATTGCAACGGAAGATGCACAGGCGATGACCCGCCGTTTGGCCCGCGAAGAAGGCCTTTTTGTTGGCCCCAGTTCCGGTGCAAATGTATTTGCCGCGTTGGAACTCGCTCGAAAATTGGATGGAAGCGCAGTTGTCGTAACAATCCTTTGCGACGGCGGCGGGAAGTATTTGAATGAAGATTTTTGGAATGAATAATGCGGAAGCCCGCACGAAGTAAGGGCATTTCTTGTGCTACGACGATACGCTTTTACTTCGCGGAGGCCTCTACAATAGTTCTTTGAAAATTTTTCGTGCGAAAAACGCTTGACAAAGGCTTCGGGCTTAGGTTAAGTTGCCATTAGTTCTTTACACGCTTTCTTTTTTTGAAAGCACATTTACAGTGGCGATTTAAGGTTAACTTGCTCCACTAAAAAAACTGCTAAACAACTGCAAAGAGATTTCATAAAAAGCTCTCGTGCTTTTAAATAGCACGAGGGCTTTTTCGTTGTTTAGAGTTCACGCTTCAGCGTGCGGTTTTTTGAGTAGAACAAGCTAATGCTTGAACTCTGAACGGAGAAATTATGGCCGACTTATCGATAGCAACCCAGTTTGTCCATGCCGGCGAACGGCGAAAAGCACCGGCGGGTGTTCCCGCCTCGACACCGATCTACGCTTCGTCTTCGTTCATTTACGAACGCATGGAAGATATCGACAGCATCGTAGATGGCGACGTAAGCGGCTTTGTTTACAGCCGTTACGGCAACCCGACTGTTGCTGCTTTCGAGGAAGCGATGGCGGAACTTGAACACGGCAAATTTGCATTCGCGTATGGATCGGGTATGGCGGCATTGCATTCAGCTTTGCTGGCTTGTGAATTGACGGCCGGATCGGTCGTGCTTGCGTCGCGGGATCTTTACGGTTCTACGCTTGAGCTTCTTTACACGGTTTTCGGGGCATTCGGCGTTAAGACGGTGACCGAAGATTTCTCGGACATAGCGGCATTGCGGGCCAAGGCTTTTGAGATCAAACCGGCGGTGCTTATTTGCGAAACGCTTTCGAATCCGTTGTTAAAGGTTTGCGATATTGAGGAATGCTCGTCGATCGCCAGTGAAACTGGTGCAAAATTGATCGTTGATAACACGTTTGCCACGCCGTATCTTTGTCGGCCGATCGAACTTGGAGCCGATTTTGTGGTGCACAGCGCGACCAAGTATCTCGGCGGACACGCGGATGCAACCGGCGGCGTGGTTGTCGCGAAAGAAGATTTCGACAAGCCGGCGTTGCTCGGCGCGTTGACGCTGGCGGGCGGCGTGCTGAGTCCCTGGGAAGCGCATTCGATACTGCGGGGCATAAAGACGCTGGGTCTGAGAATGGAGAAGCAATGTTCAAGTGCCGAGCGGCTTGCCGGTTGTTTGCAAAAGCTGCCGCAGATCAGCGAAGTCATTTATCCAAAGTTTTTTGAAGGTACGCAGGCCGAGGCTTTGGATAGTACGTTTCACGGTTCCGAGTACGGAGCGATCGTTTCGATACGGTTAAAGCAGGATACGCGGGAAGCTGCTTATAGATTTTTGAACGCTTTGAATTTGTGTACGCGGGCGGCGAGTGTCGGTGATCTTTTTACCGGAATCGTCCATCCGGCAACAGCAACGCACCGCGAACTGTCACCGGCAAAGCGGGCTGCCATCGGAATAACTGAAGGCTTGATACGTATTTCAGTAGGCATAGAGGATGTGAAGGATATTTTAGCGGACATCGAGTTGGCGTTGGCCGTAAATGAGAACCACATTCGTGAGCGGGCGGTCGGGACGCTGAAATTTAAGGCAGCGGTTGTCTAAGAAATGATAAAGCTAAGTCAAAACGTAACCGACGCTATCCGCGCTCACGCCGAGCGGGATTATCCGCACGAATGCGGCGGCATGCTCATCGGCCATTTTGGCGCCGACGGCAAAAAGACGGTGACCGAGATTTTTCCACTGGAAAATGCCCGCGAGGAAGAGGCACGGCACAATCGAGTACTGATTCTGCCAAAGGATGTGATGAGGGCTGAGCGGTACGCGCGAGAGCAGGAGATGGATGTCGTCGGCTATTACCATTCGCATCCGGAATCACCGGCCGTTCCGTCGCAATACGACCTCGACCACGCTCTGCCGGTTTGGTCATACGTGATCGCTTCGGTGGTCAAGGGAAAAGTTGTAGATATTCTTTCGTGGGAAATGGAGAATGATCGGACGAGATTTAATGAGGAGATATTGGAGAAATGACGAGTGACAAGTGACAAGGTTTTCCAATCGACCTTGTCACAAGTCCCAGACTTTAGGAGCAATAAATATGGCAATTACAATAGTTATACCAACGCCGTTGCGACAATTCGCGGGCGGCAATTCAGAGATCGAGGTAAACGCGGCGACTGCGGGCGATGCATTGCTGGAGCTTACCGCGACGCACTCAGAACTTCGCAAGCATCTTTATAACGAGCAGGATAAGCTGCGAAATTTTATCAATGTTTATGTCGGCGACGAAGATATTCGCCATCTCGACGGCCCCGCGACGCTCGTAAAAGACGGTGAGACGATAATGATCGTGCCGTCGATCGCGGGCGGCAGCACAGCCGGAGCGG
>JBQTJB010000202.1:0-5657 GCA_052387555.1 Blastocatellia bacterium | reverse complement strand
GTTTTGTTTATCGATTCATTCGACGGAACAAAATTTGAAAAATCAGAGGAAGAGTGGAAAAAACAGCTGGCCGCCAGCGAGTTTTATGTTCTGCGTCAGAAAGGAACCGAAAGGCCATACACCGGAGAGTTTACGGACAATAAACAGGCTGGCGTCTACCACTGCGGTGCGTGCGGCCTCTCGCTATTTAGCTCCAGTGCAAAATACGATTCGGGAACCGGCTGGCCCAGCTTCTTTCAGGGAATTGCCAAGGAGCATCTGCATGAAGAGGTCGATAACAGCCTGGCGGGAGAAACGCGGACCGAAGTGAATTGCGCCCGTTGCGGTTCGCATCTCGGCCATGTTTTCGACGACGGGCCGGAGCCGACAGGCCTGCGGTATTGCATAAACTCGGTTGCCCTCAAATTCAAACCGAGCAAATAATCTTAAAACTTTGCCAAATGGCATTGCTTCACCGGGGAGGTGATTGGTTTTCTCCTTATAACTAAGGTCGAACGTACTGCATGCGTTCGGCCATTTTTTGCGCTGTGCTAGAATCCTAAAATATGAAAGGCAGCGAGATCAGGCAAAAGTTTCTGGATTATTTTGCAAAAAATGGGCATAAGGTTGTTCCTTCGTCGCCGCTTTTGCCGGCAAACGACCCAACGCTTTTATTTATCAACGCGGGGATGAACCAGTTCAAAGACGTGTTTCTGGGTAATGAAAAACGGGATTATAAGCGTGCCGTGTCCTCGCAGAAATGCATCCGGGCGGGTGGTAAGCATAACGACCTTGATGAAGTTGGCAAAACGGCGCGTCACCACACGTTTTTTGAAATGCTCGGCAACTTCTCGTTCGGCGATTATTTCAAGGAAGACGCTATTCGTTTTGCCTGGGATCTGCTGGTAAATGAATTCAAGCTCGACCCTCGGCGGTTGTGGTTCTCGGTATTCGAGGGTGACGATGAGGTCGGGCCGGACGACGAAGCTCGTGCATTGTGGGAAAAGGCGGGAGCAAAACCGGAACGCGTGCTCGGCTTTGGCCGCAAGGACAATTTCTGGCAAATGGGCGACACCGGGCCGTGCGGGCCGTGCTCGGAGATTCATTACTACATGGGCGACGAGCCGGACAACCAGGAAAAGAACTCGCCGCATCTGGTAAACGGCCCTGGCGACACGACGATGGAAATTTGGAACCTCGTCTTTATGCAATACAACCGAAAGTGCGTTGACGGTAAACGGAACGAGCGCGGCGAAATTACAAAGTGTACAAAATACGAACTTGAGCCTCTGCCCGCACCGTCGGTAGATACCGGCATGGGCCTGGAACGCATGACCGCCGTAATGCAGCATGTGAAAACGAATTACGAAACCGACTTGATACGGCCACTGGTCGAGTTCGCGGCATCGCTGGGAACGCAGGCGATGCCGCCTGCAACGCCGGATGCTCCGGCATAGGTCTTATGGGTGCGTCGGCTACAGTACTGCTTGTCGAATACCAGCCGCTCACCCGGCTTGGCGTTCGTTCTGTGCTCGTCAACGAGCCAGACATTGAACTAAAGTCCGAAGCCGACAACGCCGCTGACGGTTTCGCGAAATTCCGCGAACTAAAACCCGACGTAACGATACTGGGCCTCCGCTTCCCTGATTCCTGTTCGATCGACGATCTCGATAATTATTTCATCGAAGATCCTAAAGCAAAGATAATTGTTCTTGCCGATCATGCGGGCGACGCTGAGATAACCAAAGCATTGAAAAAAGGAGCAGCGGGGTATATTTGCAAAGATGTCTCTCCGGAAGAACTCGTGAAAGCGATTCGAACCGTCGTGGCGGGACGCAAGTTCATTCCGCCGGATGTCGCCGCTATCTTGAGCGAGAACATTGGGCTAGAGGAACTAACGCCGGCCGAATCGAATGTTCTCAGAATGATCGTCGGCGGTATGTCGAACAAGGAGATCGCTTTTGCTTTGGACGTTTCGGAAAACACAGTGAAATCTCACGTTCAGAATATTTTCGGCAAGATCGGAGTTTCGGACAGGACATCTGCCGCGACTACCGCCATAAAACGCGGTCTGGTGAGGATTGATCTTTAGCCTAGAGGTATTTGACAAACTTAACGGCCGGCCAAGGGCGAAATCCGGCTTTTTCGTAGGTTCGTCGGGCCGGTTCATGGCCGGGATCGGCACCCGTCTCGACCATTGCAGCCTCCATTCCTGATTCTTTCATCCTTTCGAGTGCAAAATCGGTTAGAGAAGATGCTACACCGCGCTTTTGAGCGTCAGGGTCTACGGCGATCATATAGATCTCGCCCATTTTTGACTTTTCATCGAGACGGATCGCAACAAAGCCTAACGTCAAGTTCGCTTCATTCGCGGTGAAGACGTGCATTTCGCCGGATGAGCATGCTTCCTTGACCGCTTGTCGCTGGCTGGATTCCCAGCCATCCGGATAGGATGCCCGATACAGATCGGGGTGCAATACTTTTTCGATTGATTCAAAAACCGGCGCCCAGGCTCGAAGGGCGAGTTGAACCACTGAGTCAATGCGTGTACTTTCTAAAGGTTGGATGTTCATATCTAGTAATATAATATCTGCGATCATTAACGAAATCGACGCCCATTTGTGGCCATTTTCAAAATAAATATCAGGAAGTGACTCGGCGGCCGCAAAGAGGCAGGTATCAACTATGGAAGATTCATGGATAAAATACGCTGAAGAATATACGTCTGGCGAGAGCGACGTGCTGCGTGAGCTTCGCGAGCATTGTTACGAACATTACGAAGACAAAGCAATGCTCTCTGGTTTTGTCCAGGGCCGCGTTCTTTCTATGTTCTCAAATATGATACGGCCTAAGGTAGTTCTTGAGATCGGTACATACCTCGGATATTCCGCCCTTTGCCTTGCCGAGGGATTAGCCAACGGAGGCAAAGTAATTACATTGGACATACTGGAAGGCACGAACAAGGTCGCTCGCTCGTTCGTCGAAAGATCGGCTTACAAGGACAAGATAGAATTTCACCTTGGCAACGCCGTAGATATAATTCCGACGCTCCCCGAAACCCTCGACCTGGTTTTCATCGATGCCGATAAACCCAATTATTCCAACTATTACAACCTTGTCTTCGACAAAGTCCGCTCCGGCTGCTTCATCATCGCCGACAACGTCCTCTGGAGCGGCAAAGTGCTCGAAGCCGACCAGGATGAGAACACAAAAGCGCTGCACGAGTTCAATCAGATGGTTTTAGCTGACGATCGCGTGGAAAATGTTCTCCTTCCGATCCGCGATGGATTGATGGTTGTTAGGAAGAATTATTAATCCTCGGATGCGTTTTCCTCTCCCAGAACAATATCTTCATTTCGTCAAAGTGTGTGGCGTTGTCGAGTGTTTTACTTCTGATGAACCGGGGTACATCCAGTTTTGGCAAACTGACGAGCTAGATAAGATCAACGCAGACTATGAAACGGAATACAATGCCCCCGGCTTCATTGGATTTGCTTCTGACGGTGGTGGCGAAATGATTGCCCTTGACCAAACTGGTGCCGTCTTCAAACTACCATTCACCGGTATGGAGCCTCAATACGCGATTCGAATCGCGTATTCCTTTGATGAGTTGGTTAAGAGGTTCGAGGCAACGTCTGACGGAAAGTAGTCACCCGAAAGTATTAGCTTCTGCCCACCGCAATTGATGGTTACATTCCTTCCCTGAATCGATAAACTTCTTGTATCAGCTTTGCGGCTTAGCATTTTTGCGGGAGAAGAGTTTCCCGCAAAGACGCGAAGACGCAAAGGAAGACAAGGAGGATCAAGATGAAGGCAGAGACAAAACAGGCCAAGCAGTTGAAAAAGGTTGAGAGGATCGTTGCTCCGCCGCCGAAGCATTGGGTGGGCGATGGGTTTAACGTGCACGGATTTTTTCCGCACGGGCCGCTCACCGGGGAAAGGATGAGTCCATTCTTTTTGCTGGACTACAACGCACTGACAAATTTTCCTCCGCGAGAAGAACCGTTCGGTGTCGGGCCGCATCCGCATCGGGGTTTCGAGACTGTAACCATCGCCTACAAAGGCAAGGTCGAGCACCACGACAGCCGCGGAGGCGGCGGGATCATAGGCGAGGGCGACGTGCAGTGGATGACCGCAGGAAGTGGTTTGCTGCACAAGGAATTTCACGAGCAGGAATCCAATCGGCTCGGCGGGCCGTTCCAGATGGTGCAGCTCTGGGTGAACCTGCCGGCGAAGGACAAGATGACCGAGCCGAAATATCAGGCGATCACAAACGCCGAAATGGGCCGCGTTAAGCTCGCATTAGGAGGCGAGGTCGAGATCATCGCAGGCGAATTCGAGGGAGTAAAAGGTCCGGCGACGACGTTCACGCCGGTCCATCTTTACAACCTGAGAATGAAGCAGGGCGAGACGGTCGAGCTTTCTTTTACGGAGGGCTACACCACCACGTTGCTCGCCGTAGAGGGCTCGGCACTCTTGAACGGTGACGAGAAATTGCCGCTCAACAACCTCGCTTTGTTCGAACGCAAGGGAGAAGATTTGCGCGTAGTTGCTCTGGAGGACGGCATCTTTCTACTTATAAGCGGCGAACCGCTGAATGAACCGATCGCTCAGTACGGGCCGTTCCTGATGAACACGCGGGCAGAGATCGCTCAGGCGGTTGATGACTTTCAGCAGGGCAAGTTCGGATATCTCGATTGAGTCTTTAGTTTGAAGATCCGCTGATAGCTGTTGGCTGACAGCTATCAGTTGTTTTTTCAATGATGGCTCAAAATCAATTCTTCAGACTCGCCATAACCTTGCCGATGAACTCATTTATCTTGCCGTTCTCGATCCAGCGGGCGAGGATTACCAAGTCGTTATCGGGGTCGATGTAGATGATGTTGGTGCCGTTGCCGACGTGGACAAAGGCGGATGACGGTGCTGCGGGGTAATATTTGCGGTCGGCGTTTAGAAACCAGTTCATAAAGCCGTAGGTCGGCTGTGGCCCGGTGGGCGTCTTGGCCTGCCGTATGAATTCGGTTGAGAGGAGCTGTTTGTTCCCCCATTTGCCATTGCGAGCGGTGAGCAGTCCGAAACGAGCCATGTCGTATGCATTGATGAACATCCCGCCGCCCCAATGCCCGCCGCCGCTGACGGATTGGATGATCTGGCCGTCGATGACTACGAACGAATTTTCGTAACCGTACCAACGCCAGGTGTTCGATGCTCCTATCTCGTCCATCACGTATTCCTTTAACACCGCAGGAAGCGGCCGCCGCCATACGTTTAAGGCAGCGAGAGCGAGAACGTTTACACGAACGTCGTTGTATTCATAGACGGTTCCCGGCTCGCTGCGTTTTCGGGTCAGCCACGCCGATGAATCGCGATCGGGCCGGTCGGCCCAATCGGGCTTGCCCCAAAGCGTGCCTCCCCAATCGCTTGTTTGTCGGAGTAGGTGTTCCCAGGTTATTTTTCGATTGTGTTCACTTTCGAAAAGATTTATGAAGTGCTCCTGTCCAAACTTTTCGGCCTTATCAAACCTCACGTCTGGTTTATAAACGGCTGCCGGTGCTGCGTAATCGGCTGCTTTATCCTGCAAACTGCGGATCAATTTGCGGTCAAATGCGAGACCGACAGTCGTCGAAAGAAAGCTCTTTGTCACGCTGAATATCATATCGACGCGGGCGGGTTCGCCC
>JBQTJB010000201.1:0-15396 GCA_052387555.1 Blastocatellia bacterium | reverse complement strand
GCAATTGTATTTAAACCCTCTCACTTTGGACAGGGACCGGATGGAAATGGGACGATGCGCCGAGCGGCGTAGGCGACCGGAACGGATCGCGCTCCAGTCTTACAAACAACTCCATTGACCGGCGACGACCATTGCTGGGGCGCCGGTTCCGCCGGTCTGACAAGGCGTCGTCGAACGCCTGCAATTTGCACAATATACGAAAGTGCCGTTCGGCTTGCCCGTCGGCAACGCATTTTGCTGGAGGGTCGGAATTTGCACCGGCGCGTTGAATTGGACATCGGTACCAAAAAGTGTTGGATGGCCGCGAACTTGTCCCTCGGACGGCTGGCCGGTCATAAATATCACGCTTGCTTTGTCGAAATTCTTCTTTTCCGCTCCGCGGCATCCGAGAATAAAGCCGTCATAGCAAAATCGGTCTCCGGTCGAGTAAACACGGAGCCGTTCGTCGGCTTTGAAGGCGTCGCCGTCAAAGAAATTTCCGGTCGAGACGAACGTGCGGCGGGCATTGAACACCATCGGGTTTCCGAACGCCGAATTGCTCATCGTGATCGGATACGAATAGTCGCCCGCCAGAGGATTTTGAACGGCGTTATAAACTATCGAATAAGTCATCGCCTCGGTTTGGGAAGAAACGATATTGATACCGCCGCTGTCGAGGATATTCAGAAACGTTCCGCCCAGAGCGTTTGGAAACCCGCCGCCGAAAGTATCCTGGATCAAAACGCCTGCGGCCCGTTCGAAATGCATCGAGTTAGCATTCTGGCCGGGGCCGAATTTAGGGTTGATAAAAACCGTGCCCTCAATTTTCCAATCGGAGTTTCGGATGTTAGTGAAAATGCCGGCGTCGCGGTTAAAGATAAACCGGCATTCGTTGACCTTTACGTAATCGAACTGCCAATTCAGATCGGTCTGCGGCAAGCCGTAGGCATTTATCCCGCGAAAGAAATTGTGAAAGACAACACGTTCGAATATTATGTCCTGCGTCGAATTGTAAGCACCGGCCGCTTCGACGCCAAAGGTGTTTTCGTTGCTGTCGGCATAAAGCTCGATGTCGCGAATCGTTACTTTTTCGGTGCATTCACCAATACGAAAGAGCGCTTTGTTGCCGCCAGCCAGCCTTATCCTCGTCGGGTTATTGCGCGGAAGATTACTCGTTGGCGATTTCGACGCAAGTCCGTTGGTGCCTTGAATGATAATGCCGGACGGCAACGCTATAGGAGCCGTGACGAGGTAGTCGCCTTCCGGAAAACTCAGCGTTCCGCCGTTGCGTGCTGCGATAAACGCAAACGCGCTTTTTATCGCTATCGTGTCGTCCGAACGGCCGTCACCCAAAGCTCCGAAATCGCGAATGTTGTAAAAACCGGCCTCACGCGGATTGGAATTTGCGATCCAGTTGTATTCGATCGGCCCCGAGTACTGGTCGCCCTGAAACGTAATGCGGTATCTCTTGTCCTCGCCCTGAAAGCACCATTTGAAGTCGGCAGGGTTTGCCCTGAACGTCGCACTCGTTGCGGTGCTTTGGAGAATATTGCTGCCCGAACCACTGCATGCCGCGAGCTTCATTGGGGTTGCTCGATCCAGATCGTTGACAGTAATGGTTGCCGTCGGCGGAGCAAACCGCAATGCACACGTCGCCGAGCGGTGCGTCGTCGGCACGTTCAGAATGACGTTGTATCCTTCGAATTTGTTTTGCGCGAATGTGTGATCGGAAACGGAAGTGGCGGCTAAGGCAGTGAGAAACAAATATTTCAGCATAATGTTTATTATCCCGAAAATGGAATGCGAGGGCAAAATTGGTTACCAGTGGCTAGTAGTCAGTTGTTTTTTTACGTGCCACTTATTACTTATCGGTCGAAGAGTCCCGGCGAAACGGTTTTGGCCGGAAGATTCAACCCGAAGTGTTCATATGCGAGACGGGTCGCCATGCGGCCGCGTGGCGTGCGGTTGAGGAAACCGATTTGCAATAAATACGGCTCGATTATTTCCTCGATCGAATCTTTTTCCTCGTGGAGCGAAGCGCACAGCGTTCCCAATCCGACCGGTCCGCCGTCAAATTTTTCGATGATGGTCATCAACAGCTTGCGGTCCATCTCGTCGAGGCCATATGTATCGACCTCCATTCGATTGAGCGCATCGTTTGCGACGTGTTCGGTGATCTTTCCGTCATGATCGACCTCGGCGTAGTCGCGAACACGGCGTAATAAGCGATTCGCGATGCGTGGAGTTCCGCGTGAACGGCGGGCAATCTCGTTGGATCCGGTCGGGTCGATCTCGACGTCGAGAATCTTTGCTGAGCGTTCAGCGATCTGCTGCAATTCGTCGATGCCATAGAAGTCTAAGTGAAAAATTATGCCGAAACGGCCGCGTAAAGGAGCGGTGATCAAACCGGGCCGGGTCGTCGCGCCGACTAGGGTGAACTTCGGCAGTTCAAGTTTAATAGACCGGGCCGCCGTGCCCTGGCCGATCATAATGTCGAGGTTGTAATCTTCCATCGCCGGATAAAGGATCTCTTCGATCGCCGGATTCAGACGATGGATCTCATCGATGAACAACACGTCGCCTTCTTCGAGATTTGTGAGGATCGCGGCAAGGTCTCCTGCTTTTTCGATGATCGGGCCGGCTGTCGATTTCAGAGCCGCACCCATTTCATTGGCGACGATATTCGAAAGCGTCGTCTTGCCCACGCCCGGTGGACCGGTGAGCAGGATATGGTCAAGGGCCTCCCGTCGCTTCAAGGCCGCTTTCATAAACACGCGCAGATTGTCCTTGACCTTCTTTTGCCCGATATACTCCGCCAACTGCGCAGGCCGAAGCGTCGCCTCGAATTTAGTTTCCTCGGGTGAGAGGTCTTCGTCGCGAATGTCGATAATTGCGGGTGTAGTCACTTAAATTCCTGAACTTTGCGGCTTCCGCGTCTTGGCGTGAGATAAGAAAAGATTTTCACGCAAAGCCGCGAAGAACGCAAAGAGATTAAAAATGCTTAAAACAGTAGCCCTTTCGCGTGCAGGGCGAAGATGTCCATTGAAAAAGCGACCAAGCAGTGCAAAATCAATCCCAGCCAGATGCTGCCATTTTTGTAGCTGAGCCATCCGAGGAAAATTCCGGCGACGATTGCCGAGAGCGTTTCGGGCATCGGTTTGCTGAAATGGATCATGCAATATGGCACGGTCATCACAAAGATCGAATAAAGCCCGAGGCTTTTCTTGAGGCTGTGAACCAGAAAGCCGCGAAAGAAAAACTCAAGCCCGAAAAACTGAAAGAAGTATATCAGTTCCCAGATCAGAAGCGTCCAGCCGATGTAAGTCTCGCCGTCGTAGATCCGAAGAAACGGATACTTCACGGCAAAACCCGATGTCAGCGACATCAGGTAAACAAGCGGCAGCATCACCGCGATACTTGCAAAGAGCAGTTTCCAAAAGCCAGACTCCGCGCCGAATTTCAATCCGTAATCGGCAAGGCGTTCGTGGTATAAAAATTTGATGCCAAGCGCCGGAATGACGAAATAGAATATCGTAACAATCGCAACCCACCAGCAGAGAGCCGGAAGATTGTTTTCAGGTGAATAAGCTATCCAGTCACCGAACGGCTGCAACCTTGTTCCGCTTAGAAACGCAGCAACCGATTCATGATTTTTCAAATAATAAATGCAAGTCAATCCGAATGCGGCGTAAACCAATGCGATGACGGCCTTTTTATCGAGTTTGGCGACGTCCTGTCTGATGTGATCGAGAATTTCGAACATTCTTTGGAACGCGGACTTTAGTCCGCAATAAGCGATGCGGACAAAAGTCCGCGTTCCATCATTTTGCCAGCCGCTGTAGAGCGGCACGCAGGAGTTTTTGCACATTCAACTCCGCGCCATCCTCGCTCGCCTGCTGTAAAGCCTTTTCTGCGAGATTCTTTTGATAACCAAGATTCACAAGTGCCGAAAGAGCATCGTCGAAAATGTCAGCGGAGCCAATCGCGGCTCCGGCGGCCAATGATGTTCCTGCGGAAACGCCAGCCGCAAGTTCGCCGACCTTATCTCGCAACTCTATAACAAGACGCTCGGCAGTTTTACGGCCAACGCCCGGAATCGTGGTCAGCTTTGCTAGATTATCTGTTCGGATCGCGGCGATTATTTCGTCTGCGCTCATTCCGCTAAGCATTGTGATGCCAGATTTTGCTCCGATGCCCTGAACCGAGATTAGTTTCAGATAAAGATCGCGCTCACGAGTGGTCTTAAATCCGAAAAGCTGGATCGCGTCTTCGCGGACGTGCGTAAAAATTCTGAGCTGCACATCCGAACCGATTTCGCCGAGTTCGTAAAACGTCGAGAGCGGTATCGACACCTCGTACCCGACGCCGCTCGTTTCGACGATCACCGAGTTGGCGTGTTTTTCAAGCAGTTTGCCGGAAAGGAATGCAATCATCGTTTCACACGTGAAACAAAATTGTAATCGAAAATGACGTAATGAGCAAAGCTGAAATAAATTTCGATTGTTTTGTAATTTTTAAGATGAAAAAGCTTTTCCTATTTGCCGAAAAGCGATAACATAAGTCTAGCGGCACGGTTTGATTTCCGCTACATGGTTGCAACCAATTTGAAACTGAATTCATCAGACCGACGTAAATATCAGTAGAAGTTATCAAGAGGTGAAGTAATGTCCTACCTAGCAATATTCAAAAGAATCATCCCGTTTTTCCTTACGTTTTCCGTTGGCCTGTTCATCGCAAGCCTTTTTGTCCCGCTCACCGCTCCGAATTTCAACGGGTTTCGCCGGGTCCCTGGCAAGATGCGCGAGTATCGCCAGTTGAAGGTCGAAGTTGAGGACCTCCGTCGTGAAAAATCTCGCATGAAGCAGGAGAACGAAGAGCTTCGCCGACAGTTAGAACTGAAAAACAGTGTCGAAGCAGTCCGGGATTTCGACTGGGAAGTTCAAGCACCGCCACTACCGCCGCGTGTGAAAGAGCTAAAAATGAAATCGGTCGAAATCAAATAGGTTTTCACCAAACTTAAAACCACAGGTTAACGCTTTTTGTGCGATGTGTTAATCTGTGGTTTCTTTTGTTTATGGACGAATCTTCAGCCAGAAAACTTATTTGCGAGATCGGTGTGCTGCTTTATGAACGGAGCTACGTTGTTTCGTCTGATGGCAATGTGAGCATTCGGCTGGATGAAAATACCGTACTTGCAACGCCGACTATGACGTGCAAGGGCCGGATGACCGAGGATTGCCTTGCGTTGACAGACATGGATGGCAGGCCATTGACCGATAAAAAAGCTTCGTCCGAATTAGCAATGCATCTTCTTATTTACAAGATGCGACCTGATATCAAAGCTGTTTGCCACGCGCATCCTCCGCACGGCACGGCTTTCGCGGTCGCTGGACTTGCGATAGACAAACCGATTCTTTCGGAAGTTATCTTGACGCTCGGCTGCGTTCCGCTGACCGATTACGGAACGCCTTCGACTGATGAACTGACCGAAGCAATGAAGCCGTACGTCGCACATCACAACGCGCTATTAATGGCGAATCATGGAGCGGTCGCCTATGGTGAAGACCTATGGCAGGCATTTGATCGTCTGGAAACTCTCGAGCACACTGCCAAGATCGCCATCTTAGCCAAATCTCTTGGCGGTGCAAACGATCTGCCGCAGGACGCTATCGAAAAACTCGTTAACATCCGCGAAAAGGCCGGTTACCTCAAAACAAATGCCCGTTGTCAGGCCTGCGGCTATCTGCACGATGCCGGAATTGCCTGCGATCTCGACGTGCAATACCCGGCGGCCATGTCACCGAACGGCGCAAAAGTTTCGTTTACCCGCGAAGAATTGATCGAGCTTTTGAGCCAAGCGACAAAACTGAGTTAGTAAATCCTAAAACTTAATTGTATATTCTTCATAACCGCCACCTGTAAGTTTTGGGGTTTGCATTTATTACAGGGTATTGCGGAGCAAATCCCAAGAGGTTCGAATCCTCGTTGCTTTTGGTAGCAAGCGACTGAGAATCGCCGGAAAACAAGCTGTCAAAGGAAATAGGGCGGCGAAAGCAAGCGTGAAACCGGTTTGCAGAGTTGGGGATACCGACGCGTCTTTAGACGTGTCTTAACCGGCTTTCCCCGATTTCAGGTGCCCTATTTTCGGCGACGGCATAATTTAAGAGATGTTCCAAACCAATCAGAACGAAAAACGACGCAGCTTTTGGAGGATTAGGTATTCGGTTCTCCCTAATCAGGTTGGGTTTCTGTATCGAAAGAACCGCCTCCAGCAAAAGTTGGAGCCGGGAATCTACGACTTCTTCGATTATAATAAATTCCTCAGCTTAATAGTTGTCCCGACAACCAATCGAGTAGTAAACGTTACAAACCAGGAAGTTCTCACCAAAGACAACATCGCTCTGAGGTTTTCGTATTTTGCGGAGTACAAAATTATTGATGCGGAAACCTTCTTTGAATCATTCGATGTGTTCACATTTTCTTACAACATATTTAGTGAAGCCGAGCAATTGGTTCATAATTTGACGCAAGTTCATCTTCGGAAAGTCATTTCTGAAATACAAAGTGAAGATTTGAATGAAAAGCGCGACGAGATAATATCGGAAATACCGACGGGTATTGTTACTGATCTCGAAAAGGTGGGGATAGGAATTGTTCGATTGCTCATTCGAGATATTACTTTTCCCAAATCGATTCAGGACTTATTCTCTAAACATTTGGAATCTTCCATACGTGCAAAATCTGATCTCGAAAATGCTCGCACCGCGGTTGCGGCGGCACGAGCATTAAAGAACGCTTCGGAGATAATGAAAGACGATGAAAACGTCAAGTTCATTCAGTATTTAGAAGTCTTAACGAAGATCGCAGAAAAAGGCAAACATACTTTTGTAATTGGAAGTCCTTCCGCCAACGCGGTAGATTTAAAGTAAGTTTTTCCTAACAAATATCAGGAGCAAAAACTAAATGCAGGAAGCATTAGGAATGGTTGAGACAAAAGGTCTCGTGGCTATGATCGAAGCAGCCGACGCAATGGTAAAGGCAGCGAACGTGCAACTTGTCGGCTATGAAAAGATCGGCGCCGGATTTGTTACGGCTATAGTTCGCGGTGATGTTGCGGCTGTAAAGGCGGCGACTGATGCCGGAGCAGCAGCGGCACGCCGCGTAGGCGAACTCGTCAGCGTTCACGTTATCCCTCGGCCACATAACGCGGTCGATGAGACGTTGCCAGTAGTGATGAAATAGTTGTGAGCCGTCGGTTGTCAGTTGTCAGATTCTTCTGTCGCTGACAACTGAACATTGACAACTGACAACTTCAATGATCATAGGACGCATTTTAGGCACTGTCGTTTCGACGCAAAAAGACGAACGACTGCACGGCAAGAAGCTGCTCATCGTAAAGCCGATCAATCTCGACGGCACCGATGGAAGCGGCTACGTCGTGGCGGTTGACACGGTCGGAGCCGGTTTTCACGAAAAAGTGATCGTCGTTGGCGGCTCATCCGCCCGCATGGCCGAAGGCAACAAGGATTGCCCTGTAGATTCGGCAATAATCGGTGTTATTGATACTATCGATTTCACCCAACAGCAGTAAAATGGCCTTCGGCGATAACAAATCAACCGCACTCATTTTCATTAGAATTGTTCTAGCAATTTTGATGTTCGTACACGGTGCCGCACGGATTAGCAACGGAACGGTTGATGATTTTGGCGACTTTCTCGGTTCACGGGGATTTCCGCTCGGGTTTTACCTTGCATGGGCGATAACGATCTTTGAGTTGGTCGGTAGTGTTTTGCTTGCGGCTGGGTTTTATGCATGGATGATCGCGTTGTTGTTTGCGGTGCATTTGGGTGCAGGAATCGCGATGGTGCACTGGAAAGAAGGTTGGTTCGTTGTCGGAGCCGGTCGAAACGGCATTGAATTCAGCGTGCTATTGATCGCTTCATTCTTGGCCATTGCCTACGCGAACTACAAAAAACCGGAAAGATCCTTTAGGTCACGCAGATAATAATGCAGATTGCCCGCGTCATAGGCACGGTCGTTGCGACCGTAAAGAACAAGACACTGGATGGCCGAAAGTTTCTGATCGTCCAGACGCTCGATGCGGATTTAAAAGATAAAGGCAGTCCAATGGTCGCGCTCGACAGCGTTGGCGCCGGCGAGGGCGAGTTGGTTTTCTGGTGCCGGGGAAAAGAGGCGTCGTTTCCATTTAAACGGGATGAGACGCCGACCGATTGCACGATTGTCGGGATAATCGATTCTGATTCTCATGTTTGGAAGAAGAATTAACCGCAGATGAACGCAGATCGGCGCAAACAATTTTATCCTGTCCATGCAAATTGAATTATGCTGATAGCGCGTGTAATCGGAAACGTCGTCGCAACGCAGAAGAATCAGCGTTACGAAGGAACGAGCATAATGCTCTGCCGGCAGATAATGCCCGAAGGAGAAGATATGGATTACACATGCTTGGCGCTTGATTCGGTAAATGCCGGTGAAGGCGATATTGTTGTTATCGCTCAAGAAGGCTGGTCAGCATCAACCGCCGCAACCGGGCGCCCCGGAGCTGCGATAGATTCAGCTATTGTGGGTATAGTGGATTATATTGACCTGTTGCCGAAAGATAAATAATTGACCGGGATGGACGAGGATGCAAGGCTTTTCCTTGTTTAGTCTCATGCAAAACGAAAACACTCGTAACCACGCCGAAAAGTTCGAACGAATACCCGAAGCTGAATCAAACATTGTAGATATCTCATCGCTTCGATCTTGTATTGAAAAGATAAATGAGCGGCTTGATAGTATCGAATTCACGTTGCGACCAGGTGTTCCAGTTCATCCTTCATCCTTCACCCCTCATCCTTCGATGGATCGTTTCGCCATAGCCGAGGCAATTGCCGACGAGATCTTTGCAGGCATGAATAAAGAAAGGGCTTGCACGTTCGAACCGAACGGCAAGCCCTGTGATCATTGCGCGATGTGCAGCTCGCGCGGATTCTGATAATTATTGACTTTCAACCGTTAATTTTTACTGCTTTTATACATCTTTCTAAATCCAATTAGAAGCTGAAAGTTTTTCAATTCATTTATTTGTTAGCGGCAGGTGCGACAGGGGCTTGCTGCTTTCTCATAGTGTTTGGATCGCCAATGTCCGGTGCCTGTTTTGCGTCGTCGTCGGCTTTAAAGAACTGTTCTTCCTTAAACCCGAGCAAGCCGGCCGTCAGCACAGCCGGAAAAGAATTTCGCGTCGTATTGTAATCGGTAACAGCTTTACTAAAGTCGTTACGGGCAACGTTGATGCGATTCTCGGTTCCCTCGAGTTGTGTTTGCAGGGTCATAAATGCATCGACAGAGCGCAATTGCGGATACTGTTCCTGAAGGCTCAAAAGCCGTCCGATCGTACCGCCAAAACTGTTGTTTGCTTCAATTATAGCCTGTCTTTGTTCAGGTGTCTTATCGCCATCTGCTCCCGCACCCGGTGCTTGTTGAGCGTTTAGCAGTCGTGAACGGGCGTCGGCTATTTGACCGAAAACCTCCTGTTCCTGAACGCCTGCCATTTGCGCAGCCTTGACTATATTCGGAATCAGATCCGCCCGTCGCTGCATTGCGCTTTCGACATCGGACCATTTACCCTTAACCTGTTGCTGTTTCGCGGTAAGTTCATTGTAACTGCAGCCGCTAAGCCCAAATACCGACACCAACGCGATCATTAATAAAAATGCTCGTTTCATAGTTTATCTCCTTCCCACCTTTACGACTGACAAAAGTCCGTCGATTTTAATGAACAGACTAAAAGTCTGTTCTACGATTTTCCAACTTCGTCGACCGAATCGATCACGCGTTCGATTTGTTCCATATAGTCCGCAAAAAGATTATTTGCCGCAATATCATCAAGCTTAACTGAATGGCTGTCTGTCCGGATATTAAATATCTTATCGAAAACGTCTCCGTCTAATTCTAAATTTTTTACTGTAAGGGCAACGATGTCGCCCTTCTTTACTGGCGGCTGCACTCCTTTGAGTAGCAAAACAGCCCTAAACAAAGCTGAAAAGCTTGCCAGGCTGTCCGCCATCAAATGCTGAAGCCCCTCGACCGAGGCCGACGCCGGAATGTACTGGCGGCGAAGCTGGATCAGTTTGCTGCGAAGTTCGTACTCTACCTGATGCCTCAGGAATTCGTCTGAAATCCTTAGACTGGCTAGTACATCCTTACCGTACAAAACCTTGCGGGCAACCTCCATCTGGTGAAACTCTATGGGGAAGACGTCGGCCGCATTTTGAAGTTCCGACACTGTAAAGTAAACCGGTACGGGATGACCCATCTTGTGCCATTCACGAACACTCGCATGAGCGTCGCGAAGTTCTTTAGGCGTGATTTTATTCAGAGCGATCAAAATATTGTAGTCCGATTGCTTTGGGATAAAATCGCCCGCTGCTGCCGATCCGTACAGGATAACAGAAGCAAGATTTGCTCCGTGCGTCGCCCGCAGATCGTCGATAAATGCTGCAAATTGATGTTCCATCGTTTCAATATGTAGCCCAAAGTCCAATGTCCAAAGCTAACATCCGCATTCGGATCACCAGTCTCCTCCGCCACCGCCACCGCCAAAATCGCCGCCACCGCCAAAGCCCCCCCAATCGCTTCCGCCGCCACTGCCCCAACTGCTGTCTGACGACGAACCACCCCATGAACTGCCTGACGAACTGCCCAGAATTATCCATGGCAAAGTGCTTCCGCCGCCACCGAAACCACCGCCCCAACGGTCACTATCACCTTTCGTTTTACCACCTCCGCCGCGATTGGACCAAATGATTAGGGCTATGACCAAAAGCACGGCAAGACAGCAAAACAGGCTGAAAAAGGGAAATTCAGTCGGGCCGGTGTTTTTTTTTGTCGGCGTCGGAGTAGTTCCGCCGCCTGCATGCTGTGTCTCGACAGTACGGATATAAGCATCAATCGTGTCGCCTATTCCCTTTGCGTAATTCTGTTTGCGAAACTCCGGCACAAGAAATTGCCGCTGCAGTTGTCCGACTGATGCGTCGGGCAGTTCGTCCTCGAGGTCCTTGCCTACCTGCGTGAAATATTTTCGGTCGTCAATGGCGACCATTAACAAAAGCCCCGGATTATCGTCTTCTTTCGAACCGATCTTCCACCCGCGAGCTACGGCCAGTGAATAATCGAATATAGGACGGTCTCCGGTCGTTTTAACAACCGCAACCGCGATCTCGACGCCGGTTTTCTCTTTAAACTGCTTTAGCTTGTCTTCTAATTGGGATTTCGCCGCTGGATCGATAACGCCGGCGTAGTCATTTATAAATCCGGTCGGCGGAGGCAGCGGGGAATTGTTTTGCGACCACGGCGTGGGTTCCTGAGGAAACGCACCGATAGCCGCAACCAATACGAGAAGCAGTACCGTCAGACTTTTTGGAAATGAGAGAACGCGTAGTTTGGTCATCTTGAATGACACAATTGTGTCAAATCTTTTATAAATACGAAAGTTGGAAAGACAGTGTTCCCGAATTCGCCTGAAACGTCGGGTCAATCGGCCTGTTTGGGTTTTACGGAGACGATCTCGGCTCGAAATGCCCGCATAGCCGCTCGTACAGTCGGGTGGGTCGCGGCCCATGCTTTTAATTCATCTTCGGTCGGGTTTTCGGATAAGACAGGACGTTCTATCGGCACATCTTCTTCAAAAACCGGTTGTGCATATGCGGAAATATCGAATGCGGGAGCCGAAGCTCCGTTGGCGGACGCAGCAACGGCCACTGCCGAGCGTCCGAGGATCATCGCGGCCAGCTTTGGCGCGGCTTCAATAACGGCGAGATCGTCCCCCGAAAGTGCCAATTGCTCCTCGAATGTATTGTCCAACCACACATCGTCAAAATGTTCGAGTTCGGCAGAATCTATCGGGGGAAGCTTTATCGGAAGCGAATCGACAAAGCTTAGGTCGTATTTAGGCTTTTCTGCTTTGACGATCTGTTCGTTTTCGAGGAATTCGAAATCTTCGGGTTCCTGCGGGTCAGCCTCGGGAATGTCAGCCTCGGTCAGGCCGGAATTCAGAGTTTTTTTTTCCGCGGTTGCCGCTTGGGACAGCGGCTGATCTGGAGCAGAATGTGGAACGCCGTAAGACTGTTCCAACCCGGCCAGTCGTTCAATAATGTTCTCTATAGACGCGAGCCGTCTCATTTCTACCAGGCGGACGAGCCCGAGTTCGAGGGCGTACCGCGGCTGCGTCACGTCCTTAAGCCTGGCCTCGGTCTCGCCGAGCGAATTGAACATTCGCAGCAGGTCTGATTCCGAAAAAGGCTCGGAAAGCCTCTGAAACTGAGCCTTTTCGAGCATCGTGTCTTCGAGCAGGTTTGCCG
The DNA here is from genome assembly GCA_052387555.1 of Blastocatellia bacterium. GTDB lineage: Bacteria > Acidobacteriota > Blastocatellia > Pyrinomonadales > Pyrinomonadaceae > OLB17. Next base: position 3,054 of record JBQTJB010000201.1, on the reverse strand, counting down.
AGTCGCCGGCGATCTTAAAGACCATCAGATCGCGGAACAGCGACATCAGATCGCGGCAGAAATTTCGCAGGTCGTGGCCGCGTGAAATCAGATCGTCGACCACGTCCAAAACATCCTTCGGGCGGCGTTCGGCGACCGCATCTACTGTCTTTATCAGCACTTCGCGGCTGGCTATGCCGAGAGCGGCGGCAACGTCCTTGACCTCGATTGTTCCTTCGGAAAAGCTGATTACCTGATCGAAATTGGATTGCGCGTCGCGCATCGAACCAAGGCCGGAACGGGCGATCTCGCGTAGGGCATCATCGGAAATTTCGATCTTTTCGGCATCGCCAATTAGCCTCAGGCGGTCGAAGATCTTTTGCGGCGAGATGGTGCGAAATTCGAACTCCTGACAGCGGGAAAGTATCGTCTCGGGAACCTTGTGCAGCTCGGTCGTGGCCATTACGAAAACGACATTTGGCGGCGGTTCTTCCAGCGTTTTCAGCAGGGCGTTAAAGGCGGGTTTCGAAAGCTGATGGACCTCGTCGATAATGAAAACCTTGTAGCGGTCGCGGGCCGGATTTACGTTGATGTTTTCGATTATCGTGTCCCGGACGTCGTCGATGCCGGTGTGCGAAGCGGCGTCGATCTCAAGCACGTCCATTGAACGGCTTTCGGAAATCTCAAGACACGACGGGCAAACGTCCGCATCGGTCGAGCGGCACGGCGTCAGATTGGGTTTGTCCTTAGTTTTGTGACAGTTAAGTGCCTTGGCTAGCAGCCTTGCCGACGTGGTTTTACCAACGCCGCGCGCACCCGAAAACAGGTATGCGTGATGCAGGCGATCGTATTCCAGCGCGTTACGCAGAGTCTGCGTAATATGCTCCTGGCCGGTAACTTCCTCAAAAGTCTGCGGCCTCCATTTTCGTGCAATAACCTGATAGCTCATTGATCAAAAAGGATAATTGAAAGTGGATAACGGACAATTATAATCCGGAAGAATCATTCTCCACTATCCATTGTTAGTTGTCCATTGGGCACGAATCTCGTGCCCTAAAATGACCCAAACTGCCCGAGATGTTTCAAAACGCGCCAGTTTTCGACCGAAATCGACTCCCGGCTACGCTTTATCCTTCCTCCGCCATCCTTTCTCCTTTCGCTCCCGCCTCTCCCGCCTCTCCCGTCCGCCACTATCATCTGCCGCCCCGTTATCCCCGCCGCTGTCCGCCAAAATTCGCTTTCGATCTTTCTCTGAACGCTCACATTCGCAACTCTTTGCTATCTTGTTATAATCGATGCCGACAAATTAATGCCCATTTTTAGAAACACTATAGATAATTCTAAATTCAATAAGCAGTCCGCGTTGCCCTTCGAATTGAGGATTAAAGATTTCGAATTGGCAATGCAGGACGTTTATGACTTTTTTTTCGACGTCAACTCACATTTGATCGCAAAAGGGCTGCAGAGGCTTGACGATATGCTCAGGCCCGCCATTATGTCAGGTTTATTATCTGATATGGTAACTGCAAGTCTTGCGAAACACTCACGCGTCCTGACAGAGAATCTTTACCATAACGGTCACCCAGATCTAATTGTGCAAGGCGTCTATTCGGGAAATGCAGTGATTGCCGGAACCGAGGGTGTCGAAATAAAAACGACAAGAAAGTCTGGCGGGGCAGTCGACACTCACGGCGCGAGAAATCAGTGGATGTGCGTCTGGGTTTATGAAGTAGATACTGTGTCAGAACCAGCCCGCGATAGAAAGCCAATGAGATTTATCGAAGTCTACCTTGGTAACGTCGAGATAGAAGATTTCAGACGGAACGCTCGCAGCGAATTGGGCACGAGGACGGCCACTCTTCACAAAGACGGGATCAAAAAACTTCGAGATAACTGGATATTCAAGGCTTAGGGGTCTTCGTCTTGAGAAGAGCCAAGGCGGGAATTGCGTCGCAGGCAACCTTGAAAAAGTGATCGTCTTTTTCAATTCCGATGCTTTGGTATCCAATTGCTTCGGCCGCAGCAAGGGTCGAGCCTGCTCCGGCAAAAGGGTCAACGACGACGCCCTCGCCAAGCGGAAGGACAGCTCGAACGATCTGGCGCATAAATGCCTGGGGTTTTAAGCTTGGATGAGGTGCAATGGCCCTTTCGTTCTTACCCGTAGGCGATGATTCGATCACATCAGCGAAAGGCTTGTCAGTTGAGGGCCGGCGAAATCCGCCAGTCTTCCATTTTCTCAAATTATCCTGGGCTCTGCCTTCCAACGGCCTTCTGAAAACAAGCCAAGGTTCCCATGCCGAACGAGCCATCATGCTTACGTCTGAGAATTCCTGATGGGCTGCCTTCGGTCGATCCCCGCCTCGCATCGTCATCGTCAGTCTGACAATCTCCCCACGGCGTTCAAGCCCCGATTCCGCCAAAGCCTGGGAAACAATATAAGACAGAAGTGGATTCGTCGCGAGCAAAACGTGGCCGCCAGGAACTAGTTTCGGCAGCAAGAGTCTGGCCCAAAGGGCAAAGAAGGTCTTTAATTCTTCAAGCTGTTCGCGTGTGAGAGTGGTAAATCTCGGTAGAGGCGCTCTGGTATGCCCATCGTAGGAAGGTGGAATTCTCCACACTCCACCCTTCCCGTTTCGTAATTTAGTTTGTTGCTCGTCCGTATATTCATGCAGTCCATATGGCGGATCAGTGACAACAGCGTGAATGGAATTCAACTCTCTGCTTGCGAGCCATTCAAAACAGTCTGCCTGGATCAGTCTGGCACGCCCGAAGTTAAAAATATTCTGTTCATTATTCGGCTCCGGGCCATTCGAAGGCGGAGTAAACGAACTCTGCTTCAACCTATACACGCCCCTTTCTTCACGAAGAAAAATATCCGGTGTATTCAGCCGCAGGTAAGACCTTATAGATGATGACGGAGTAGGGCCGACGATCTGATTTACACGTAATTCAAGATCGCTTACGGACATCGGGGAAGGAGTCTGAGACATTATGTGGATGATCGCTTCGCTAACCTTTCCGGGAGAGTATCTGGTCTTATCTGTTTGCACGGAACTCACAATAGACGTCTGGACG
>JBQTJB010000200.1:0-20401 GCA_052387555.1 Blastocatellia bacterium | reverse complement strand
AAACGGCATAATATCGCTTCTTTCGGCTGTTTCAGAGGACTCAACGCTCGAAGTCGGAATTATCGGCAATGAAGGGATGGCCGGTTGCCAGTCTTTCTCGGCGTGAAAACATCGGGAAATCGCGCCGTTGTTCAGGGAGCCGGTTAGGCTTTGGTGATAACTTCTCAGGACCTACTCAACGCCTGTAAGAATGGCAAGAAGCTTCCTCAGCTTATCCAAAGATTCGTCCATTCCCTTTTGACTCAAATATCTTAATCCGCCGCTAGCAACCGTTATCATCTGGTCGAGGACCGTCTTGCCAGATGGCTGTTGATGACCCACGATCGAATGCATTCCGATGAATTTAGTATCACGCAGGAATTCCTGTCGAACAAGCCAGGCGTACGCCTCGGAAGCTGTCAATAAAGCTGCACGTGACCTTCAGCAGCACGAACTTATCAGCTACCGGCGCGGAACTATCACGATAAATAACCGTAGAGGACTGGAAAGGGCCGCCTGCCCCTGTTATTTGATAATCATGAAAGAATACAACAATCTCGTGTAGTAAAATCGAAGGTTCAATTATTAAGATTCTGTAAGTTTTGGGTACAGATTCAGACTTTTTTGCTGATTGAGACGTCTAAGCTGTTGAGTGCGAAATGGTTTCGCATCTCGAATGTTTGGAGTATGATTCTCGTGAAAAGATTGCTGGCTGCACGAGGCGGATGTACAAGGATCTGACGGATGAAAAACTTGTCGAAATGGCGGTCGGGATTGATCCGGATGCCTTCGGCGAAATCGTTAGAAGGTGGGAGCGAAAGATCTTCGCTCTCTGTTTCGGTATGCTCACACGCGAAGACGAGGCGCGAGACGCGGCTCAGGAAACGTTTATCGCGGCGTATCGCAACCTATCGCGGTTTCGCGGCGAAGCGAAGGTCTCATCGTGGCTGCACAGAATCGCTGTCAACCAGTGTTTGACAACAAAACGCCGTAACAAAACGCGTTCGGAAGAATTTCTTGATGAAGAAACCAACGAGAATGAACGTGTTTTTGTTGCTCCGCAGCATATGTCGCCATCCAATACGACGGAACAGGGCGAGCGGCTGGTTATAGTTCGACAGGCAGTGAGTTCGCTCCCGACCGAACTTCGTCAAGTGGTAGTTATGAAGGAGTTTGAAGACATGACGTTTCAGGAGATCTCAGAAACACTCGAACTTCCGCTGAGCACGGTTAAAAGCCGTTTATACACTGCACTAAAGCAGTTGCGTATGAAATTAGAGCGTTTGCCAATCGAGGTGGCATAATGGATATGTTTAGCTCAGAAGAAAAAAACAAGTGTCATTTTGCGGACGATGTCGTCTCCTATCTTTATAACGAGATGGCGGAAGTAGATAGATCTGATTTTGAAGAACATCTGCTTGGTTGCACGCCATGCACGGACGCATTTGCCGAGATTTCGGACGCCCGCTACTCTGTTTACGAATGGCAAAAAATCGAGTTTGCTCCAATGGCGACACCGCATATTGTCATTCCATTCGAGCAAAAAGAAACCGTAACTAAAGTCTCATGGTTTGATTCTCTTCGTGCTGTTTTTTCGCCGAGATATGCCTTTGCAAGTGGTGCTTTTGCCCTGCTTTTGATGCTTTTTAGTCTAGTGTATCTTGTTCCTCGCGGCGGTCAGATAGACAGCGATCGTGTAGGATTAGACAATAGCAATATTATTCCGACTCCGGCAATAAAACCATCTGTTATTGTTCAATCTTCGAATCAATCAAAAAGTGAGGTTGTTGAAAATAAAACACCGGAAACACAAGGCTTAAATATTTCTACTGTCCGAGTGACGGTTCCTAAGTCAGATTCCGGTACATCTGCCGTTCCGGTCGCGGTTTCCGCAAATCCGCCGAGCGCTAAGGCACCGGAAAAGGGCAATGCAGCGGTCAGAAATCTGAAACCGCCTACCACAGCGCCAAAATTGAATGATTTTGATGACGACGAGGACGATTCACTTCGGCTCGCCGATATGCTGGACGATATTGATACGAAATTATAAGGCAAGGACCCATGAAAAAAGCAATTTTACTTTTGATTTCCCCCATACTGTTAGTTGCGGTTTTCGCTACTGTAACTTCTGCACAGGAAACTCCTCCTGCCGAACCTGTTAAAAGAGAGTTCGTTCAACCTGCATACGAGCGTCCCAACCTCCTTCGCGAGCTTGGGCTTACACAGGATCAGATTAGGCAGATTCGCCGAATGAATGCTGAAAACAAGGCGCTAATGAATGATGCTCAGCGGAGATTACGTGAGGCCAATCGTGACCTGGATATGGCCATTTATTCTGATTCATTAAATGAAAACGAGGTAGCCGAACGTTTGAAAACGCTGCAAATTGCTCAAGCCGAAGTTGCCAAATTGCGATTTAACAGCGAATTAGCGATCCGTAAGGTTCTGACACCAGAACAATTGGTGCGTTTCCGAGAGCTTAGGCTGCGATTCAATCAAGTAAGAGAGAATCTTCAACGCCGAATGCGCAACCAGGAACAAAGACGGCAGATCCAAGGGCCGAATCAACGGCAACTACCTCCTCGTCAGCTATAATAATTCCTAAAAGTGTCACTCCTGTCACAGCCGCTGCCGTAAAAGGCGCGGCTGCTTTTATTTGTCGTTTCCGGCTGTTCGTTGTAACCTTGTTGAAATATCCTTTACCAGCAAAGACTTAACCTTCAGGCCAATGAATCCGATCACAAAGTTCTTATCAGCATTGCAGGATGTAAGTTTGTTGATATGGAGCGCTCTCATTAGCCTTGCGAGCAGACCGCGTTATTTTGCCGAGACTATCAGGCAGATGGATCTAATCGGCGTCGGTTCGCTGCCGATCGTTCTTTTAACCGGCTTTTTTACCGGTGCTGTATTGGTTTTGCAAACATTTCCAACCCTAGCCGCATACGGCGCTCAAAATCAGGCCGGGAATGCTGTTGCGACTTCATTGATACGCGAATTAGGCCCAGTGCTGAGCGCATTGATGGTATCGGGACGAATTGGTTCGGCGATTTCTGCGGAACTCGGTTCTATGGTCGTTTCGCAGCAAATCGATGCTATGCGGGCGCTCGGGACTGACCCGGTCAGAAAGCTCGTTACGCCCCGTATACTGGCGATCATTTTCATGCTTCCGCTTTTGACCGTTGCGGCTGATATTTTCGGGCTTATCGGCGGCGGAGTTGTCGCGTCTTCTTTGTATAATCAGGAATACAATGTCTTTATTAGCTCAGTACGTAATGGCATTTCGACTCAAGACCTGATAGGCGGAATCATAAAGCCACTGTTTTTCGGCCTGATAATCGGCAGCGTCGCCTGTCAAAAAGGCCTGAGCACAACAGGCGGTACAGTTGGCGTAGGTAAATCCACGACAGATGCTGTGGTTATTTCTTCGATATGGGTGATCATTTTCGATTTCTTTTTGTCTAAGGCTTTACAGTACTTTCTCGATATTGGCCGAATTTAGCCAGAATTCCTTAAATAGGACATGCTGTCATTGCAAGATAAAGAAAACAATACGGTTATGGATGAAGATGTTCTTCTTCACGACATCGACAATGCCGTCGATGAACCGAACCGTATTGTGCCGGCGATTGAGTTTCGCAAGGTCCGTCTTGCCTTTGACGATAAGGTAATTCTGGACGGCATAAGCTTTACGGTTCGACGCGGGGAAACAAAGCTCATTTTGGGCCGGAGCGGCGGTGGAAAATCGACGATTATCCGATTGATTTTGGGGCTGTTGAAACCAGACTCGGGGCAAATATTCGTTCAGGGGGAAGATATTACCGATTATTCTGAAGTCGAAATGATGTCCGTCCGTCATAAGATCGGGATGGTCTTTCAGGAGGGAGCTTTGTTCGATTCGCTTTCGGTGTATGAGAATGTCGCGTACAGGCTTAGGGAACAAGGCGTAAGCGATGAAGAAATCGAGCGCGAGGTTCGCAGAATGTTGGAGTTCGTCGATTTAGCGGACGCGATCGACAAGATGCCCATAGAACTCTCTGGCGGAATGCGACGCAGGGTCGGAATTGCACGCGCTTTGATCGGCGACCCTCAGATCGTGCTGTTTGACGAACCGACGGCCGGCCTCGATCCGCCGACGGCAAGAACCATATGCGAACTTGCCATCAAGCTGCGAGATTTGCAGGACGTTTCTTCGATTTTCGTTACTCACGAGATGAACAACGTTACTTATTTATCTTCCGAATATGCTACTGTAAACGACGAAGGCGAAGTGATATTCGAGAAAGAAGGCGAGAAATTATGCCTGATAAACACCGAAGTGATGATGCTTCGTGACGGCAAAATAATTTTCAGTGGAACGGACGAAAAACTCCGTAACACTCAGGATCCATACATAAACCGTTTTATTCACGGCAAGTAGGAATTGATCAAAAATGGTCCAAACTCGAAGAACATTATCTTTCAGCCAGTTGCGAGTGGGTATTTTCGTGCTTTTCGGGTTGGCGGTTCTCGCCTTTCTTATCCTTAATTCGACGGGCGATTTCAATCCTTTCGAAAAGAAACTTAGGCTGAAAGCCAGGTTCGCGGCCGCTGACGGCCTCCGCGAAGGTTCAGAGGTGCAGTTAGCGGGAGTACGCATAGGAAAAGTCGAACAGGTAACTTTACTTCCGCCTGATACGCCTGAAGAATCGAAAATTGAAGCCTTGCTTGCCGTGGACAGCGAGCTTAACGGTAGTCCTATTTCGGATCGCATTCGCACTGATTCTTTAGCTCAGCTTGTTGCCGTTTCAGTTCTTGCCAACGACAAGATAATTAACATCTCGCCAGGAACGTCTAAAGGTACGCCTGTTGCCGAAAATCATATACTGGAATCGAGCGAAGCCATCTCGATAAACCAGCTTACAAAGACCGGAAACGACCTTCTTCAGCAGATAAACAAGCTAGCCGTGCCTGCCAACGAGATTTTAAACAAGGCAAACCAGGGTGAAGGCACCATCGGCCGGATTGTAAACGACGAATCGCTTTACCGAAACCTCGACGCAACTGTTGCAGAGACAAAGCTTACGATGGTAAAGCTTCAAACCACTTTAGAAAAAGTGAATACCGGCCAAGGTACAGCCGGTCAGCTCATCAACAATCCCGAGCTCTACACCAATCTTAACAAAACTGTTGCCCAGCTTGAGGCAATTTCGAATGACATAAAAGCCGGTAAGGGCACCGCCGGCAAGTTTGTGACCGACGATGCCCTTTACAATGAAACACGGGCCGCGATTATCGATCTGCGTACATCCGCTGCAAAGATAAACGCAATTGCAGATGATTTTAAGCTGATCACCGGTGATCTGGTCGGTGGAAACGGCTCACTGGGTAAGTTTCTGAAAGATGAAAAACTATACGAGAACGCCCGCGATACGCTCGCAAAGTTTAATTCGACCGCTACCAGAATCGAATCTCTGCTTGCCGATGCGCAATCCGGCAAAGGAACAATAGGTAAACTCGTCACCGACGAAACGCTCTATAACAGCATTAATCAGACCGCCTCGAACGTAAATCAAATATCGAGCGAAGGCACAAAGCTGATCTACGACTTCCGGCAAAACCCCAAAAAATTCCTTCGTATCAAACTAAGCCTCTTCTAATTCCCTTACTGAAAACATATTGACCGGCTGCATAAATAGTGTATAATTATCTAGTTATGTAGTTTATATGCAATAAATCTAAGTAAAATTTGTAAAATATGCATAAATCTGAACGGCAAAAGACAATTGTCAACGTCATATCAGCCACAAGAATCGGTAACCAAACCGACCTTGTCAGACTGCTTAGAAAGAATGGCTTTACGGTTACACAAGCAAGCATTTCCCGCGACCTGGTCGAACTGGGAATTGTAAAGGTCAACGGGAAATACACTACTCCTGCGCGTATCGAATCGTCGAATCCGTTCGGTCTTACTTCTCTGGAGCCCGCCGGTCAGAATTTGATCGTTGCACGTTGCGCGTCAGGTCTGGCGTCGGCTGCCGCGGTCAGGATCGACGCCGCAGGCATAAGCGCGATTGCAGGCACGATTGCAGGTGACGATACGATTTTCATAGCCTTGAGAGATTCAAACGAACTACGCATGACAATCAAGTCCCTTTGGGAGCTTTTTGACTGAAAATGGGTTTAGAAAAGATCAAGGTTGTGATTTTTGGCGGCTCCGGCTACGGAGGCAGCGAATTGCTTCGCATTTTGCTTTTTCACCCGAATGCGGAGATTGTTCTCGTAACCGCAAATGAACACGCAGGCAAGAAAATAAGCGGCGTTCACAGAAATCTCAATGGGGTGACAGAACTTCGCTTTGAACATGCTCCTGAAGATCTTTCAACGCTTGAGAAGGTTGATGCAGCCTTTTTTGCCCTACCGCACGGCCAGGCGCTCGAAATAGTCCCCAGATTGCCAAAAACCGTAAAGGCGATCGATCTTTCCGGCGATTTTCGGATCAACGACGCTGCTATCTTCAATCAATTCTATAAATTAAATCACGCAGGTGATTTGCAGAAGAGCTTTATTTATGGGTTAACAGAAACGAATCGAGAATCGATCAAAACGGCAAATTACATAGCAAATCCGGGCTGTTTTGCTACAGGGACGCTTCTGGCGCTTTCTCCGATGGTCAAAAGCGGTCTATTGACCGGTAAGGTCGTAGTTGACGCAAAAACCGGGTCATCCGGTTCGGGAGCGAAACCTGCGGCAAACACGCATCATCCGCAGCGGATTAATTCGTTTTATGCCTATAAACCCTTTACGCATCAACATTCTCCGGAGATAGAACAACATCTTCGTACAGTCGGAGATTTCAATTATGAATTGGTGTTTATGACACACAGCCTCCCCGTTTCTCGCGGTATTTTTGCTTCGTGCTACCTCGAAACAAACGTGAAATTATCAAACGAAGATCTGAAAAATCTCTATGAGCATTTTTACGAAGATTCGTTTTTTGTTCGGATTGTCGAAGGTTCACCAGATATTAATTGGGTCAAGAATACTAATTTTTGCGACATTTCAGTTCACAGCAGAGGCAAAAATATTGTTGTGTTTTCCGCGATCGATAATCTCGTGAAAGGTGCCGCTGGACAGGCCGTGCAAAATATGAACCTGATGTTTGGTTTGGACGAACGAACCGGCTTGATCTTTACAGGAGGAAATCCATAAAACCGGTGAGAACTTCCTGTTCAAACATTTTGCCGGTTGCCTGGAATTTAACAAGGGACATTCATGGATTTTGTAAACCTTAAATCAACTGAAGATGAGTTCCAGCTTGCGACCTACAAGAAGATGGACATCGCCGTTGAGCGTGGGTCAGGTGCATGGATTTGGACCAATGACGGTGAAAAATATCTCGATCTTTACGGCGGTCACGCGGTTTGCGCGACCGGCCATTCACATCCGCACGTCGTGAAGGCAATACAGTACCAAGCCGAGAAACTGTTGTTTTATTCAAATTTGGTTTTTTCGGAGATTCGGGGTCGAGCCGCCGAAAAGCTGGTTTCTGTTACGCCAAAGACAATAACAAAAGTATTTTTTTGCAATTCAGGCACCGAGGCCAACGAGAACGCTATGCGAATGGCCAGAATGGCGACAGGCCGCGAAAAGATAATTTCGTTTTCGGGCGGGTTTCATGGTCGCACGGCTGATTCGATAAGCGCGACTTTTCTCGGCAAATATCGTGACATAGGAAAGCCTAACGTGCCGGGACATGTTCAGGCGGAGTTTGGCGACATCGAAAGCGTTCGATCCGTTGTGGACGAAGAAACCGCAGCCATTATTCTTGAGCCAATCCAGTCGATGGCTGGTGTTCGTGAAGCAGAGCCGCAATTTTTTTACCAATTACGTGAACTTTGCGACGAATTCGGCATCGTTCTGATTTTTGATGAAGTACAGACAGGCATCGGCCGCTCCGGTAATTGGTTCTTTAGCGGCAGCGAGCTTGCAGATTTCATGGAGCCGGACATTATCACGCTCGCTAAATCGCTTGGGAGTGGCATTCCGGTCGGCGCGTGTCTCGTAAATGAACGAGTTTCTTCGTCGATCAAGGAAAACGATCTTGGCACGACATTCGGCGGCGGCATGATCGCGATGGCTTCGGTTTTAGCTACTCTCGAAGCGATTGACGCAGACGGTATGATCGAAAACACAAAGAAGGTCGAAAAACATTTGCGGAATTCAATTGCAGGGGTTTCTGGAGTTGTCGGTGTACGCGGAAAAGGCTGTTTGCTCGGGATTGAGTTCGCAGAGCCGTGCGCTCATATCCACGCCAAACTTCTTGAGAACAGGATAATTACGGGTACATCGAGCGACGTGAAAGTGCTTCGCCTTCTACCGCCCTTATGCATTAGCCTTGATGAAGTTGACCTCCTGATTGGAGTATTAAATGGCTGATTTCTTAAAAACCTCAGATTACTCCGCAATTAAGCTTAACCGACTTATCGACTCCGCGATTTTGTTCAAAGGTTTCAAAATTAGTGTAAAACCACTCGCTGGCAAATCCGTCGCGCTTGTGTTTTTCAATCCTTCTTTGCGGACGCGAGCATCAATGCAGGTTGGGATTTACGAGCTTGGCGGTAACCCTGTAATTCTTGAGCCGGGCGGCACGTCGTGGACGCTTGAGCATCGCGAAGGCGTTGTTATGGATGGCAACAAAACTGAGCACCTAAAGGAATTTGTTCGTGTATTGGAGAGGTATGTTTCCGCGATCGGTGTTCGGACGTTCGCGGAACTGAAAGATTGGGAAACGGAGCGGACCGACCCGATACTGAACGCATTTGCAAAGTATGCGAATGTTCCGATCATCAATCTTGAATCTGCTATGCATCATCCGTGTCAATCAATGGCCGACATGATGACGATTCGCGAGAAGCTTGGAAACGACAAGAAAAAAGTGTTGCTCACATGGGCATGGCATCCGAAACCGCTGCCGATGGCCGTACCGAACAGCTTTGCTCTTGCGGCTGCCCAATTCGGCCACGATCTGCTGATATCGCATCCGAAGAATTACGAACTTGACGACAAACTCGTTTCCGAGATCAAACAACAGGCGGAGGAAAATGGCGGTACTGTCGAGTTTACGAACGACATAGATGCGGGATTCGAGGGCGTCGAGGTCGTTTATGCAAAAAGCTGGGGCAGCAAGCTTTGCTATGGCGATACGGAGCGAGAGGTAGCAGAAAGAGCCGTTCATCGCGACAAATGGATAGTTGATCAGTCTAGAATGGCTAGAACAAATAACGCAATTTTTATGCATTGCCTGCCGGTGCGCAGAAATGTGATCGTCACGGACGAGGTTATCGATTCGGCCCGATCGGTCGTGATAGACCAAGCGGAAAACAGGCTTCATATTCAGAAAGCAATAATGACGGAATTGATCAAATGAACATCGAAACTCTTGACCTTCTTCGTGAGGCACTTCCCTACATTCAGCGATTTAAGGGCAAGACATTTGTCATTAAATTCTCAGGCAAGGTCACCGAAGACAAGGAAAACCTGAAATCACTTGCCGAAGAACTTGCTTTGCTTCATCAGGTCGGCATTCGCGTTTGTGTGATTCACGGCGGGGGGAAGCAGCTTACGGAATTGGCCCAGAAACTGGGCGTTGCGCAAACGGTTGTTGAAGGACGTCGCGTGACCGACGACGATACATTGGATCTTGCAAAGATGATCTTTCGCGGAAAGATCAATACGGAGATTTTATCGTCTTTGCGACATCGTGGCACTGACGCCGTCGGCCTTTCCGGCATTGACGGTGGAGTTATTAAAGCTATGCGCCGTCCGCCGAAGGATATTTTAAACAAGGAAACAGGTGAGACCGAATCGGTCGATTTTGGACACGTGGGCGATATCGTCGATGTAGATGTGCATTTGATCCATTTATTGCTGGATGGTGGATACTTGCCAGTAATCTCGTCTTTAGGCGCCGATGACGACGGAAAGATCTATAACATTAACGCCGACACGATAGCCGCCGAGATCGCCGTAAGCTTAAAAGCGGAGAAGTTGATATTGCTCTCAGACGTGAACGGAATATACCTGAATCCGAACGACAAAACGACGAAGATCAACCGGCTAAGCTCGGCTGAAGCCGAGGATATGATCGCTAGCGGAAAAGCCATTGGCGGTATGATACCAAAACTCCGGAGCCTGGTTTCTTTGATCGAACGTGGCGTCCGGTCTGCACATGTTATCAGCGGTTCGAAGCGGAACGCGTTGCTTTCTGAAGTCTTTACTGATGAAGGCACTGGAACAATGCTGGTCGGGTCAGAACCACCTGCGTAAGCGGGCAGGTTCTTGCCAAAAAAAGCCGCCTTTTCAAACAGCCTCTATTTTTTCGATGGTGCTCAGGGCGGGACTCGAACCCGCACGGATTACTCCACACGCCCCTCAAACGTGCGCGGCTACCAATTACGCCACCTGAGCTTATTTTCGAAAGAGCTATTTATTTGCCGGTGTCTGTTCGGTTACTGTGTTAGCTGGCGGAGCCAAAGTTTCGGTGTTAGCAGCGTCAGTGTCCGGGGTGTTGGCGTCGATGTTCGTATCAGTTGCTGCTGGAGACGTTTCAGCCGGAGCTTCGACCGGTGTTTCGGAAACACTCTGAAGTACCGAGACGTTCCCCTGTAGTGCAGGCATCGAAATAAGCAACGCTGTCAGCATGAAAACACATGCCGCGCCTATTGTTAGTTTCGACAAAACCGAAGCCGTACCGCGCGGACCAAACGCCGAGCTCGAAACGTTGCTCGTAAACAATGCCCCTGCATCCGTTTTACCGGGTTGCAGAAGTACGGTCGCGATCAAAACGAAACACGAGATAAAAAATAATGCGTAAAGAAAATAAAGCAAATTCGTGACCTTCCAACTATCTGTAATTTACGATTTGAGCAAAACTCTCGGCTTCGAGGCTTGCACCGCCAACCAATGCACCGTCTACACCCGGCTGCGACATCAAGGTCGCAATGTTATCCGGTTTTACCGAACCGCCGTAGAGTATCCGCAAGCTACCCGATACAGTTGAACCGTGTATTTCCGAAACAACCCTACGAATATGACCGTGCATTTCTTGAGCCTGTTCCGGCGTGGCGGTTTTACCCGTACCAATCGCCCAAACAGGCTCGTAAGCGATTATGATACGTTCCATGTCCGAAACTGTCAAACCATCCAGCCCCTTAACCAACTGCGTTTTGACGACATTTTCTGCGTTCCCGGCTTCCCTATCGACAAGGTGTTCGCCGATGCAAACTATCGCGATCAAGCCTGCATTTAGCGCTGATTTGGTCTTTTTGTTTACTGATTCATCGGTCTCACCATAGAATTGCCGGCGTTCGGAATGGCCTATGATAACGTGCGAACATCCAACGTCTTTCAGCATCGCCGGAGCGACCTCGCCTGTATGAGCACCAAATTCGTTTTGGATAGCACAATCCTGAGCCGCGACGCGTATATTCGAACCTTCGAGCCTGTCGATGACGGTCTTTAAAGCAGTGAAAACCGGAGCTAATACGACCTCGCAATGGTTCGCATTGGCCACGAGCAGCTTCAAAGCCAAGGCAGTGTCAACGGACTCGCCGAGCATCTTATACATCTTCCAGTTTCCTGCGATTACGGGTTTTCTGATTTGATTCATTCTGACCGAGCGAAACTACCGCGGGCGGGCGACGCCAAGTATACTGCAAAAAGCGCAATCCAAAGAGAATCGACCAAGACCGCGATCCCTATGCCAAAATTCATAAATTGTCTGCCGAGAAGCAGCACCAGCACTACGAAGATAAACTTGCTCGTCCCGGCCACCACCAGGGCAAATGAGCGAACAGTCGGAACGAAAGCTCCATAGATGAGCATGATACCAACCAAGCCGATCAAGGCACCCCAATTCCGCACAATGATTTCTGCGACAGGACCGGACAAAGATTTTCCGAAATTGGACTCAAGAGCCGCTTGCGGTGCGATCGCAGCGTAGAACATGGTACAGGTGAGAAGTCCAGCGAGTAACATTAACCACTTGAATTTTGCGACAAAAAAATTCATTTCTCTCCTCCGTCATAAGAATCGAAATTGCACATGGAGTTCCAACAGTATCGCATGTTCTAGCGATCGGATATAGCCGCCACACCAGGCAGCTCATCGCCTGCCAAAAACTCAAGCGTCGCGCCGCCGCCGGTCGAGATGTGTGAAATGTTGTCGGCGAGGCCGGCCTGGTTTACTGCTGCGACCGAATCACCGCCGCCGACTATTGACACCGCACCTTTTTCTGTAGCTTTCGCTACTGCCTGAGCGATTGCGATCGTTCCTTCATCGAAAGGTTTCTCTTCGAACATTCCCATTGGGCCGTTCCAGACGATAGTTTTGGCGCCTACGAGAGCATTCTTGAATATCTCGATCGTTTCCGGGCCGATGTCGAGACCAACGAGTCCGGCGTTGGTAAATGCTATAGGAATCGATTTTCGTGATGTAAGAGGGTTGTATGAATCGACAACCTGATGATCGGTCGGCAAGATCAATTCTATGCCAGCGTCCTCAGCCATTTGCACAATTTCAAGAGCTTTCGACATCATATCGTCCTCCACGAGCGATTTGCCGATAGTGTAGCCCTGTGCCTTGAAAAATGTATATGCCATAGCCCCGCCGATGAGCAATTTATCAACTTTTCGGCTTATCAACGATTCGATCACCGGGATTTTGTCCGAAACCTTCGCACCGCCGAGAATCGCGACAAACGGTCTTTCGGGGCTGTGCAGGGCCTTGCCGAGAAACTCAAGCTCCTTTTCCATCAAAAGGCCGGCGACGCATGTATCGACAAAGTGCGTGATTCCTTCGGTCGATGCATGTGCCCGGTGCGCTGTGCCGAAAGCGTCGTTGACATAAACAACGCAAAGCGAAGCTAGCTCCTTCGCGAATTCGGGATCGTTTTTTTCCTCTTCGGCGTGGAGCCGCAAATTTTCAAGCAGTAACACCTGACCTGATTGCAAAGCATCGATCCGAGAACGAACTTCTTCGCCTACACAATTCTCTTCAAAGAAGACACGGTCATTTTTTATATCGGCTTTTCCAGTTGCGGTTCCATCTTCGGTTGCAACGACCGGTTCGTTGCCTTGCGACGACAATTCCTGCATCTCGGGCACCTGCCGCATATATTCGTACACGGGCCGGAGGCTGTATTTGGCCGCATCATACGGCATTCCCTTCTCTTCGGCCTTCTTTTTATCCTTCAACGGACGACCTAGATGCGATGCAAGTATGACCTTTGCTCCTCGTTCGATCGCATATTCGATAGTAGGCAAAGCACCGAGAATTCGAGTGTCGTCTTCGATGACCCCATTTTTTATGGGGACATTAAAATCAACGCGGATGAAAACATTTCGGTCGGCGAGCTCTACGTCGCGAATGGTCTTCTTGTTCATAAATAACTAAGTTGCCGTGCCGGAAATAAATCGAGCGAAGGCAAGCATATTGTTTCTGTAACGGAAAGGGATCAGCAACAGCGAAATACCGAATCCGATTTATTCACGAATAATACAACACTAGGAGATATGAAATGAAATTGAAGCTAATAGCCTTGGGACTTTGCTGTATGATCGGCCTCTCGTCGGTCGTCCCTGCCCAGCAGGAAACGATGATGAAGAAACAGGATACGATGATGAAAGAAGAAACGATGATGAAAAAGGCATCGGCGAAGAAACGGACGACCATTAGGAAAAAGAAAAGTTCCAAAAAACGGACTACGAAACGAAAAACGGTTCGTAAAACAATGGCGAAATAGCAAGAAAAGGCTATCCGAAAAGGCGGTTCATCCGTTTATTTGTTCTGTGTTTTCCGTGCCTTACGTGGTTAAAGCATTAATGTAAAACCACGGAATGCACGGAATGCACTTATAGATAAAGAATTCCCATTTCGTTCTTTTTAATAAAGCTGCTCTCGAACTCCGTTACCCACTTTTCAATTTGCTTTATCGAAGCATTGATCCTTATGTTGAAACGTGGCAGGATCAATCCGGTTATTGATTTTTATGTCGTCAAATCTGATTATAATTACCTGACCGCGTTCGATCACGAAAGGAAGCATCAGATCTCCGATCTTTCTAAAATCGCCGTACGAAATTGTTAAAGATAATCCTGTAAAGCTTGCTAGCATCTTCGTCCCAACATCGAAGGTAGCAGCAAAAGTATCACCTTCTTTATCTTTTCCTTCAATGACGTGCACTTTGCGCCCTTCACGCTCGAAAATTCCAAGATAAGCGAGCGAGACGACATTCTCTTTTTCCAGGATGAGCGCGATCGGCGCAATTGGTTCGAATTCGGTTACAGCAACCGGAAACGGAAGCTTTCGTTCCGCTCCATAGTCCGCTTTTACGTGAATCGACTTGCCGTCGCGAATGTCGCGAACCTCGCCGATGGATGGAGAAGTCGTGATCTCGGCGTATTTATTCGGGCTTTCGCGGTAGACTCCAAAATCGAAAGTCTGTTTTATGCCCCTAACGCCTACCTCGACCTTTCCCGTCATCGAGTAAGTCTTGATTTTATTGTAGCCTTCGATGCCGCCGACGGCTTTTGAGAATTCGCCTATGACTTGCAAGGCTTCCTGATCGCGTGTCGGAGGTTTCTCTAAAATTTTGGGCGGAGGCGGTGCTGTTACGGTAACAGTGCCAAGGTCTCTAGGGGCCGCTTTTGGCGGCGGTGGAGGCGCGGCTCCACTATTAATGGAAAGGCCTCCCGGAACCGGACCTTTAAAAACAGACGGCGAAAGATTGGTTGAGGTTTTGGCAAATGTCTTTTCATCCTTAATCACGCGCAAGGCAGTTTCAAGCTGAATATCACGGCCTTCGAGCAGTGATTTGCGGTCAAGTGAGATTAAGTGGTCAGGGGTAACACCGTTTCCTTCAAGATACTTTCCTTTTCCCGATCGGTAATTGGCTATCGGGTACAGCATTGTTGCGCCGGTCGGTAAACTGACCGAAACCGCCGGAAGCGTCTCACCGGCAGTCTTATCACCGACGAGAATCGCTCGTTTTGATTCCTGAAGCGATGAAGTAAACATTTCCGCAGCCGAAACGGTCAGATCATCAACCAAAAAGACGAGACTGCCCTTGAAATTATTTGCTTTGGGTTGAGAGATTAGTTGTTCCGGCCCTGTACGGTACATGGAAGTTCCAAGATCGACAGGCTCACTCGCCAGCATACCCGCAAGCCCGATCATAACGGCTAAACTTCCGCCCGTGTTGCCGCGAAAATCCACGATTATTGCCTTTTTATCCCTGAATTTGGTCAACGCGTCGCAGAATTTTGCGATTACCTGTATCGCGAAATGGTCGAACCTGATCAGCCCTACGTCGTCGTTTATTGAAAAGGCCTCGAACCTAAGTTGGCTTTCCGGAAAGTTCTCGCCTATCGTGACTGTTTCAGATTTTAAACGTTCTCTTCGAATCTGTATCTCATTTTCCTTGTCGTTAGCATCTAGGTACTTGACGGTTACATAGCTGTCCTTTTCACCGTTCAAAAATTCCCCAACGATTTCTTTTGGTAGATAGCGTCGAATGTTTTTTGCCTCCGGATACATTACCCGCAGTTTGAACAGCAGAAGTGACAGCGAAACGTCGTTAACGGCCTCGATCGCATAGCCTGTCTTTAGCCCTTCGTACTCCGCCGCCGAATCTTTTTCGAGCCGGGTGATGACAAATTTGTTTTCAATCAGCCTGAGGTCGACGCCGATCCCGTATTGGGTCAATGGGCCATCTAGATGCAAGTCCTCTTCTTCTTCGCCGCCATCCTTTTCAGCAGTTGTCGAACGTTCACTACGCCGAAACTCACGTTCCTTGGCCTCTTTTTTTGCTGCATTTATTGTCTGATACACTTCCGGGTCGATTATGGCAAGATGCGAACGCTGCAACCGGTTTATCATTTGTTCGAGCAGACCATGGAGTGCCGCATCGGTTTTAACGGCGAGTACACGTGGAGCATATTCTTCCTTGATCTTGTACCAATTGAGGTTATTAAATGTGGGATCGAAATAGTTATCGTTAAGCGTTTGCCAGACCTTTTCAAACGTCTCGATGCGCCGCTTGACTTCAGGTCTTGCAGCGTTTGTATTTATCGCAGTTCGGACAGTGGTCCGCGACCCTTTGGCGGCTGGCTTCCGCTTTTGCGCAAAGAGTGTATCGACCGCACCCAAAACAAATATCAACGCCGTAAGGAGAAATACACGATTGATCTTAAACATACTTCGAGTGCAGTCTGTTTTGAGGAAACAGTTTAGTGGAACTATATGCCCTTAGCGGCAATAAATTTGACCAGATCGCGAACACGACATGAGTAGCCCCATTCATTGTCATACCACGAAAGGATCTTGATCGCCGTGCCGCCGATCACTTTTGTATTTTCGGCGTCTACAATCGACGAATTAGGGTTTCCGCGGAAATCTATCGAAACAAGCGGCTCTTCTGAGAACGCAAGAATTCCCTTTAACTCTTCGTTCGCTGCGTTTTTCAGAACCTGATTTACTTCCTCGGTCGAGGTTTCTTTTTCGACATTCATTACGACATCGACCAGCGAAACGTTGGGCGTGGGAACACGAACAGAGATACCATCGAATTTACCTTTCAGTTCCGGGATGACAAGGGCAACAGCCTTTGCGGCTCCGGTAGAGGTTGGGATCATGGACAAAGCGGCGGCACGCGCCCGGCGAAGGTCTTTATGCGGCAGGTCGAGCAACTGTTGGTCGTTAGTATAGCTGTGGATAGTGTTCATCAAAGCATTCTTAATGCCGAATTTCTCGTGTATGACTTTCGCTACCGGTGCCAGACAGTTCGTTGTGCATGAGGCATTGGAAATTATGTGATGGTTTGCCGGATCGTACATCGCTTCGTTTACGCCAAGAACGATAGTAACATCTTCTCCTTTTGCCGGAGCGGAAATGACCACCTTTTTGACACTTCCGCGAATGTGTTTTGCGGCGTCCTCTGCCTTTGTGAACAGACCGGTCGACTCGATAACAACTTCGGCCCCGACCGATTCCCAATCGATAAGGGACGGATCTCTTTGCGAAAATACTTTGAACGAATCGCCGTCAACTGTGATCGTGTCACCCACTGCCCTGATCTCGTTAACGAGATTTCCCATGACCGAGTCGTATTTTAAAAGATGTGCGAGCGTTTTTGTGTCGGTCAGATCGTTCACCGCCACGAAGTCGATATCCGTGTCGCCAAGACATGATCTAAGCACGTTGCGTCCAATACGTCCGAAGCCGTTAATACCTACTTTGATACCCATTTTTGTTAAGACTCCTCCGATATTATGTGATTGTTAAAACCATGAAGATACTCCAATTTCGGCCAAACTTCAAAGGCAGGTTTCTTCCTCTAAGCCATAACTGATTTGAAACGCTTCGTCCCAAAATTGTTGAAACTATACGATTTTCGCAGACGTAGTACCGGTTTGAGTTTTTCGCTAAAAGCTTTACCGATCTAATAATGCCCGGAGCAATCCAGAAATGAAACGTTTTCGTAAAAATCTGATGACCGCCGTAATTACCACATTTGCTATCGCCGGTGTGTCCTCAGTCTTTGGACAGGAACAACAAGTTGCCAGAAACATTACCGATGTTAAGGTCGTGCCCGTTACATTCGAGTCGTTCAGCCGCGGGACGATAGCAACGGAATCGGTTTCAACTAATCTGTCACGTGTCGGCGTTCAAACCTCCGAGCCATTACCGCTCTCCCTGTCAGACGCTATCAGGAAGGCCCTGGAAAATAATAACTCAGTTGATATAACACGCGACGATGTACGTTTTCAGGAAACTCAGGTTCGGTCACAGCTCGGAATTTATGATCCTGTGTTTACCGTTACGCCAAATTACACTCGGAATTCGACAACAGGCTCCTCGGCGACAAACGACTTCACGGTGAACGCGAACATGCAGCATTTTATTAGGCCGGGCGGCGGAAGTTACAGCGTCTTTTTTAATAACACGAGAACCGAAAATGCATTTGCTCAGGCCCAGGTAAGTTCCGGATCGATCAGTTCGGGCGGGTCGAGCGCGATCTACTCTTCAAGCTGGGGCTTTCGATACACTCAACCGCTTTTCAGAAATTTACGGATCGACAATACACGTAGAAATATCACGATTGCCCGCCGACGGCTGGAGCAGACGGATTTAGATTTCCGCAAACAGGTTGAGGACACGATCTCTCTGGTTCAGAATGCATACTGGGATCTGGTCTTTGCCCTTCGCGACCAGCAGAATCGGGTGGCAAATCTCGATCTTTCACGTGAAAACCTGCGTCAGATCGAAGCTCGGATCGCAGCCGGAGCTACTGCCCCGCTTGCCCGTGCTGAGGTTGCCACGGAACTTGCAAATCGCGAAGGCGATCTGCTTTTGGCAACGCAGCAGGTTTCGATTGCTGAAAATGCGCTCAAGCAACTTGTATTGCGTGAAGCTACTTCGCCCGAATGGCTGCGGACTTTTATTCCTACGGACAAACCGGTAATCAGCCCTGAAGCGGCGAATATGGACACTGCATTGAAGTCCGCAATGGACAACCGGTTTGAACTGCGTCGCCTTAAATTGGCTAACGACATCAATAACGTTGACATCAGCTTTTTCAAAAACCAGCTTCGCCCCCAGATCGACCTGAACACAACATTTTCTCTGGACGGCTTAGCCCGAGGCGGAGCGATTACGGCCGACACGGTAGTTCCTTTGATCTCAAGCGACCCGACTTCTATCGCCACAAACTCAAGCGCCTTTCTCCTTTCTGAATTGCGAAGGTTAAACCCTACGGCGACAATCGTCGTTCCAAATGTCACGATTCCCGGTACACCGTCGTTTCTTTCCGGTGGTTTTAATCGTTCGCTGGCAAACACATTTAGATCGGACGCGCCGAATTTTTCAGTTGGAGTCACAATTTCTTTCCCTTTAAGAAACCAGACGGCAAAGGCGAATCTGGCAGGAGCTCAGATCACTCAAAATCAAATCGCCAGTCAAATTCGCCAACAGGAACAGACAGTAATAGTCGATGTCCGGAATGCAGTCCAGGCTGTAGAAACGGCCCGACAGCGAGTTCTTACTTCGAGACGGGCCAGGGAGAACGCCGAAATTCAACTCGATGGCGAACGCCGACTTTTCGATGCGGGAAGATCGACGACGTTTCTCCTCTTTCAACGCGAAAATGCACTTACAAATGCCCGCAATGCCGAGATTCGAGCCGAGACCGATTACAGCAAAGCGGTCGCCGATCTACAGAGAGTTACATCGACCACATTTCAGGTAAACAACATCGTGATCGAATCACCCATCGACAAGAAATAGGCCGAAGGCGATTCATAAAACACAAAGTCCGGGCATGTTTCGAGATGAAGCGGCCCGGTTTTCGCTTTTAGTTTCACCGCAACTTTGCGACAATCGTGACCGTGAAGATTTCGGCGACAATAATAACGTTTAATGAAGAACGAAATATTCAACAGGCCATCGAGTCGGTGAAATGGGCTGACGAGATTGTAGTCGTCGATTCTGAGAGTACGGACAATACCCGCGTGATTGCAGAAAACCTCGGTGCCCGCGTTTTGATAAACTCCTGGCCGGGTTTTTCGAAGCAAAAACAGTTTGCGGTTGAACAAGCCGTTAACGACTGGATTCTTAGCATTGATGCAGACGAACGTATAACCGATGAATTAAAAGCCGAGATCAAGAACCTGTCAACATCCTCTGAAATTGCAGACGGCTATCGAATTCCACGATTGTCCTATTACATGGGCCGCCCAATTCGACACGGCGGATGGTATCCTGACTGGCAGCTGAGATTGTTTGATCGAAGAAAGGGGAAATGGAAAGATATGTTGGTTCATGAATCAGTCGGGATGTCAGATGGATCGAGGACGGGAAATCTAAATTCGGATATTCAGCATTTTAGCGTTGAGGGAGCCGAGCATCATCATCGAATGATCGGGGAACGCTACGCCCCGCTTGCGGCAAGGCAAATGTTCGAAAACGGTCAACAAACATCCCTGATTAGAATCTTTACAGCAGGTTTTCTGGCTTTTTTTCGTGCCTATTTCCTCAAAGGCGGATTTCTGGACGGATTAGCCGGGTTTGCCATAGCTCGGTTTGCCGCCCACCACGCTTTCCTGAAGCACCTGATCTTATTGGAAATTCAGGAAAAAGGTTCGGACCGATAGTTAATTTGACCATGACAACCAAACTTACTATGAATTCATCGAACACTTTAGTTTGCTTTTGTATTAAGATATATTTTAGTAGTTCTCGCCAGTATTGAAACCATGAAGAGTTTTTTTCAGTTTCTTGCAATTTTTTCAGTCTGTGCATGTACTGTATTTGCGCAGAAAGGAATAGACACGCAAACACAGAAAATCAAGGAAGACACGAACAAGACGACGTCACGCGGATCGGACGC
>JBQTJB010000199.1:0-4386 GCA_052387555.1 Blastocatellia bacterium | reverse complement strand
TCCAAATGGAGATCACGCTGATCGCACCCATCGCCATGGAAAAAGGCCTCCGCTTCGCCATCCGCGAAGGCGGCCGAACCGTCGGTGCCGGAACCGTGTCGGATATTGTTGAATAAGAATTGAGAAGCCGGAAGTCAGAAGACAGAAGAAAACTTCTGAATTCTGGCTGCTAACTTCTGACTACTGAGGGATTTATGCCGAGAGATAATATAATTTTGCAGTGCACGGAGTGTAAAGAGCGCAACTACGTGACGACGAAGAACAAAAAGAACACGCCGAACAGGCTCGAGTTCAAAAAATTCTGCCGCCGTTGCCGTTGCCACACGCTGCACAAAGAGAACAAGTAAATGATGAATGTCGAATGATGAATGATGAATTAAAGTTCAGCATTCTGCATTCTGAATTCATCATTCGGAGAGGGGTATGGTGTCAATGGTTAGCATGGAGGTCTCCAAAACCTTAGGTCCGGGTTCGAGTCCTGGTACCCCTGCCAGATAGAACGGGTTTTTGAGCCTGTTCGTATTGACCACAGAAGATAGTGTCGGCAGGCCGGAAGACCTGCCGGACAGGAGAAAATAAGTGTCAGAAACAAGTGGCACCTTGGAAAAGGGTTCAAAAAAGGAAGGGGTCGGAGAGTTTATCCGCAAGACTCGGGAAGAGTTGGACCGGACCACCTTTCCTTCGTCTGACGATGTTAAGAAAACGACGATCATTGTAGTGATCAGCGTCATTTTTTTTGCGATCTATTTGTTTTTGATCGATCAGGGCTGGGTCTACCTTTTGGAAGGCCTGACGTGGGTCGTGAACAAGATCGCAGGTATATAAAGGATATTTGAGATGAAGCAGTGGTATTTTATCCACACGTATTCGGGGCATGAGAATAAGGTTGTTGAAAGCCTCAACGCCCGCATTCGCGACATGGAGCTTGCCGAGCAAATAACCGGAGTGTTGCTCCCGAAGGAGAAAGTGGTTGAAATGCGCGGCAATAAGGAACATGTTTCGGAGAGGATGTTCTATCCGGGATACGTTCTTGTAGAGGTCGATTGCGACGATAAGGGCAAAATTCCCGATAACGTTTTTCATGCGATCAAATCGACGCCGAAAGTTACCGGTTTTTTGGGCGGAAAACAGCCGACGCCGCTTACGCAGGCCGAGGTCGACCAGATCGTTCATAACATCGAGATCGCAACCGAGAAGCCAAAACCGAAGTTTACATACGAAGTAGGCGAGGTCGTTCGAATCAAGTCCGGCCCGTTCGCCAGTTTTACAGGCAAGGTCGAGGAAGTTAACGAGGACAAGAACACCCTAAAGGTTTCGATAACTATTTTTGGACGCTCAACTCCCTACGAGTTAAGCTTCCTGGAAGTTGAAAAGGTTACGTTTGCAGAGGAAGAATAGATAGATTTTCGATTTGCGAATGTCAATTTTGCGATTTTTAGGCATACAAGATCAATCGCAAATCGCAAATTCAAAATCGCAAATTTAAACAAATGGCAAAGAAGATAGAAGGATATATTAAGTTGCAAATTCCGGCCGGGAAAGCTAATCCGGCACCGCCGATCGGGCCGGCTTTGGGCCAGCACGGCGTAAACATAATGGAATTCTGCAAGGCGTTCAACGCCAAAACGCAGAATGACGATCCGGATATGAAAATTCCGGTCGTTATCACGGTTTATGCCGATCGTTCGTTCTCGTTTGAGACAAAAACGCCGCCTGCTGGCGACTTGCTGAGAAAAGCATCCGGCATCGCAAAGGGGTCGGGTAAACCGAACCGCGAAAAGGTAGGAACGATCTCACGAGCTAAGATCGAAGAGATCGCTAAAAAGAAAATGCAGGACCTGAACACGACGAACCTCGAAGCCGCAATGCGGACGATCGAGGGAACGGCAAAGTCGATGGGACTGACCGTTGAAGGATAAAGGATAAAGGAGAAAGGAGAAAGGATAAAGTTCAAATTTTATTCTGATCCTCTCTCAGGGAGGGAATCGAAAGTTCCCGTTAACACCTGGAGGTAAAATGAAAAGAGGAAAGAAATATCTGGCGGCTCTGGAAAAGATAGAACCGAATAAGAAACACACGCTTGAAGAAGCGGTGACAAAATTGAAAGAGGTTGCTTTTGCGAAGTTTGACGAGACAGTAGAGCTTACGATGTGGCTCGGCGTCGACCCTCGGAAGGCCGATCAACTGGTACGCGGAACCATCGTTCTGCCGCACGGTCTGGGCGGAGCGGCAAAAAAGGTCGTTGTCATCGCGCAGGGTGACAAGATCAAGGAAGCCGAAGACGCCGGAGCGGATATGGCCGGCGGCGATGACATCGTCGAAAAGATAAAAGGCGGCTGGATGGAATTCGACGCTCTGATCGCGACGCCCGACATGATGGGCAAGGTGGGTCAACTGGGTAAAATCCTCGGTCCTCGAGGCCTTATGCCGAATCCAAAAACAGGAACGGTTACGATGGACGTGAAAACGGCCATTCAGGAAACCAAAGCCGGCAAGGTCGAGTACCGCGTCGATAAAACGGGTGTTATTCACTCGCCGGTGGGCAAGGTTTCATTTGATGAGGCGAAACTTGCAGAAAATACAAAGGTTTTGATCAACGCCGTGATAAAGGCAAAGCCGACAACCGCTAAAGGCCGCTATTTGAAGAAGATAAATCTCGCGGCAACGATGAGCCCCGGCGTTTTGCTCGACGAGTTGGCGTACGTATAAATAAGGAATTTTGTCAGAACCAGGAGCGGTAGCGACCGGGTTCTCGGGGAGCTCTGAAGAGAACTGCCTCGTCAGCCCAAAGCGGCTGCCACCCCTCCTTCGTAAGTAGGGGAGCTGGAGGAAAAATGAAATCAAGAGAAACAAAACAGAAAGACTTAAACGCTCTCACTGAATCGCTTGCGAATTCTAAGTCCGCGATGGTCGTAAGCTTTTCAAAGCTGACGGTTACCAAGGATCAGGAGTTCCGCAACAGCTTGCGCGCGGCGGGTGCGAAATATCAGGTTGTAAAGAACACATTGGCGCGGATCGCCGTAAAAGGAACCGATTTTGAACAGGCTTCGGATCACTTCAAAGGCGTTACTGCTATAGCATGGACGGATAGCGATCCCGTCGTCTTGTCTAAGGCGATGTCCAAGTTTATGAAGGACAACGCCGACGTTTATACCTTCAAGACTGGAGTTGTCGATGGCAAATTGATCGACCTCACGCAGTTGACGACTATCGCGAACCTGCCGTCCAAGGAAGAGCTTATTTCGAAACTTTTGTGGGTACTAAACAGTTCGGCCGAGCGATTGGTTACGGTCATTAACGCTGTTCCGCGTGACCTGGCTGTTGTGATCAAGCAGATCGGCGATAAGGCTCCGGCCGCTGTGCCTGCTGCTGAAGTTAAAGCTGAAGAACCGAAAGCCGAAGCACCGGCGGTTGTAGAAACTCCGGCCGCGGAGGTTGAAGCTGCATCCGATGCACCAGTGGAAGAAACTTCGGTCGCTGAGTTTGAAGCCGCACCTGAAACAGCGGTTGAAGAAACTCCGGCAGAGTCTGCGGAAGAAGCTCCGGCAGAGGAAGTAAAGGAAGAAGCATAAGAGTTTTATCGGAAATTATTGATCTCAGATCACATATATGAAATCTGAGATTTGAAATTACGAATTTGAAATTGGGCCCTATCAAGGTCCACCCGGCCGTACTCAAGGAAAACGAGCGGAGCGATTTGTCAGGTCGCTAACGCGGCTCGGACTAAAAGGAAAGGTGATGCAACCCGTTCCCGAAAGTCCCATGGGTTCTAGCGGCGAAGCGAAAGGATAAAGGCGGAAGGATAAAGGATAAATCCGGAATCTGACCATATCCTGTTCGCATAAGTACAGCGGGTGACGGTAAATGAGAGAAAGATTTTTTCCTTTCTCCCAAATCCTTCATCCTTTAACAGAGAACCCTATTGGAGGAATAGTTAAAAGTCATGGCAATTACAAAAAATGATGTTGTTGAATATTTGAAAGGCATGACGCTTCTCGAAGCGTCTGAGTTGGTCAAGGAACTTGAGGAAGTTTTTGGCGTTTCGGCCGCAGCCGCAGCTGCTCCGATGATGATGGCTGCCCCGGGCGGCGGTGACGCTGCTCCGGCTGCCGAAGAAAAAGATACGTTTGACGTTGTTCTTACGGCTGCCGGCGGCAACAAGATCGCCGTCATCAAGGTTGTTCGCGAAGTAGTTTCGGGTCTTGGCCTTAAAGAAGCCAAGGATCTCGTCGACGGAGCTCCGAAGGCTTTGAAGGAAGGCATTTCCAAAGACGAAGCCGAAGAGATCAAGACGAAATTGACCGAAGCAGGCGCAACCGTCGAGGTCAAATAGTTAGCCTAAAATCCCGGTTTCGGCCTGCTGATTCAATCGCTGCAGGTTGAAGC
>JBQTJB010000198.1:0-6634 GCA_052387555.1 Blastocatellia bacterium | reverse complement strand
CTGCTGTCTACGGGAGCCGTTACTATAAATATCCTGACCGCAGCAGGCTTATTAATTTGCTGACAGGAAAACACAAGCGCCAGTCGTGGACGGCTTATCTTGGCGGCCAAAGCCTGAGTTTCGCCGCGAGTGTTTGTACAGGACATTATTTAAGCGATACGGTGACTGCACTGAAGCTGTTTAGACGCGAGGTCATTAAGCCTCTGGATCTGCAATCTAACGGCTTTGAACTGGATCACGAAATATCTGCGAAGGTTCTGGCACAAGGCGGGCAAATCGAGGAAGTTCCAATCAGCTATTTCCCGCGCAGTAAAAGCGAAGGTAAAAAGATCGGGTTGAAAGATTGGTTTAAGGCCATCAGGACTTTTTACCGCTATCGCAAGGGCTGATTAGCGCAAAAATCACAACTAATTATTGGCGCCAAAGACTTGGAATATCGCGACGCAATGACCGAAAACGAAACGACTCAACAAACATCCAAATGGATTAACGGCGGCGCAATTTTGAATAATCAAAGCATTGCGGTTCGAATTTTTTTTGTTTGTTGGCTGATATTCTCCCTTCATTTTGCGACCAACACTGTTCGTGAGATATATCCGGCGTTGAGCCTCGGCGACCATTTGAGCTTTGACGTCTCCGAGTATGCGGGACTTCACCCTGACATCTTCGAAATGCCGGGTCGGGGGACTTTTATCAATAACAACCCCGGAGCCTCCATAATGGGTGCGATTCCCTATGCAATTCTGCGTCCGGTGACCAATTCCATTGTTGAACGGGTTAAGAAAAGCCGTCTGGAAAATCCGCAGGAAGAACCGGTAAAGTTCGACACGATTTACCCGCTCGCACAGGAGTTTTTTCAAAAAGCCAGGGAAAGAGGATTTGACGTAAAATTCGGGCTCGCCGCGGGCATAACGCAAACGCTTGTAATGGCGCCGGTATCGGCCTTGGGTGTTGTCGTGATGTTTTGGATTTTGCTGAGCCTGACGAACAATCCGCGAGCGTCGCTTTTACTTGCATTTTTGTACGCATTTGCTACGCCCGTTTTATTTAGAACGGGGCAGCTAAACCAGAACATGCTCGTCGCAAATTTTGCCCTATTTGCATTTGCCTTGCTTTGGCGGCCGCGGAGCAAAAATGCCTCTGTCAAGAAACCGTTTTATTTCCTCGCCGGGCTTTGCGCCGGCTGGACTGTCGTGCTCGATTACAGCGGACTTGTAGCGGTGATCGCATTGAGCGGCTATGCATTGTCACAGTGGCTTGCTGTTCCAAGAGCAGAGCGTAAATTTAACGATTTATTGCGGTTCGCCGCCGGAGTTGCAGTCTGCGGCTTTTTCTTGATGGCCTATCAATGGGCGTGTTTCGGAAACCCGATCTTACCCGCTCAAAGCTATATGCCGCCGGCGAATTTCACGGAACTTGGCTATCGTGGATTTTCCTTTCCGCAACCCGATCTTCTTTTTGAAACCGCTTTCAACATTAGATACGGACTGTTTATATCCGCGCCGATATTGCTTTTGGCCTTGGTTGTGCCTATTTGGCTTCGAAGATCGAGCCGTTTTCTGGAAAAACGAGAACTCGCGTTTGTTGGTGCGTTTACGATTTTGTTCTTTGCATTTTGCGCGGCCAATCAATATGGGCGAATGCAGTTCAATACCGGCGTTCGCCACATAGTTCCGGTGGTTCCATTTGTATTTTTGCTGGCGGCGAATGTGCTCTCATATATGCCGCGAATGGCAGCAGTTCTGGTTGGGATAGCCGCAACGTATTGGTCATGGTGTCTGGCAATGTACCGCGATGTCGAGCAGGGTTTGGGAGTCCTCGAATCGATTAAACACGTCACGCTTGAAGGATTTCGTCTGCCGTGGCTTACAACTCTGGAAAAGATGGGTTTTGTTCAGGATGCGTCCGCGATTCCACTGCTCGTTCTTTGCGGAGTCGTGATATGGGTGATCTTTGTGGTTGGTCGGAAACGGTCAGGTCAGGAATTAATCTAACTAAATGTCAAAAAACACCCCTATTACGCGTTTAATCCTTCTTATTGTGGGCGTAATAGCGTTGTGCATTGCAGTTTTCTTCTCAAGCGAAGACTACATAAAGTTTTTGCTGGGAATAGAGACCAAGGACCTCAGTTGGGGCCCGCCGCTGTTTCGCGCTCTTTTGGTATTTCACGGAATCTTATTGATCTGCGTCGGTCTTGGCTGGAAAATGTTGACAAAACGTCCGGCCAAAACAGATTCGACGTATTCTTTGCAGGAAGATGCTCAGATCTCACGCACAACATTGCTCGTCCTTATTGCACTCAGTATTGTCGGGCTGATTTTGCGCTTATGGAACCTTAATTCCGATCTTTGGGTTGACGAAGTCTTTACGCTGATCGACATTGTCCGGCTGCCTTTCGGCGAGATCGTCACAAGCTTTTCAAGCCAGAATCAGCACATGCTGTTCTCGGTGATGGCGTGGGCATCGACCTCTCTGTTCGGCGAGAGTCCCTGGTCTTTTCGGCTGCCCTCCGTCTTGTTCGGCGTCGGAAGCATCTGGGCAATGTTTTTCCTATGTCGTCGGCTGCTTGGTATCCGGGAAGCATTGTTCGCGTGTACGTTGATGACCTTTTCTTATCACCACATCTGGTTTTCGCAGAATGCACGCGGTTATATGGGTCTTTTGTTTTTCACCCTTCTCGCAACGTGGTTCTGGTTTGAGGCTTTGGAAAAAAGAAAATGGCGCTGGTGGCTGGGGTATGCCGCGGCAATAGTTCTCGGAATGTGGATACACATGACAATGGCGTTTGTCGTCGCCGCTCATGGGTTGCTGTATTTGTTGTTGCTCGCATTCCCCAATCTCGGCGGCGACGGCAATGCGTCTTTTGAAAGTAAGGCCGGAATACGGCCGATAGCGGCCTGGCTGCTTAGTGTTACGGTTTCGCTGCAGCTTTATGCTTTGTCATTGCCGGAATTTTTACGTGTTGGGCTTCACGAAGAATCGAAAGACTCAGAATGGACAAATCCGATCTGGGTTGTGACAGAAAGTCTTCAAGGACTGAGCATCGGTTTCGCGGGGATTGCGGTGGTTCTCTTAGGCGGAGCGTTTGTGGCCTTTGGCTGGGCCGTTCTGTTCAATAAAAACAGGCGGTTGGCGATTCTAACCGTCTTGCCCGCCATATTGGCTGGAGGGACGATGCTCGCGCTCGGGCACAATCTTTGGCCGCGTTTCTTTTTCTTTTCAATGGGCTTCGGGATTTTGATAGTCGTTTATGGCGCAATGACGATGCCGAAAGCACTGTTCGAAAAGATACCGTCTCTTAAAAATCATGCGAACTTAGCGCAATACGCTGGTGTAGTTTTCGTCTCGTTAATGATTATTGCATCCATGATAACGGTGCCGCGAAATTACGCTTTGCCAAAGCAGGATTTTTCGGGCGCGAGAGATTATGTCGAAGCTAACCGCCTTCCGAGCGAAGAAGTCGTTGCAGTCGGTCTTGCTGACTTTATGTATCCGAAGTATTTTGCCCCGGAATGGACGGTCGCAAAAACAGGGGAGGAGTTAGAGAAAATCGATCAGGAAAGCCACAAAATATGGCTTGTTTATACTATTCCAATCGAAATCAGAGCTTTCCGCCCGGACCTTTGGACTGTCATTCAAAGGGATTATAAGGTGGTTAAAGTTTTTCCCGGCACACTTAATGGCGGCGAAGTTTTCGTCTGCCGGAAACGGGATTCGGATGGAGTATTGAACGAGTCGAGTAGTACATATGACTATAGCGAAGACCTTGCAGTTTGGCAGCAAAAACCGAATGTCAAGTAATTTACCCATAATCGAGGAAATGACTAACAACGGCCATATAAAGAGTTTCAGCATTGTGATCCCGGCGTTTAACGAAGGCTTGGCGGTGCGGGAAAGCGTTGTCGAGCTTCGCGAGCTTTTCGCCGGTACAGACATAATGCCCGAGATCATAGTGGTCGATGACGGCTCGAAAGATAATACGGCTCGCGAGGCAAAAGCCGCCGGAGCACGCGTAATTCAGCACAGAAGCAATCGGGGATACGGCGCATCGCTAAAAACAGGGATTATTGCCGCTTCAAACGACATTATTGCGATCACCGATGCCGACGGAACCTATCCAGCCAAGTATTTGCCCGAAATGCTCGTCGAACTGGAGCACAACGACATGGTGGTCGGTTCGCGAACCGGCGCTGACGTGAACATCCCTCTGGTACGCCGTCCAGCAAAATGGGTCCTGCGAGTTCTGGCGAATTATGTTTCGAATACGAATATCCCGGATCTGAACAGCGGTTTGCGGGTATTTCGCCGAGATGTCGCAATGCAGTATTTTGCAATTTTGTCCGATCAGTTCAGCTTTACGACCACGATCACCCTAGCGCTTCTATGCGACAAGTATGCTGTCACATATCTTCCAATCGATTACCGCAAGCGGCAGGGAAAGTCGAAGATCGTTCCGTGGGACGCCGGCAGCTTTGCGATTCTGATCTTGCGCGTCGCTATGCTTTTCCGACCGTTGCGTGTTTTTGTCCCGCTCGCTGTTTTGTGCATTGCGTATGGGGTCGTGAAAACCACGGTAGACATGTTAAACGACCCAAACATTTCGGCGTCGGCGATTTTAGCCTTTGTAAGTGCTTTGATTATGATCTTTACAGGAATGCTTGGCGACGCTGTAGCGACCAGGCTGGGGAGATTTAACCAGTACGCAGCGTTGGGCGTCCGGCCTAAAGAATATGTAGAAGTTCAAGAGGATTTCGTT
This sequence comes from Blastocatellia bacterium, assembly GCA_052387555.1. Taxonomy (GTDB): domain Bacteria; phylum Acidobacteriota; class Blastocatellia; order Pyrinomonadales; family Pyrinomonadaceae; genus OLB17. The sequence goes on along the minus strand of JBQTJB010000198.1, from coordinate 1,878 downwards.
ACAAAAGAGGCGGCTGTCGTCACACAGATGCAAAAGTAGGGGAAATTTTACGTCTAAGATGTTGCTCTTGCAGATTTATCTTTTGTTCGGATTAGTGCTTCACAAGGTTATTTGGGAGGCACTTAGATACAAGGCGGCCGATAAGCCATCAGAAACCGCATCGGCCAAGCTTACGCTTATAAAAGCTGTCAAAATCGGCATTTTAATTGGCGTAATGGTTCAGATATGGCTGCCGGATATTTTACCGATCACGGCCGATTCTTTCGGTCTTCGGTTGGTTGGAACCGTCATTTATACGGTCGGGTTGGCAACGGCCATTTCCGCGCGATTACAGCTCGGTGAAAATTGGGCGAACATTGAAACCGGACAGGTTCTAAAAAACCAAAGTGTCGTCGCTAACGGCATTTACGCTTACGTTCGCCATCCGATTTATGTCGGTGATCTTTTGCTTCTGCTCGGACTTGAGCTTGCTTTGAACTCTTGGTTAGTGCTTGGCGTGCTGGTCTTGGCTCCGATCGTAATGCTCAAGGCAATAAAAGAAGAACGGATGTTGGCGGAAGAACTTCCGGGCTACGCCGCTTATTGCAGACAGTCGAAACGATTTATCCCGTTCGTATTTTGAAATGGCAAGAACTCGGATCGCAATTTTAGGAGCAGGGCCGGCCGGCGTAGGAGCAGCGTGGCAACTTGCGCTTCAAAATAAAGCAGACGTCACGGTTTTGGAACAACATGATGTTGTCGGCGGAAACGCCGGAAGTTTTGATCTTGCCGGTCTGCGGGTCGATTACGGAAGCCACCGGCTCCATCCGACTTGCGATCCAAAAATACTGAATGATCTTCGGGAATTAATGGGAGAAGATTTGTTGGATCGCCCACGGCACGGGCGAATCCGTCTGCAGGGACATTGGATCCATTTCCCTCTCAAGCCTCAGGATTTGGCGTTACGCCTTCCGATTTCGTTCAGCGGCGGTATAGCGGTTGACGCCTTAAAGAAAATTATTCCACACGCTGTGAACGGAAATGGGCATGAAACGTTCACGAGCGTGCTCGAAAAAGGTTTAGGTTCAACTATTTGCAGGGATTTTTACTTTCCATACGCAAAAAAAATATGGGGTGTGCCGCCCGAAGAACTTTCCGCGATCCAGGCCCATCGGCGGGTATCCGCAGGTTCGTTGGGCAAAATGTTGAAAAAAGTAATATCTATTGTACCCGGATTCAAGAAACCGGGAGCGGGCCGATTTTACTATCCTCGAAACGGATATGGTCAGATAACCGAGGCCATCGCAGACGCTGCACAAGGCCTTGGGGTAGAAATCAAGTTCGGAAGCACGGTGAGCAAGGTGGAAATGGGCGATACGCATCGGGTTTCATTCAAACGAAACGGTTTGGAAGAAACGATCGAAACCGGTCACGTATGGTCGACAATTCCTTTAACGGTTTTGGCCAAAGTTGCAGAACCACCGGCTCCGGCAGAGGTCTTTGAAGCAAGTAAAAATATATCGTATCGGGCCATGGTTCTTATCTATCTCGTTTTGGAGCAGTCGCAATGGACGCCATATGATGCTCATTATTTCCCGGAGGCTGAGATTAAACTAACTCGTCTTTCGGAACCAAAAAATTACGCGGCGAGCAGCGAACCGACGAACCGGACAGTCCTTTGCGGTGAATTGCCCTGCATGGTTAACGATGAAATATGGAATGCTTCTGATGAAGAGTTGGGCGAAATGGTCAAAGATTCGCTTGGGAAATGCGGTTTGCCGATAAAATCGCAAGTACTTCTGGTTGCAACAAAACGACTGCCTTTCGCTTATCCGATATACCGCGAAGGGTATGAAAAACACTTTGAATTACAGGATGAATGGGCCGGTGGCCTGGATC
>JBQTJB010000197.1:0-14991 GCA_052387555.1 Blastocatellia bacterium | reverse complement strand
AACGCCGAGATCACAATGCTGCACCAGCCAATCATTGGGTTGTGTAATGTGAGCGACTAGGGTTTGAGGTCACAATTTGTGACCTCAAACGAAGATGTGGATCGATCGAATATGCCGATAAAGTCAGAACAAAAAGCGGCTCTTGCCGTAATTGAACAGGTCGAAGACAAAATCTATGTCTTTCGCGGGCAGAGGGTAATGCTCGATAGCGATTTGGCGAGCGTTTATCAGGTCGAAACAAGGGTGCTGAACCAAGCGGTAAATCGAAACTTGGGCCGATTTCCTGAGGATTTCGTATTTCAACTCACAAAACAAGAATTTGATTCTTTGATATCACAAACTGTGACATCAAAAACCGGACGCGGCGGTCGTCGAAAACTTCCTTATGTATTCACTGAACACGGCGCCGTAATGCTCGCTACCGTTCTCAACAGCGCAACGGCGGTCAAGGCGAGCATCGTAGTTGTTCGGGCGTTTGTGAAAATGTGGTCGGTCCTAGCATTACATAAAGACCTAGCAAAACGCGTCGAGCAGCTTACAAAAGTGGCGGTTAACCATGATAACGAATTTGATGTGGTGTGGCAGTTGTTAGGCGAGATCATGCACGATCCGAAATATCTGAAACGGAAGATCGGATTTATTGAAACAAAGAAAAAGAAGAAATGAACCAGGAATTACAATTAGGGAAATACGAGTTTTATCCGTACGAGTTTGAGAAAAGCAAGACTCCTACGCTGGAAGAATTGAAGGAGATGCTAAGGAAATTCAAATCTCGAAGGCGTAAAAGAACTGAAACACCTTTACGTTCAAAATAGCGGCCAGGCGGTTAAGGAAGAAGTCAAGAGTTTTGGACACTTATGTTTGAAACCAAGTTAGAAAAAATAATCGGAGATGAGAAAAAGCTTCGTCAGTTACTCTCACTCGAGAAAAAGCGGCGTGGAATGTCAGAGAACACATTGATATTTGTTGGAACGTCCAATGTGGCCAATCATTGGTGGTGTACTCAAAAGGCAGTCTTTCAAAGTAAATCTGATGAAGTTATGTTTTTTGGCGTTTATCTTCGTGACCGTATCAATTACGCCCGAAAACTTGGACAAATCACCAATTTACCGCGAAAGAACGAGGAGCTTTTATCCGTCGGCAGTAACATCTCGTTGGAAGATATTAACCAACTCCTTCGAGAAGAGAATGGGAAGACGAAACGAGAAACTAAGGGACCATTTATTACACGTATTGAGGCCCTACTCGATAAAGATGGAAACACTACTTATTTGGTGATCCCGGACGCATCGCCAGAGGAAGTTAAATTGTTTGGTCTGCCGGAAAGCCAGTTAGTTTATGACATTGAAGCGGATCCTTTATTTCGTGGAGAAATCTACCACGAACGATACGCTGAAAAGTATCCTTCGATTCGTTGGAATTTTCGATGGGAACATTACTCGGTGATCGGGGAACCAGACGGTCTGACGGACGATTTCGTTTACGAGTATAAAACGACGAGAGAGCGATATTTATACAATTTTGTTAAGCCTGTTGCGGTTGCTCAGGCCGATCTCTATGGATACTTTTTTGGCAGCCGCAAGAAGAAGGTGCAAATCCATATCATTGGCGAAAATAGAACGGAAACTTTTGAAGGAGACGTAGATGTGAAAAAAGCCGAAGACACGCTAAACGCATTTGCTTCAGCTGTGGCTGGGGGAATAGTTTACCCACCAAAGAAGTGGAAATGCAACAAGTGCGAGTTCAGAAGTGATTGCCATATCCGTACAGACTAGCAGTTCCCATTTGTATTTGCGGACAGGAGTGTCCGCGTTCCGTATGAAACTATCACCAACAGAAATATTTAAGGGTAAGAAGATCTTCTTTATCGGCGGGACCGGTTTTGTGGGGAAGGTTACGTTGTCGATGCTTTTGCATAATTTTCCGGATATCGGGAAGGTGTATGCGACGGTGAGGGCGCGGGATGAGAATGAGTCGCGGGTGAGGTTTTGGACGAGTATTGTTACTTCGCCGACGTTTGATCCGTTGCGGGAGAAGTACGGCGACGGGTTTGAGGATTTTATAAAGTCGAAGGTTGTGCCGGTGAATGGGGATGTGGGGAACGAGTTTCTGGGGCTGGATGAGAAGCAGGCGAAGAAGATAATGCGCGATACGGACGTCATTATCAATGGTGCGGGGAACGTGACTTTTAATCCGCCGTTGGAATCGGCTTTGCGGACGAACGTGGTCGGGTCGAACAACATTATCAAGATGGCCCGGATGATGAAAAAGCCGCGGCTGGTGCACGTTTCGACTTGTTTTGTGGCAGGGAAGCGTTCGGGGGCGATCTGGGAAAATGAGCCTGTCGTTGGTTATTTCCCAAGAAAGAACGAACTTGTCGGAACGACTTTTGACGTAAATCGAGAAGTCGAGGACTGCGCCCGCTTGAGCGAACAGGCGCGTCAGGAAGCAGACGATGCCGTCCAGGCCGCGAAATTCCGCGAACAGGCGCGTAAACGGTTTATCGAAGAAGGCCGCGATCCGGACGATGAGTCGGAACTGAAATCGGCGATCTTCCGTGAGCGAAAAATGTGGATCCGCGAGCGGACGACCGAACTCGGCGCAGAGCGTGCCGAGTACTGGGGCTGGACAAATATCTACACCTATTCGAAATCGCTCGCTGAACAGATCATCGCTGGGCAGGAAGATATTGTTAAGACGCTGGTAAGGCCGTCCATCGTCGAATCGTCGCAATCGTATCCGTTCCCGGGGTGGAACGAAGGTTTTACCTCAACCGCTCCGCTGATACTGATCGCATTGCGCGGTCAGCCGATAATTCCAGTTAATGAAAAGCTGATCCTGGATATAATTCCGGTCGATATGGTTTCGGGGGCGATATTGGGTGCCGCAATGAACGCGTTGGTTGATGACAACCCGCCGCTAGTATTTCAGGCATCGTCGGGCGATTCGAACCCGAACGACATGAAGCGCATCGTCGGCCTCGTTGGCCTCTACAAACGGCAGCATTTCGAGGACAAGGAAACGGGAAGCGCAATCATGAACAAGCTCGCCGGAATGGTAGAGGCCGCATCGGTCACGCAACGGACTTACGAACTGACATCGGCTCCGATGCTAAATAAATTGGCGAAACGCGCAGATAAATTGCTCGACAAAGCAAACCCGCGTTGGGGCGGCGGACGCATCGGCAACATCGTTTCCGATCTTCAAAAATCGGTCGAATCGTTCGAGCGAACGACACAAGAAACTATGGACGCATTTGCTATGTTCAAACCGTTCATGATCGACAATGAATACCTCTATCGCTCCGACAATGTGCGTGCGGTGCAGTCTGTTATTAAGGAAAAAGAAAAGAACCTACTGCCGTGGTATCCCGAAAAGTTGGATTGGTACGACTATTGGCTCAACGTGCATTTTCCGGGAATGCGGAAATGGGTGCTTCCAACGCTCGAAGAAGAACTGAAGGCGGTCGAGAAAAGATCTTACACTTACAAGGATTTGCTAGATCTGTTTGATACATCCGTCAAACGCTTTCCGACCCGCGTTGCTATGCGTATCGAGCGGAACGGACGCAAAGAGCAATATACTTTCGAAGACGCCCGCGAACTCACGCTTCGCGCCGCCGGGTTTTTTGCTCACAATGGCATCAAACATGGCGACCGAGTAATTTTATTTTCAAATAACATGCCCGAATGGGGAATGACCTATTTCGGAATCCTGAAAGCGGGAGCGACCGCGATACCGATCGATCCGGCTTCGACGGTGGATGAGATCATTGCTTTTGCTAAGGCTGGTGAGGCTTCCGCCATCGTGATTTCGCCGAAACTTGACATCGAAAATCCAGGCTTGAGTGAAAGGCTCGCTTATGCTTTCGCCGCAAGCGGCGATGCGGGCAAGGGGGCCCGCGTTCCGACGTTATGGACATTTGACGAGATTTTTGAGATCAAATCCGAAACGGAAGAGGCCAAACGCAACGCTTTGCTTCCAGCAAAGCTACATTCGAACGCTATAGCTTCGCTGATCTTTACTTCAGGCACGACCGGCAAGCCAAAGGCTGTGATGCTGTCGCACAAGAATTTCACGAACATGATCTCGATGCTATCGAGCGTGCTCGATATGGATCTGACGGACGGCGTGTTGTCCGTGCTGCCTATGCATCACACGTTCGAGTTTTCTGCCGGGTTCCTGACGCCATTTTCCAATGGAACACAGATCACTTATCTAAACGAGCTAACGGCTGAAGATCTTTCGAAAACTATCGAGAACGGCCATGTCACAGGCATGGTCGGCGTTCCCGCGTTGTGGGAAATGCTGCATAGGAGGATAAAAACGCGGCTACGCGAACGTGGCGATTGGATCGCTGACATGGCCGACAACGTTATAGAATTCAACGCCTGGATACGCGACAACACGCCTTTCAACCTCGGGCCGATCGTGTTTTTCCCGATACATCAGGGGATGGGCGGAAAGATGCGTTATCTGATCTCAGGCGGTTCTGCTTTGAGCGAGAAGGTGCAGAAGGATCTGCACGGGCTTGGGTTTACCGTGCTCGAAGGTTACGGGCTGACCGAAAGCTCGCCGGTGCTGACTGTCGCTCGGCCGGGGAACAAATTACTGCGCGGAAGCGTCGGCAAGCCGCTGCCGGGTGTCGAGGTAAAGATTGATAACCCAGACGACAACGGCGTCGGCGAGGTTGTGGCACGCGGGCAGAACGTGATGGTCGGATACTACAATAACGAAAAGGCGACTGAGTCCGTCTTGCAGGATAGATGGCTCAAGACCGGCGATCTCGGGCGGCTTGACGAGGACGGAAATCTCTTTATCGTCGGACGTTCGAAGGATGTAATTATCGACTCGAACGGCAAAAATATCTACCCCGACGAGATAGAAGATCTTTACAGCAAATCGGGGTTCATCAAGGAACTGAGCGTTGTCGGATTACCGGATGATGACGGCGGCGAGAAGATCGCGTCTCTTGTAGTGCCCGACTATGAATTCGATATAGCGCTGGCGAGTGCGGAAGTGAATAAAAAAGTCGAGGACCATTTCCGTGAAGTTTCAGCGTCGCTGGCGTTCTTCAAACGTGTCAAGGTTCTTCACGTCACACCGTTCGAATTGCCGCGAACGGCGACACGAAAAGTAAAACGGCCCGAGGTCGTCGAGATGCTGCAAACTCTCGAGGAGCGCTCTAAATCCAGGACAAAAACGGTTGTCGAATCTAAAGGCGACGACAACATGCTTTGGATACACAAGATCGTCGCCAGCGTTTCGAATAGGCCGCTTTCCGAGATTGCAGCCGAGGACAAACTTATTGATCTCGGTTTCGATTCGCTGATGTTTGTTGAACTTCAAGCAGCGGTTGAGGATGCCGGCGGCCGCGTTCTTTCGCCTGATACCCTGAATGAAGTGCAGTCCGTTCGCGAACTTCTCACAGCTGTCCAGCGTGTAGATAAATCAAAGAAACTTGCCGACGAACCAAAAGCCGAGGCAAAGAAAGAGGAAGAGGAAATCGTAATTCCCGGCATTGTTCGCCGCGTGGGCAGTTCGCTGGTCGATTTTGCGCAGAACACGCTTTATGAAGGCGTGCTCGACACGCACATCGACGGCGAATCGAACGTCCCGCAGCACGTCAATTTCATAGTTGCTCCGAATCACACTTCGCATATCGACACTGGTCTGGTAAAGAAAGCGTTGGGAAAAGACGTTGCCGAGCAGACCGTAGCGGTCGCCGCTGCCGATTACTGGTTCGATACAAAATACAAACGGGCGTATATGAACAATTTCACGACGCTTGTGCCTATCGAACGCACCGGAAGTTTGCGACAATCGCTGAGGCACGTGACGCGGATTTTGAATGAAGGTTACAATGCATTGATTTTTCCCGAAGGCGGGCGGCAGGAAACGGGACAGATCTCAGAGTTCAAACCGATAATCGGCTACCTCGCACTGAATCAGAAAATAGGCATTTTGCCGATATATATTTGGGGAACATATGAGGCTTTTCCAAAAGGAACAATCATCCCGAAAACCGACAGCCTCGGTGCCAAGATCGGCGCGAAGGTGGGCCGTTTTCTGGAATACGACGAGCTTCGTAACATGACCGATGGCGTCCCGAACACCGAGGCTTATCGTCTAGTGGCCGCTCGCGTTCAGCACGAAGTGGAAAATATGCGGGACGGCAAACGTGATAAATTCGACGTAGCCGCGGTGCGAAAACAGTGGAAGGCCGAGAGGCGAAGAACTCGTAAACAGGAGCCTGTTATTAATGAATAAAGCAGGAAGAAACACAACAGATACACGAAGGCAGCGAATTAAAGTTGGTGAGAGCAGATTCAATTAAGTCAAAGTATTCTTCGTGACTGTTCTCAGTGGTGAACTAAGTTTATGGCAAAGACAAAAGTGTCGGCAAAAACTGAAAAGAAAATTCTCATTACCGGAGGGACCGGTTTCTTAGGTACACAAATCGTGCGGCAATTGCTTGATACTGGCGAGAAGAACCTGCGTGTAATGGCGTCGAGTGTTCCTGAATGGATGAAGAATGCGGGCGTAGAGGCAGCGGTTGGTTCGGTGTCTAATCGCACGGCGGTCGCGGCGGCGGTGAAGGACGTGTCAGCGATCTTCCATCTCGCTGGCAAGGTGTCGCGTGACAACGAAGACGCTGCTGCGATGAACAAGATTCACGTCGAGGGCACACGAATTCTATGCGAAGCGGGGAAGGAAGCGGGTGTGCCGACAATGATTCTGGCATCGTCGAGCGGGACGATCGCCGCAAGCGAAGACGAACAGGTTTTTGACGAGACGTTTCCTCAGCCAATAGATGTTATCTCCCGATGGGCATACTACGCGTCAAAGTATTATCAGGAGAATACGGCACTAGCAAATTTTGACGGCGACGGGCGGCGTTTGGTAATAATGAACCCGTCGCTTCTGCTCGGGCCGGATGACGAACGGCTGAGTTCGACCAAGCCTGTGCTCGATTTTCTTGCGCGAAAAATTCCATACACGCCTAGCGGCGGGTTGAATTTTGTAGATGTACGCGATGCTGCCGCAGCATTTATAAGCGCTTTGGAAAAAGGGCGTCACCAAGAAAAATATTTACTCGGTGCAGCGAATATGACGTTTCCTGAATTTTTCGGCAGGCTGGGGAGATTGTCCGGCGTTTCCGCTCCGATGTTGAAGGTGCCAAAAAGGCTTGCGATGGCAAGTTCTACGATGATCGAATCAGTTTTCAAACATTGGGGCAAGGCCTCACCAGTTGCCTCCGAAGAGGTAGAACAAGCAGAGTATTTTTGGTATTTCGATTCGTCAAAAGCAGAGGAAAAACTTGGTTTTTCACCTCGTGATCCGCAGGAAACATTGCAGGATACAATCAGCTACTTGCGCGAGAATTTCTTGGGAGAAGGCATTTTTAAGTAGCTTGTAAATTCTTCTCTCGAAATTCAGCTACAATGATCTTCAAAATCCAATAACTTGCGACACCTAAAAGCGCTCCGACTAACGGACTCCATTGTATTACAAAAAACAGAACTATCGTCGCGGGTATAAGCGCCAAGAGATTTTCATAAAGATCATGGCGAAGTGGAAACCGATGTTTCTTGATCAATATTCGATAAGCAAAATTTAAGGCTACTCCAATGATTACAGCGACAACTATAGCCAAACCTTCCTTTGCAAAATCTACATTTGTCAGCAGCCATCCGATCAGGCCGAGCGAAACTATCGCTGCCAGGACGCCAAGCGGAGCCACAAACGGGGCCTTCGGCAGATCGGTTCTCTTGCGGAAAACAGGCAGGGCAAGACAAGTCGTTGCGTAAACAAGCAAACGCGTGATCGTCGCGATGGCCAAAGCAGTAATAAAAGACGATTGAACTGTAAGGACGAAGATCACAACACCGGTGATGACGATCGAAATATACGGCGTTTTGAAACGCTCGTGAGTTTTCGAGAAGAAACCGGGCATTTCTTTTTGCTCTGCCATACCGAAAAGCAGCCGTGTCGAACTCAGCACACCGACATTAAGATTGCCTACAATCGATACCAGTGCGCCGAGCGTAATAAGACCGGCTCCGAATGTACCGAGAAAAACGCTCGCGGCGTCGGCCAGAGGGCGGTTAGATTGTGCCAACCCCGGCAGCGTTCCGATGCTGACTATCTGAATCAGAATGTAAAGAACGGCGACGACCGCTAGCGCGATAAGAATTGCGAACGGAACGTTCTTTTCCGGATTTTTTGTTTCACCAGCCGGGATTACGGCAGCTTCGAATCCGACAACGGCGTAGATCAACAAAAGTACTGCGCTTGAAAATGCTGTGTATTCCGGAACTGTATCGAAATTGAAGTGCGCGGGCTGCACAAAGAAAAGTCCCACGGCGACAAAAATCAAAAGAGGAATTATCTTGCCGATCGTGAAGACGTTAGTCATTAGCGTCGATTCGCGAATGCCGATGAAGTTCACGACGATGATAAGCAAAACAACCAGGCTGACAAACAGAATCCGCAGCGAGCCTTTGTCTGCATCTGTGACAAAAAAGCCCAGGTAGGTGACAAACAAATTGCAGTTTGCGGCAAATGTAGTCACGCGGACTATCCAGTAGAGCCAGCCAACTTCGAAACCGACGACAGAACCGAATGCTTCGCGAGCGTAAAGGTACGGCCCGCCTGTCGCCGAAAAACGGCTTGAAACTTCGGCATAGCAAAGAACGATAAAGCCTACGATCACTGCGCAGAAGATAAATGCTATGAGGCTGTAGGAACCAATCAATGCATGTACCTTTGCCGGCAACCCAAATATCCCGGCGCCGATAACTGTGTTGATCGCAATAGCGGTCAGGTCCCATCGGCCGATGCCGCGAACGAGCTTTTCATCTGTCATGCTTATTTTTAGGAGCGTACTTTTTCGGAAACTGTTTTTCGTTTATACTCTGAAAACTGCTTTCCGTAAAGACTCCAGAGCTAATTGAATGAAAAACGTGCCGAGGGTCATCTTTTGTCTAGTCATTCTCTGTGTGGTTTATTCTTACGCGCCCGCCCAGAATGATAGATCGAAGATAGAGATACTAGTTCCAAAAGGCTATCAGCCTCTGACGCTTGTTGAATCGGCTGAACTTGAAGCCATTCTCAACAAAGCCGTCGGAGCCATTCTTGACCCTGCTTACGCAAAAGGATTCAAGCGGGAAGAGATCGCAGCCACGCTGATCGATTTGCGAGATCCGAATGCTCTTTCCCGGGCGGATTTTCGCGGTGAGGAACGGCTCTATCCGGCAAGTGTCGTGAAAATGTTCTACATGGCGGCGCTTCACCAGCAATTCCAGGATGAAAAGATCGCGCTGACTAAGGAGCTCGAGCGAGGGCTGCGCGACATGATCTTCGACTCGTCGAATGAGGCGACGCAATATATTTTGGATGTACTGACCGACACCTCGAGTGGTGGCGAGCTGCCGCAAAAACAATTCGACCAATGGCAGTACAAACGAAATCGGGTGAACCGTTTTTTCTCGTCGATGGGTTATAAGAACATAAACATAAATCAGAAAACGCATTGTGAGGACGCTTACGGGGTCGAGCAGCAATCGCGGGAGTATAAGGGCCGGAACCGAAATATGCTGACGACCAACGCGACGGCCCGCTTGCTTGCCGAGATCGCTCTGCGGCGATTTGTAAACATGGAACGCAGCAACATGATGTTGGATCTGATGAAGCGTGATCCGTTCACGCCATCGGCCGACCCTGACAATCAAGCCGTCGGGTTTATCGGCAAGGCGTTGATCGACGGCAAAATGACAGGAGCGAAACTTTGGTCGAAAGCCGGATGGGTCAGCAGAGAAAGACACGACGCGGCCTACATCGAAACACCGGACGGTCTCAAATTTGTCCTGGTTATTTTTACGGAAAATCATTCGAACGAACGTGAACCGATACCGTTGATCGCCGGAAAAGTGATTGACGGAATGCGAATAAAATAAGGTCGGAACCACCTGCGTTAACGGGTAAGTTCTTCAATCATGTGCAGGCAACCACTTCGTTGAACAAAAAGACTTAGGAGAAATGACAATGAAAACAAGGATATTTTTATTCATCGTAATCATGACTTTGTCGGCCACGGCTTTTGCGCAGGGGTCTTATAAGCAGCCGCCGAAGGAAATAATGGACGTATTGGACGCTCCCGCGATACCCGCGACTTCGATATCTCCTACGCGCGACAAGTTAGCCGTGCTTGAGCCGCTGCGTTATCCACCAATTTCGGAATTTGCACAGCCGATGCTTCGGCTTGCAGGCACACGAATCAACCCGAACACGAACGGACAGCATCGCCAGCAGTATTTTGTAAGCGTAAAGTTTAAAAACATATCGGACGGAAAAGAAACCTCTGTTTTGCTTCCGCCGGGAGCACAGATCATACAGCCTCAATGGTCGCCGGACGGTCGGTATTTAGCGGCGGGCAATATCACCGCAAACGGAATTGAACTTTGGATCATCGACACGGCTACTGCCAAAGCCACAAAGGTCAAGAACGTCTATGTAAACACAGCGTTCGGCGGTTTCAGCTGGGAAGATTCGAAGACGATCTCGGCGACGCTCGTCCCGGCGAAACGAGGAGGCGCACCCGCGTATCAAAATCTCACGCCAAACGAGCCTAATATTCAGGAAACCGCAGGACGAAGCGGAGCAATCGCAACGTTTCAGGATCTGCTGAAAACCCCAAACGACGAGAAGCTGTTCGAATACTATGCCACGTCTCAACTCGCGCTGATAGATGCCACCGGCAAGGTTCGAGAGATCGGTTCGCCGGCGATCTATGACAATGCCGATTTTTCGCCGGACGGAAAATACATTCTCACTTCCCGGATTGAACGCCCCTTCTCGTACCAGTTCCCATTTTTTCGTTTCCCGAAAAAAGTTGAAATTTGGGATTCTAACGGAAAGTTTGTAAAGACGATCGTCAATCTTCCTTTGCAGGATAATATTCCCGTTCAGGGCGTTCCTATCGGGCCGCGAGGTTACGGTTGGGTTCCGACCGAACCTGCAATGTTGACATGGGCCGAAGCTCTTGACGGCGGCGATCCGCGAAAAAAAGTAAATTCGCGCGATAAAGTGATGTCCCTTTCCTCTCCTTTCTCCGATTCGTCAAAAGAAATGTTCAAGACTGAACACCGCTATGTCGGGCGCTTTATTGGCGAACGTGACGGACTGATGTTTTACTTCGATTTCAACCGCGATACGCAGCGTCGTCGTATGTTCATGACCGACTACCGAAACCCTTCGACATCAAAGATTATCTCCGATTTGAACGCCAACGACCGCTACAACGACATCGGTAACCCAGTTATGAAAATTCTTCCGAACGGTTCGTCAGTTATTCGCCAAACCGGAGACGAGATATTTCTTTCGGGGGCCGGAGCTTCACCCGAAGGCGACAGGCCGTTCTTCAGGGCGATGAATCTAAAAACACTTCAGACACGTGAAATCTTTCGGTCCGGGACAGCCGAGTACGAATCGTTTCTAGGAATGATCGACGACAACGGGATGAATTTTCTTACACGTAAGGAGTCGATTTCCGAACCGCCAAACGTTTTCATGCGGCAGGTTTGCCCTCCGGGACAGATTTGCACTGCGTTGGCTTACCGGCAGCTTACGGAATTCAAGGACCCGACGCCTCAGCTTCGCGGTATCAAAAAACAGCTTGTAAAGTATAAACGCTCTGACGGCGTCGATCTTTCCTTTACGCTTTACACGCCGCCGGGATACAAGGAAGGCACAAAATTACCGGCTGTGGTTTGGGCTTATCCGCTAGAGTTTACTGATGCTTCGACCGCAGGACAGGTTTCGGGTTCAACCAACCGTTTTACTCAGATCGGCGGAATTTCGCACCTGTTTTTCCTCCTGCAAGGTTATGCGGTTTTGGACGACGCGACTATGCCGGTAGTTGGCGACCCTGAAACGGTTAACGATACGTTCGTAAAACAGATAGTAGATTCTGCAAAGGCCGCTATAGATAAAGGTGTTGAGATGGGTGTTGTCGACCCTGAACGTGTCGGCGTAGGAGGGCATAGTTACGGAGCGTTTATGACCGCGAACCTGCTGGCCCACTCCGATCTGTTTCGCTCTGGCATCGCCCGCAGCGGAGCTTACAACCGAACACTGACGCCATTCGGTTTTCAGGGCGAGCGACGGACGTTTTGGGAAGCGACGAAGCTATATACAGACATTTCGCCGTTTTTCTACGCACACAAGATCAACGAGCCGATCCTGTTGATGCACGGCGAGGCCGACAACAACCAGGGAACATTTCCGATTCAGTCGGAGCGGCTATACGCCGCTATCAGCGGAAATGGCGGAACGGCAAGGCTGGTAATGCTGCCGCTTGAGTCGCATGGCTACTCCGCAAAGGAATCGGTCGCGCATACGCTGCATGAAATGGTGCAGTGGTTCGACAAGCATGTAAAAAACGCCAAACCTCGATCGTCGTCACAGACAGCGACGAAATAGTCTGTCATTTTTGAAGTTAAAACCGGCGGCGTTTGCCGCCTTTTTGCATAAGGCATGAACAGTAATTAGTTGATTCGGTCCGTTGCCGAAACGTCGATAATAGAACCGTCGTTTATTGGGCGTATCGAACGTTCCAAATCGAATTTTTCCGAAGCTTCTCTCAATAGACGCTCGACGCATTTAGCCTCGACGGGTCTGGAGAAGAAATAACCCTGACCTAGACGGCAGCCAAATTTTCGAAGCATATCCAGATGATGTTCGGTTTCAATGCCTTCCGCGACGACCTCGATGCCGAGGTTTTCACCAAGCATTAGTATTGTTTTGACGATAGCGGCGCTTCTTTCGTCTCCGGTCATTTTATCGATAAACGACCTGTCGATTTTCAGACGGTCGAAGGGGAAGCGCTGTAAATAGCTCAAGCTTGAATAACCCGTTCCAAAATCGTCGGTTGAAAGCGAGATGCCAAGTTCGTCCAATTCCTGCAATACGCTTAGTGACCGTTCGCTGTGTTCCATAACTGTACTTTCCGTCACTTCGAGTTTTAACTGGCGTGGGTTAAGCCCAGTTTCATCGAGAATCGCGGCGACTTGTTCCGTAAGCAATGGATGCATCAATTGTTTAGCCGATAGATTCACGCTTATCGAAAGCGGGAAGGCAAATTGGTTCTGCCATTTTATTGTCTGCCGGCAGGATTCTTCGAGGATCCAGTGGCCTATCGGCACGATCATGCCTGTTTCCTCTGCGACTGAGACGAAGTCGTCTGGACCGATAAGCCCTTGCACCGGGTGCCGCCACCGGATCAGCGCCTCGAACTCGCGTACCGATCCTGATTCAAGCTTGACGATCGGTTGATATTGAACCTCAAATTCACCGCGTTCGATTGCATGACGAAGATCGGTTTCGATTTGAAGCTGATTGATATTGCGAACGTGCATTTCACGGTCGAATATCTCGTATCGAGCCTTTCCCGCCTCCTTAGCTCTGTACATCGCGGAATCGGCGTCGCGCAGGAAGTCTTCCGGTTCTCGCATTATCTCGTCGGAGACGATTATCCCTATGCTTGCTGACGTAAACACTTCGTATCCGTCGATCTTAAACGGCTTTGCAAGATTTCTTTGTACTCGTTCCGCCACTTGAACGACATCAGCCGTTCCACCCGTGCGATTCAACAAAATAGTGAATTCGTCGCCGCCAAGACGGGCAACGACATCGCCCGGACGAACGTAATTGCACAACCTGTCAGCGATAGACTTTAGAAGTTTGTCACCGACCACATGTCCAAGACTGTCGTTTATTATCTTGAAACGGTCGAGGTCGAGAAACAGCACTGCAAACCTCGTTAGTGGACTCAGCTTCGCCCGATCGATAGCGGCTGCCAGGTGGTTCATGAATTCCGGCCGGTTCGGCAGATCAGTAAGCGTGTCGTGGCGGGCGTAATAGTTTAGCTTGGCCTCGCTCTGTTTTTGTTCGTCAATATCAGTGTTTGTACCGAACCATTTAATTAACCGGCCCTGGGTGTCGTAATCTGCGTTAGCTCGTGCCTTGAACCAACGATACTCGCCATCGTGACGGCGCAGGCGAAATTCCATTTCGTAAAAATCTCCGGTTTCGATCGAATGATTCCACCTTCGCAGACATTCCTCCAGGTCGTCGGGATGAACCACATTCTGCCATTCTTCGCCGACCAGCTCCGCGCTGGTTCTGTCGAAATATTCGAGTGTGCGTGCGTTTACATAATCGAGCTGCCCGTCAGGTCCAGCTGTCCATACCTGATGAAAAATGCCTTCTCCCAGCTGACGGTATCGCTGTTCGCTGGCTTTTAGCGCGTCTTCCGCGCGGCGGCGTTCGGTTATATCACGCCCGATGCCCTGAACCCCGATTGCCGAGCCTTTGCGGTGGATAAGCCGCGTGCTTAGCTCGAGTGAAACATATCGGCCGTTCTTGGCGATAATGTCGACCTCGTACGTCGTGGCGACTTCTTCTTTGATCTTCCGCGCGGTCATTTCGCGGGCTACCTCTAATGATTCCGGAGCAACCACTTGCGAGATATTCATTCTTAAGGCTTCTTCGCGTGTATAGCCGGTGATCCGCTCGCCCGCTCGATTTAGCGATGTGAAAGTTCCGCGAAGGTCATGCGTATAGATAAGGTCGTTTGCGTTTTCGAACAGGTCGCGGTACTGGTTTTCACTTTCGCGGATCGCTTCTTCGGCCCTTCTGTGTTCGGTTATGTCCTGAATAGTGCCGTTCATTTTGACTGGCATTCCCGTCGTTTCGTCATAAACCGTTTCCGCCTGGGCGTGTATTAGCCGTTCCGAGCCATCGGGTAGATTAATTCGGACCTCGATGTCGAGAAATTTCTTCTCGACTACCGCTTCGGTAAACTTTTCGCTTACGTAAACACGGTCCTCAGGATGAACCGCATCGTAAACAAAAGCGCTCGTTACAATAAATTGCCTCGGTTCGTAGCCGAAAATTCTGAAAACTTCGTCGGACCAGCGGACTGTATTT
>JBQTJB010000196.1:0-16284 GCA_052387555.1 Blastocatellia bacterium | reverse complement strand
GGCAAAGCTAAGAAAGACTTCGCTGATCGTAACCGTCTCGGGCTTGGTAAAGCGGGCTTTGTTCTTTTCAAAATATTCCTTTAACTGCTTGCCATTGAAACCCCAGTAAACCTTCATCTGCACTTCGCGGCGGAGAACTTCGTTTCGAGTTTCCTGTTTTCGCCACAGTTCTCGAATTTCCTGCGGATCGACGCCGGTCTTTTGCATTTCCTGGAAAAGAGCATCGAGCGTTTTTAGATTGTTTTGCTTCATTATCTGCAGAAATCTTTGGTTGATGCTGGCTTCGACGTCGGAATCCAGCTTCATTTCCTTCGCACGCTGGAGAAGAAGCTCCTCGTTGATCATATTTGCGATCAGTTCGCCTTGTTTCTCTTTTACGATCCGCTCGGCTTCAGGGCGCGAAGTGCCGTCCTGCACTTTTGTGTCGACTGCCGATTTTATCTCGCGTTTGATCCTCGAAAGCGTAATTACTCCTTCATTTACCTGAGCCACAACCTCATCGACCACGCGCTCTTCAGTTTCCTGGCCGAAGGCAGAAAACGCTGACAGAGCGACAAACGTCAATACGCAAAAACTAATTCCAAATCTTTTCATCGATAACTCCAAAAATCTTCAACTTGCTTCGATCAATGCTCGGTTTGATGCAAATATGTAGGAAAAAGTTTCTTCCAACGGGCCAAAATGCAATAAACAGGAATCCGATGCAATTAAGTCTTTGTAAATAATAGCAGGTTTTGCGTAAAACCTCGCACGCGCCGGATGAACAAAAAGTGCCTCGATTGCAAGCTTGTAAACTATATCTACGCGGAAATATGTGCCCGATGCGGTTCTTACCTCATTGGAAATAACGAGCGTAACACAGCGGAATCTAAGGTTTTGTATCGTGTTATTCACCGTGTCGGTGTTTTTATTTCGGTGTGTGCGATCACGTTATTGGGTTTTTATGCGTCGCTTTTGATGTCGGCAAAGTCTCTTGCACCGAACGAGCGGGCCGCGGTCATTTCAGCCATTCAGCATTTAAAAGCCAGCGGTTTTAACGACGAGGCATTTCTTCTAAAGAATCTGGCCACGTATAGGAGCAACGACAATTGGCTGAATGCGTCCGTTGCGAAAGAAAACGCTTTTGCCGCAACCAATTTTCCGTTTGGAATCGTTACCTTGTACTCTGATTTCTTTTCTTATCCAGCGGATGACGTAGAGCGGGCCGCAATATTGCTTCACGAGTCCAAACACATCCAGGGAGAAGACGAAATGGCGGCTTACGAATTCGTCTGGAAAAATCGCAAACGCATCGGGTGGACCAAGGACAAATACAGCAACTCCGAAGTATGGAGAAACGTGAGACGTCAGACGAAGGAACGCTGTCCCAATCTTTTCGTCTGTGACTTCAACGAATTGGGCGATTGTACGGAATAACTTTTGTATTTCGCAGCCGATTCATATTCGTATTGCTTCCAGTACATTCCTGGCTGCGTTGATCAAACTTTCATCTATATCGGTAACCCGCAAAATTCCGGTCGGGGAAAAGCTCGCTTTTTCGTTGGAGGAGAGAAACTCCATCAATTTTTCTGGAGACACTTTGGCATTTTCGCTGAGCTTGATCGCAAAACCACTGCCCGCTTTATCGACTGAAACTATTCCCGTTTGTTCTGCAAGTTTTCGTAGGCGGCCATATGCGAACAAGTTATCGACGGATCGAGGTATCCGGCCATATCGGTCTTCGATCTCCGTGTATATTTGCAGCAAAACGTCTTCCGTTTCCGCTGAAGATATTCTCTTGTATGTGCGCAGCCGCTGGCTGGCTTCGACTATATAATCTTTGGGAATCGAAACATCAACGCCAAGATTTATCGAGACGCTTATTTCGTCGGTAATTTCGTCACCGCGTATTTCGCCGATAGTGCGTTCGAGCATTTTGGTATAAAGATCGAACCCGAGAGCGTCGAGATGGCCGGATTGCTGGCCGCCTAGAATATTTCCGGCTCCTCTCAATTCAAGGTCAAGAGCCGCAATGCGAAAACCAGCGCCGAGATCCGAGAATTCGCGTATCGCGCTCAAGCGGCGTCGTGCAATAGGCGTCAGCTCCAATTCACTTGGGATCAGTAGATATGCATACGCACGCCGATTGGAACGCCCGACGCGACCGCGAAGCTGGTAAAGCTGAGAAAGGCCGTAATTATCGGCACGATTGATGATAATTGTGTTCGCCCGCGGTATGTCGATACCGTTTTCGATGATAGTCGTCGCGACCAGCACGTCGTATTTGTAATCGATGAAATCGAGCATTATCTGCTCCATTTCCTTTTCGTTCATCTGGCCGTGGCCGATTGCGATGCGGGCGTTAGGCACGATTTTTTGAACAAGTGCGGCGATGGCTTCGATTGTTTCGACGCGGTTGTGAATAAAGAAAATCTGACCGTTTCTCGACAATTCAAGTTCAATTGCCGACCGGATAACGCCTTCGGCAAACTGAACGACCTGCGTGTTGATGGCAAGGCGGTCGCGCGGCGGCGTCTCTATTACGGACATGTCTCGCATACCAAGCAGCGACATATTCAAAGTACGCGGAATCGGCGTTGCGGAAAGCGTAAGTACATCGACTTTTTTCTTTAGCTGCTTCAGTTTCTCTTTGTGGGCGACGCCAAAACGCTGCTCCTCGTCAACCACGACGAGTCCGAGCTTTGGGAGGCTTACATCGTTGGAGAGAATTCGATGCGTTCCAATGAGAACGTCGATGTCACCCTTAACAGCTTGTTCGACTACCGATTTCTGTTCTTTGGCCGAACGAAATCGAGAGAGCAGATCGACCGTGATCGGGAACGCGGCAAAACGTTTTTTGAAGGTTTCGTAGTGCTGGTAAGCGAGGATCGTCGTCGGCGTCAGAACTGCGGCCTGTTTCCCGTCCATGACTGCTTTGAACGCTGCTCGCATCGCAACTTCAGTCTTGCCGTAACCAACATCACCTATCACTAATCTATCCATCGGCCTCGGCGTTTGCATGTCGGTCTTGACATCTTCAATTGCCTTCGCCTGATCAACGGTCAGATCATATGGAAATGCGTCTTCGAATTCGTGCTGCCAAGGCGCGTCGGGCGAAAATGCATATCCCTGAACCAGCTTTCGCTCCGCATAGAGCCGAAGAAGTTCGTCGGCCATATCGCGCATCGCGCGTTTAGCTTTTGCCTTTGTTTTCTGCCAGCCGATGCCGCCGAGCCGGTCGAGCGTAGGGGCAGCGGCTTCGCCTGACGAGTATCGCGAAACGAGATCCATTCGCTCGACGGGAACAAATAGCTTTGCATCGTCGGCATAAAACAGCAGCATGAACTCTTGTTCAGCACCTTGCGACGAGATCGTTTGCAGTCCGTCGAAGCGCCCGATCCCATGATCGACGTGGACGACATAATCGCCAGGCCGCAGATCACGAAAATCTGAAATGAAAGCCCCCAGAACGCTTTTGGCTCTGCGGGTTTGAGGACGCGCGACCGCCTCGGCCTGCTGCGTTTCACCGAAAATGTCGGTTTCGGTATAAACGGTCAGATCCGCTGAAGCGATCTCGAACCCGCTTGAAAGCCCGCCGACCAAAATCGGGACATTATGCAGATTCATGTCATGCTCACGAAGAATTTCCTGCAGCCTCTCAGAAATTCCAGGCGTTTGAACGACGATGAGTGAAATACTGTTCGGGGTGGCATTTTCGACAAACTCTTCGAATCGGCCGTGAAATTTGCGGGTTGAACGTGATTGGATTACAAACTCTGAGGATTTCTCAGCCGTTGGAAATAGGAAAAGCGGATCGCTCGAGGCTGAAACAAGACCGGTAGGGAATGTGCGTTCTGAAGGATGAGGGATGAATGATGGAGGATGAACTATTGATGACGAATTCTGCGTTACGACTTCCGCCTTCCGCCTTTGGGCTGCAACCTCGCTACCGTTCAGGTTTCCGCCTTCAACCAGAAATTCCTCATCTGTCGCCGCAGCGGCCTTGCCAAGAGCACGCATTTCGATCCTTTGGACATCGGCGAAATGTTTTTGCAGTTGATCCGACTCAATAAACAATTCCGATGGCGGCAGCCCGATCTCGCCCGTTGTATCGAGAGACGCGTAATGACGTTGCAAATGATCGTAAAACGAAGCGAGTGTCTGTTCGATAATCGCCGGTTCGTCAATTACGAATAGGACATCATTCAGGTAATCGGACACAGTTCCGCGAAGTGGTTTGACGAGAGGGAGCAGAAACTCCCAGCCTGAAAATGACTCACCTTCGTCGGCGAAATCGGTTCGGTCTTTGAGGTTTCGGGCAAAATGCTCGCCGGCAAAGCGTTCGCGGGCGAAGAAAGACCAATCCTTCAGATCCTGTGCCGAAATGGCGAACTCGCGCATCGGGGCAACGGATGTTTCCGTTAGTTTTTCGGTCGAAAGCTGTGTTTCAGGATCGAACTCACGGATCGAATCGACCGTGTCGCCGAAAAATTCGATACGAACCGGGTTTGTGGCGTCGGGCGACCAAACATCCACAATGCCGCCGCGCACAGAGAATTGGCCGAGATTGTTTATCGGGTCTTCGCGGACATAACCCGACGAGGCGAGGCGTTCGACAAGCTCATCGGGCGAGAAATCTTCATCGACCTTGAGCACAGCGCCGAGCTTGGCGATTTCGTCGGGCTTAACCGTTCGGGTTACGAATGACCTAGCCGAAAGCAATAGAAACCGTGGCCGCGTTCGCGTCATTTGCCAGAGCGTCAACGCGCGCCGCTCCATTGTTTCGGCATGAGGCGAGCTGCCCGAATAGACATCGGTTTCGAAAGACGGCAGACTCAACACGACTGGAGACTGCGGATTGTGAACTGCGGATTTTTCCGTTCGGGCAATTAGCGACGAACCGGTGCTGTTCCAAAAGTTCAAATCCGTTTCCCAAGCTTCGAGCGTAGCGTTCGTATCGGTGACGATAACGATCGTTTTTGCCACCGGTAGATGAAGCTGCGACAGCACAAACGCCTTTGCCGCAACGGACGTCAACCCGTCGAGAGCGATTATTCGCGATCCCTTTTCGATTTCCTTCCTTAGCCGATCTGCCTCGGCCAAATTGCCGAAATCTGTTGCCATAAACGCACCTAGCCACAGAGAATGGGGCGACGGGGCCATCGCAAACCATTCTTCTGCGGTAATATGATTGTGCCACAAATAGCAGAAGTTTGCTGTGAGGCAGGCGGTTTTCTATAATCAGGGATTCGCTGGATACTTTATGAGCATTACCCAATTCGAAGAGATCGTCGAACCTAACGACCAGACAGAAGCCCGCCGAGAGCACCTTGAAAAACTCCGCGAGCTGGTCGGCAACGTTTACCCGAACAAGTTCGAGCGGAGCCGCGTTTCAGGCGATGAGGACACGATCACGCGGCTGCTCAGGTTCGAGCCGGTTGACGCGGCCGTGAAAGAGATCGTCGCTTTGCAGCTCGGCGAACGCGAAAAACCGACTGCGGAGGTTAAAGATCGGTTGAATGCCGCCTTGCGTAGTCTCGGCAACGTCAGCATTGCCGGGCGCCTGGCCGTACCGCCGCGCGTGATGGGAAAGGCAGCGTTCGTGCATCTTTCGGATGGAATCTCGCGGATTCAAATCTATGTGCGGCGTGATGATGTGCAGGCAGTTGTCGGTCTACTGACAACTGTTTCCGGTTGGAAAGTTTTCCAACTGCTCGATCACGGAGATTTTATCGGCGTTGAGGGCTACTTGTTTATTACCAACACCGGCGAGCTGAGCGTTCACGTCGAAAAGCTGCAATTCCTCGCCAAAGCGATGCTACCGATGCCGGATAAAATGCATGGCATCGCCGACCCCGAGATCCGCCAGCGCCAGCGTTATATCGATCTCATAGGTTCGAGCCTGCAAATTAAGTCGGAACCGCCTGCGTCAGCGGGCGGCCAGATCGTTGAGCAAGATTCGACAAACTGGCCCACCGCTAACGCTGGGGGTTCTGCCCTTACTACGCGTGAGGTTTTTGAGCGGCGTGCGAAGATCACTTCATCGATGCGTCGATACCTGGAAGATCACGGCTACGTCGAGGTCGAGACGCCGATGCTCACGCCAAAGGCGACTGGTGCTACGGCCAAACCGTTCGTCACGCATCACAACACGCTCGATATTGACCTCTACGCTCGCATCGCGCCGGAGCTTTACCTCAAGCGGCTGGTCGTCGGCGGCTTCGAAAAGGTTTACGAACTCAACCGCAACTTCCGCAATGAAGGCATCTCCTACAAGCACAACCCCGAATTCACGATGCTCGAATTCTACTGCGCGTACATGGACGTGAACGGGATGATGGATTTTTGCGAGGAGTTGATAAAAGAGAGCGTGCAGAAGGCGTCGGGCGGTTTGGCGGTAAATTATGAAGGCAACGAGATCGACTTCAGCAAGTTCGAGCGGATATCGATGAAGGGGGCGATTGTTGAATATCGACAGGAGTTTCGAGAACTCGGAGGAGAGACTATCACCGAGTCCTCTCTAAACGATTTGAGTACATTGAGGGCACTCCGGCTCTTACCACTGTTACTTGACGAGGTATTTGTTGAACCAACAGTTGTCGGTGATGACATTTATAAGATTCAACAAATTAGAGAAGAACAATATTCGAAATTTGTGTCGGCAAACAAGGACAAGTACTGGGCAATCGCAAAACGACTGGTTGACGGATCACTAACTGCAGCAGACATACTCGAAGAAAATATTGGCGACCTTGGTTTCTGGAATTCGGTAGTTTTGGAATACGCGAGCAACCCGAATACCGAAAAAGCTAAGATCGTTCAGTTCATATTTGAGGATTACATTGAAAAGCGGATTGTACAGCCAACCTTCATAGTCGACTATCCGAAGAGCATTTCCCCTTTGTCAAAAGCCTCGCCCGATGACCCGCAGATCGCTGAACGCTTCGAGCTCTTCATCAACGGAATGGAGGTCGCAAACGGGTTTAGCGAGCTTAACGATCCGAAAGAGCAGTTAGATAGATTCAACGACCAAATGTCAGAACGCGAACGCGGAGACGAGGAGGCGATGGTCATGGACGAAGATTATATTCGTGCCCTTTCTTACGGAATGCCTCCGGCGGCCGGCATCGGCATCGGCATCGACCGGCTCGTTATGCTGCTCACAAACAAACACTCGATCCGCGACGTAATTTTGTTCCCGCACATGCGACCGGAGAAGAGAGAAGAGGAGAAAGGGAGCGAGGGAGAAGGGGAGACAGAAAGTTAGCCACGAATTACACGAATGGCACGAATGAAAAGGAATCTTGGTCCGGACATTCGAGTTATTCTTGTAATTCGTGGCTAAAACTTTTCCTGAGGCTTTACAAAAACCGCACCGATCTGCTGAATTTTTTGCCCATGCCCAGACGTTCACGTTCGACAGCGTGATTTTTATCGTTGTCGCGGTGCGTGCTTTGGCTCTGCCATGTTCCATTATCGTAAAGAGCGGCGAGCCTGATAACGTCCCGGCCGTATCTGAGGTTTAACTCATCTATCGATTTATTAAGCTTGTGCCAGCGCTCGAAATCGGGCTGGTTGTAGAGGCGTTTCGATATCGTGGCCGCCGGCGTCAAACCGCTCAACACAACCCCGGCCCGTTTATACTGCATTCCCGGCAGGTAGATTTTATCCAGACAAAGCCGCGCCCATGTGTAGATTTCACTGGTGATGTCAGAATAATAGACCGAGTTATACGAATAAGCCTTTGAATAATAATACGGAACCGGGTTGAAGCGGTCGGTTTGCAGATAAACCGTAACGCACTTTGTCGTCAGATCGTTCCAGCGCATTTTTTCGAGCGCCCGCGTCGTGAAATAAAAGATGGCGTTCTTTACTTCGCTGAAATTACTGATCGTACGGCCGAATGTCCGCGTGTGGGCTATGGATTTATTATCTTTTCTGGTGACCTCCAAAGGAATGCACTTTACGCCGTTCAACTCCAGCACGGTTCTCGCACCAAAAACATTCAGATAATCCCTCACTTTTTCCGGATCGGCGTTTTTCAATTCGAATGCGGTATTTATGCCGTGCGCTCTCAGACGCGCGGCCGAGCGCGAACCGACGCCCCAAATATCCTGCACCTCGGTTCTTTTCAAGGCCAGATCGGTGTATGGCGAATTGTACAGATCGAGAACGCCTTCGGTCTTTTGAGATTTTTTTGCGATCTTGTTGGCGAGTTTCGCCAGCGTCTTTGTTTTGGCCAAGCCGACAGAAACAGGTATTTTCGTTTTTTCGAGAACCTTGTTACGGAGGTGAGTGCCGAGTAGTTTTAGTTTATCCGGAACGCCGACATCCAAAAAAGCTTCATCAATCGAGTAAAGCTCGAGCGCATTTTCGCCAATATCTTCCGTCAAAATATCAACTATTTGTTCGGCAAACTCACGGTAAAGAGCATGGTTGCATGAAATAACGGCTGTGTTGTGTTTTTCCAGCAACTCGCGCACTTGAAACAGCGGCGCGGCCATCTCCACGCCCAGAGCTTTCACCTCGTTACTGCGCGAAATAATACACCCGTCATTGTTGGAAAGAACCACGACGGGGCGATTTTGCAGCGAACTGTTCACGGCTCTTTCGCAAGACACGAAAAAGTTATTGCAGTCCACTAAGGCAATGGCGGTTCCATCGGACATATTTATTCACGCAAAATCGTTGCATCTATGCAACAGTAAGATACTTGATTTCATAAAATAAGTGCAACTTTTGTAGAGGCGGGAAAAAGGGTAAGTTGAGGGTAGCTTTGACGGACTTTTAACTGCGAATCAAAAGGAGCATCAGTGAGCTACAAACAACTTACCCAGGAGCAAAGGTACCAGATAGGTGCGTGTTTGAAAACTGGAATGAAAAGGAGCGAGATCGCACGAGAAATAAAGGTAGATCGGACAACGGCGTGGCGAGAGATCAAGCGTAACAGTACACCGTATCGTTACAATCCGAGCTACGCGATCCGGCTGGCACGAGAGCGGCATCAGAATAAGAGAAAGCGGTGTATAGATGGGGAGATATGGGCGAAAGTGGAGAAGTATGTGAGGCGACAATGGAGCCCTGAACAGATCTCTGCAAGGCTCAAATTGGAGGGAGCGGGTTCGGTATCACACGAGACGATCTATCTGCATATCTACCGGGACAAGCGTGAAGGAGGCGATCTGTATAAGCATATGAGACGGAGGCAGCAGTACCGACAGCGTAACGGCAAGTACTACTGTAGAAAGGGCTGGGACACACGCCGGCCGATCAGCGAGAGGCCTGCAATAGTCGAGACACGTTCGCGTATCGGTGACTGGGAAGCCGACACGATCATCGGTCGTGAGAGAGTTGGAGGCATCGTCTCGGTGGTCGAGCGCAAATCACGTTATTGCGTACTTCAAAAGGTCCCGACAAAATCAGCTCAGACCGTAGCCGAGGCAGTCTGCACTTCGCTCTCGCCGGTCAAGGACAAGGTGCTCACCATCACTTCGGACAACGGGATCGAGTTCAGACGCCACGAATCTATCGCCAAAACGCTCGACGCAGACTTCTACTTTGCAGACCCTTACTCGTCCTGGCAGCGTGGCACCAACGAAAATACCAACGGCCTCGTCCGTCAGTACTTCCCAAATAAACCCGACTGCGCCCATATTCCCGCTGAGGCGATCCGCGACGTCGCGGATCGCCTCAACAACCGTCCTCGTAAGGTTCTCAACTTCAGAACCCCCAACGAGGTCTTTAACAATCACTTTGTTGCACTTATGACTTGAATCGAAGATGATAATCCGGATTTGGCTGGAAAGCAATATCCAGGGCGTCTTGAAGAATTTTTCTGAAAGCGGTCGGTGTTATGATGTTGCCGAACGATGAGAAACTTTCTTTTTACATCATTTGCCTTGCTGGCTTTTGCATTTAATTCGATACTCTGCCGAATGGCTCTGGGAACGGGCGAAACGGATGCTGCGAGTTTTACCACAGTAAGGCTCGTGTCCGGTGCCGTTACGCTTGCCCTGATCGCATCCCTATTCGGCAAGACGCAAAACTCCGCAAAAGCCGGCAACTGGGCCTCGGCTTTTTTTCTGTTCGCTTATGCGATCTGTTTTTCGTTTGCCTATTTGGGATTAACGACCGCTACCGGCGCGTTGCTTCTTTTCGGTTCGGTGCAGGTGACGATAATCGGAGTTGCTCTTATTAAGGGAGAACGGCCCGGAACGCTGGAATGGCTGGGTTTGGTCGTTGCGTTTTTCGGCCTTGTTTACCTTGTTTTTCCGGGACTGTCATCGCCGCCGTTGGTGAGTTCGCTTCTTATGGCCGCGGCGGGAATAGCCTGGGGATTTTACACGCTTCGCGGAAATGGAAGCGACGATCCGCTGGGCGATACAACCGGAAACTTCATCCGATCCGTGCCTCTCGTGCTTCTAGCCGTGATCCCATTTTTGTCGCAGATACAACTCTCGAATCGGGGAATTATTCTTGCCGCTCTCTCGGGTTCGGTTGCATCCGGAATCGGGTACACGGTTTGGTACGCCGCTCTGAAATACCACACCTCGACGCGTGCCGCCGCTTTGCAGCTTGCCGTACCTGTCATCGCTGCGATCGGCGGCGTATTGTTTTTGTCCGAGGCGGCTGACTTGAGATTGGCCTTCGCGGCGGCGTTGATACTTGGCGGTATCGGATTGACTATCGCCGGGCGAAACAAGAAAAGTTTAACGTAAAGATAGCAGCTAAAATGGCTTACAATTTCGTAAGTTTAGCTATAAATGCGTAGCGCTTATAGAGAGGAGTTATGCTGAGTCTGACAAGCCCCTTGGTACCGAGCGTGTTCAGGTAGGGCATTAGGTCATTCCAAAACTGGACGTGGAATGCCTTTAGCCAATTTTGCAGCATTATCCGAAATGTCCGCGGCAGTTCTTTTTGATCGTAAAAATCCACTATAAATAGCTCGCCGCCGGGCTTTAGATTTGCGAGGGCGTTGTCGATCGATTCGCGCCATGGCGGAATCATCGAGATAGAATAAGAAAAAAATATCTTGTCCAGCTGCTCAGGTAGATCGAAAGTATCCCGGTAGTAAAAATTGTCGGCAAGAGCTGTCTTCAGCGTAACGTTGTCGATGCGTTTGCCCTCGATTTTCCATTCCGCCGTCTCGAGCATTGCCGCCGATGCGTCGAGGCCGAAAAATCGCGCATTAGGATGCTGGTTGGCAAGAATAATTAGGTTTCTACCGGTTCCGCAACCAACCTCAAGCACGGTTTGACCGGGCTGCACGTTCATATCGCGCAGAAGCTGGTCGCGCCCCAGAAGATAATATTTCCGGGTGAAATCGTAAAAATACCGTTGAAGGTGGTACATACGATCCATGTTTTCGAACGCACTAGGCATATTTTTTTACCAAAGAGGCAACGAGCGTTTTTGAGGATCTTGCTGTAGCCGACTTTTACTTTATTGCTCGTGTCACTGCGGTGATTCAGTTCTGTAAAATATACAAATGAAACCCGCCGTAGATCGACGCTCTATCCTGCTTGAACAACTCCTCGGAACGCGCTTGGTCATAAAGGAAACGCGACTGAAGTTCGTCAGGAAGGTTTGTAGCGACAGGTGAGACCGCACCGGCGGTTCGAAATATTATTCGCGAACCTGGTTCACCTTTTTCGGCGATCACCGACCAAAGATCGGTCATTTGATCCGCGTTCATCCAATCCTGAGCGTCAAGAAATACGAACCGATTGAATGTGCCTTTCGGATTGTTCCTGATCTCGTCTGTTGCCGATCCGATTCGGGTTGTCAAACGGGTTACGTTCGCCTTCAAAGTTTCGTAGTTATCTGCTTTTAAATATTCGGGAATTGCTTTCCGCTTGTCGGTGTCGTATTTGCGCGCAAATGCCTGCCAGGCGAAGTAATTGTCATCTATCGGAAAGTCGCAGGCGAGGCGCTTTGCACGTTCGCGGTAGATATCGATCACGGTCGATTCGCCGGACAGGTCTTTTTTCAGTTCGTCGTATTGCTGCGGCGGAATGCCCAAACCGAACATCGTTACCGGCATTTTACCCAGGGTCTTGATCACAAAACTGTCGAAAAACGGGTCGATATATTTTGCGTAAAGCTGTTCTTGTTCTGCCGTTGATGTTGCCTTCAAAACTTCGTCCGGCCTACACCCAAAAAGCCTGGAAACCCGATGAAAAAACCGCAGAAAATACCCGTTGCGGGAGTGTTCGTAAAGCCCGGCGTTCTGAAAAAAGCTGATCCTGTCGCCGTAGAGAAATCCACCGCCGAGTGTGTTCGATTCCCAAAAGCTGCGAGCGTCGCGATCCAAATTCGCGGCGATATACCGCAAGTAATCGGTTCCGGTATTTTCACCTTTCCCCGATCCGAAAAACGTGAAGAAGTTTTCATGCGATGGCAGGTGTTTCAGAGCCGTCAGTTTGAGATTTAAAAGATAAATATGGTGGCGATTTAGATCGACGGCCGTGACCGACTCGGGGTTTTCGACCAGATAGTTCAACGCGTTGCAGCCGCCGGATGAAATGGTCAGGATGCGCGAATCCGGGCCGATCTCCAGAGCAGCGATGTCGACTCGCGGGTCCTCCCAGATCTGGTTATAAACAAAAGCGTCGAACCAGAGGGCGAAAAGCTTCTGCAAAATGCCTTGCTTTGAGACATTGCTTTCGTTACGGACGGCGTCAAGAACCAGTTGTTCAGCCATGTTACAAATTAATCACGAACCTGCGGTGATCTCAATAATTCGAGATAATAATGTTACAGAAATGTTCCATGTCTAATGACCGGGTTATTCGTTGGCCATTACTTCTACCGGGTCAATAGCGGATGCTCTCAATGCCGGATAAAGCGCCCCGAAAAGACTTCCACCGATAGCAATAAGAACCGCCGTCGCAACCCAACCGGAGCTGAATTCGAACGTAAGATCAAAGCTGCGTCCGATCAAGATCGAAGCCGCGAATGCCGTAATCAAGCCCAAAACGACTCCTAATATGCCGATCAAAAAAGCTTCGCCCTCGATCGAGCGGATAATGAATGCTTTCGACGCACCGAGCGATTTAAGAATTCCTATTTCCTTTCGCCTTTCTGTAACGGTTGTATAGAGCGAAAGCAAAACAAAGATAGTGCTGACAAAAGCCCCGAGCCCGACGAGAACGCGTAAGAATGTATTCAAAGCCGGAATGCGTTCCTGTGCGTCGATGACGAGGTCTCGGGTAAGATTTACCTTGTTACCGGGAAGTTCTTCATTGATACGAGCCGCGACGGCGTCGACATCATTGCCGTCGTTGAGTTTAACTAGGATGTATGTACATTTGTCGGGGCGTTCAAGTGCCTGCTGCATTGCATTCAACGTCATCTTGATCCGAGAGCCCGACGGCGGCGAGAATACACCGACTATGGTATATTTCCGGCCGCCGAAGAATTCGAGTTCCTCGCCGATCTTGACATTATCATCGCGTATCTGCCGTTCATCCAGGATAATTTCCTGATCGGCCAGTGGTGCCCGGCCGTCGACTATTCGCATCTCATTCATTTCCGCGAACGGCACCCAATCAACACCGTCGATCTGTTGTATTCCCCACCGGCCCTTGCTGCTAGGGGTAATGTAACGAAAGACAGGTACAGTAGACTGCACGCCGTCGATCTCAAGCAGCCGAGCCGTGTACGCTGTCGGCACCGGAGCGTTCGAGCTGTCAAGCCCCATTGCGCCAGGACGCGTGAATACGATTTCGGCCTTCCAATTCGAGGCTCGTTTAGCCATGTCGTTAGTCATTCCACGTGCCAAGCCTGTGAACAAGACGACAAGGACGACACCCAGAGCTACGCCTATAACGCTGATCAGCGTTCGAAACGGACGTACTCTAAGATTTGCAACTACAAGCTCAATCATCGACTAAACTCGCGAAATCGAATTTACTTGCCGCTTCGAGATCGGTGAAAAGTTCCTTTCGCTTCTGAAAATCTTCGTATATTTCGTCGTATGTCGCAAACAAGCTATCGGTTGACGCCTCCCGAGTGTTATTCCGAGCGGTCGTCAAAGCATTTGCGGTCTTTGAATTTTTAATATCATCATTGGAAATGATCTCGCGGACGGCTGCCGCGAAATCTTCTGCTCCAGGTTTACGCAGCCAACAGTTTTCGTCGGTCGCGTAAGACAAGATTCCACCGGCGTTCGGCGCAAGAGTAGGCACGCCGGAGGCCATGGCTTCCAGCGGAGCAATGCCGAACGGCTCGTGCGGATTCGGATGGACGAATATGTCTGCATTGGCGTAAAAGTCCGACAATTTTTCTTTATCAAGATGTCCAAGCTGAACGATCTTGCCTGGGAAATATTTCTCGGTCTGTAGTTTCAACCAATTACTTTGTGGCCCAGCACCGGCAACAAGCAATCTAAAATCGTGATTAGTGTCGGAAGCCAGAATTTTCATCATATTGACAAGAAGGTCGATATTTTTCTCCGGTGAAATGCGACCCGCATAAAGAAGAATCACGGATTTCTCGGAACCACCAGCCGATTCGAACATTTCACGCTTCACGTTGCCGGATTTTTTTTCCGGCGTAAATAGAACCGAATCGACTCCGCGCGGACAAACCCGGATTCGGTCCTGGTAAGGCAAACGCGTAGCCTTGAAGAATCTCCAGCAAATATTAAAGAACCTGCGTGATCTGCGCGGATTCGCTTTTGCATCGGTCGATTCGAAAAACTCGTCCGCCGTGTACGTCGAGTTTGCTATGTGATAGTCGAAACTCGGCATGGTGTAGTTGCCAATGACGCGACGAGCGAACCATTTACCGAAACGTCCCCGCGATAGAAACGACCCGACATTGTCGTCCATCCGCTCACAGGAAAAATGGACGAGCATCGGGCGGCCAAGTTTTTTGAAATTATTCGTCCGGATCAGCACGCCCAACACACTTAGCGTGTATTTGTCCGTTACCTCGATCATATAGGGCATTTCTGCTAACAGAATGCGACGGATTATCGAATCCTTGACCATGTATTGCCACGGCATGATTATTCGATACCGTTTATCGAAAAGCGGTGAGAACTTTGCGGTGACAAAGTAGATCTTCGCATAGTCGTTTACTTCCTCGACTGAGTCGGTCTCACCCGGGACGATGAGCCGGACAAACCTCTTGTGACGTTCCGCGGCGGCCATCAGGTTGTTGTACGAAGTGCTGATGCCGCCCGAATTTCGGTGATAGTAATTTGTGATGTGAACTGATTTCAGCGGTTGCGGTTGCACGTGGAGATTATTTTTGTAACTGCGCACGCCGGTAGACGACGGACGATATTCCGATGGCTATAAGAAGCAGTATTATTCCATCGATGCCCCAGAATTTTACAAACGGAAGTTCGCGTCCACTTCCATAGGTCCAGGACATTTTGTTAGTGACGGCCCAACACATGAGTTGTGCAAAAACACCAAATCCGGCAATGCCAATAGCAGCGGACAGGAATTCGTGTTTGCGTAGCATAAACGATATCTCATTAGGAACAAACGCAATGAACTCAAAAATAAGTTTGGGCAGCTTAGACAGGTCGCTCAATAAAGATTTACTGTCTTCATCGCCGACGGTCATTATATTGCGACGCATTGCAAAAAGGGTAAACAGCGCGGAAATGATCGATACGGTTATCGATCTCAGTATTGCTTCGTCGGTATGGTCCTGGGTCGCGGTAAAATAAGCGAAGCTGGCTTGGAGCACGAATTCAAAAATGTGGCTTATTAGCGGGACGATCAGCAGGATTGTCAACAGAGCTTTCCAGGCCGGTTCGACCTTGCGAAAAGATTGGATCATTGCACCACTCACGCCGGCGAACAAAAAGCGAAACAGAAACTGAACCAATGCCGCCCCGACTGCAAGCCTTATACTCTCTCGGCCAACAAGATAGGTAACAAGAAAAATCGGAGCCCTAAGGACGCCGCTAAGAATTGCGCCTTTATAATTCCAGTATTTAATGAACTGTGCCGGGTCGCGCCAAAGATTGCCCCAAGCTTCGCTTATGGTATGCGTCGGCGCTGCGGGCGGCGTTTCTTCAAAAGTAATTTCGTTCATTCTCCTGTTTCTCTTTACCGGCTAATCTTGCCGGACGGCCCTTGCATCAACTTTCAAAACGGGGTTTCTTGTGCGCGGTGCACGTCAGCTTTTCCGCGATCATGACTGCTTCGTGATAGGCATCATAGACAGTTTCGAAAACCGAGTCCCATGAGCGTGACATTGCGTTCTCGCGAGATTTGCATTTCATCTGGATGAGTTTCTCCGGATTATCCATCAACTCGACAGTATATCGCGTAAACTCTG
>JBQTJB010000195.1:0-6913 GCA_052387555.1 Blastocatellia bacterium | reverse complement strand
GCCACGCTCGCGGGTGCGAATAGCAGTAAAGCAGTGAATACTGATTTGGGCTCGAGGCCGATAGGCAGTCCCGAAATCGCGGTGAGCAGCACGTCACGCAAGAGGATCGTTATTGCGATGAGTCCCGCTGCAAAGAAGAGCGAAACGGCGAGAATCCCGACCTCAGGTTTGCGGTCGGCAAAACGTCCGCCAAGCCAATAGCCGAGACTCAAAGCCGCGAGAATTACTCCAATGAGGCTGGTCCAGACATATGTCGACGTTCCTATAAAGGGCGCAACAATGCGGCTTCCGACGATCTCATAGATCATCACGAGCGCTCCGCAAATAAAAACCACTGCTTCGAGAACGAATCCGACCGGTGATGTGTTTTTTTGTACCTCGCCCATGATGCTAAACGACCCTGCTCCGATAGGTTCAAAACTCTATCAAAACAGGGTCTTTCGGAGCAAACCGATGATTACTACTGCCCGACTACGCTATGGCCGTTTTTTTTTCACCGACATCGTTAACAAAGGTCAGCCAATCGGCCCCGAACGGGGCGGGCCGCTTCGCATCGATGATCGCAAAAAACTCATCCTGAATTCGCTTCGTGATCTCGCCGCGTTTGCCGCTTCCGACCGTGATCCGGTCAACCGAACGAATCGGCGAAATCTCCGCCGCAGTCCCGGTAAAGAAAACTTCGTCGGCAAGGTACAGTGCCGCACGCTGGATCGTGGTTTCGACAACTTCCAGTCCCATCTCACGTGCGATCTGCACTACCGAATCTCGTGTGATGCCGGGAAGGATCGAGGCTCCGAGCGGCGGCGTGATGAGCTTGCCGCCATTGACCAGAAAGATGTTCTCGCCCGATCCTTCGGAAACGTAACCTCGGTCGTCGAGTGCAATTCCTTCCGAAAATCCGCCGAGAATCGCTTCCATCTTGATCAGCTGCGAATTCATATAATTCGCGCCCGCCTTGGCCATCGATGGCAGCGAATTAGAGGTAATTCGCGTCCAGCTCGATACGCAAACATCGATGCCGTTTTCGAGAGCTTCTTCGCCGAGATACTTGCCCCATTGCCAGATCGCAATGTATGCGTCGACGGGATTTCCAAATGGATTGACGCCGAACGCCGGCTTTTCTTCATCGAGTCCGCGAAGGATTATCGGGCGAATGTAACATTCGTCCAACCCGCTTTGCCGGATAAGCTCGACCGTGCCATCACTTATTTGATCGCGGTCAAAGTCCTGCTCCATCCGGTAGATCTTTGCCGAATTCAATAGACGCTGTATGTGCTCCGTCAAGCGAAAAACTGCCGAACCTTTTGACGTATTGTAACAACGTATCCCCTCGAAAACGCTCGACCCATAATGGATCACATGGGACATGATGTGGATGCGGGCATCTTTCCAGTCTATGATCTCACCGTTCTTCCAGATCTTTGGCGAGATTTTCATTGTGGCGACATCTTTTCCTGCCATACTTTTTCTAAGATCTCCTGTTGTTCCCGGCAGCAAATGGCCGGAGAACCGATTTATAATTGCAGCCGCGATCAGAAAATATAATTATGTTAATAAATCGACATTCGCAGCATTCGATAAGGATATTATATCGATCTGGCCTTAGCAACCATCATAAGTTCTTATAGACGCATAAAACAAAATAATATCCAAAAGAAAAAGGGCGGAAATTTCCACCCTTTTTGATCGAAATGTGAGTCAATTCATAAAATACGCAATCGTGGCGCGGTATCGTCAAGCCGCGAAGTATAACCGATACTTCCGTTACTAGCTTCTATGACTATTGGCTGGTCGCCTGCACCGTCTATCAACGGCGGGAGCAAAAAGTCGACTGTATATACGCCGGGTTCAACCAGAACACCTCCGCTAAGTACGCGATTACCAAAAATGATGAACGAACCGATTCGGATAGTGAAGTTCGACGCTGAAAGGTTATGAACTCCCGTCATCCGCACGCGCAAAACGGTAGGTACGCGCGCGCCGCCACGAATTCGGATCGTTGTGGCCGTAAATGGTTCAGTTGTATGGACTCGGTTCGTCACGTTTGTAATCAGAGCACGTCCGCCGGGTCCGGGAGACGGAAGGTCACTGAATAGGTCTGGTCTCGCCGGCACGATCGTAATATCCGAACGAGAAATTGCTCCTCTTACATTTACAACCATCGGATAGGTAGTTCCTGTTGTAGAGGCTGTTAGACCCGGCGGTACTACGAAAAAGATCTCGTAACGATTCACTAAACGAGTTACCGATTTCAGGCCGCATGCGGCCCCATTAATGGTGACGGTTACGCCGCTCAATTCGATCGGGAGTGTAAAACTTCTTGAAAGCGATCCGACAGCCGTCCGCGTAACAAGCGGCTGGACATTTCTTGGAGTCACATTTACAACTGCGAGCATTCCGGGAGATAGACCCTGAACGGCCGGTGGAGTTTGTGGCGTAGGCGTAGGCACCGGAGTTGGGGTCGGTGTAGGAGTAGGCGTCGGTCCCGGAGTTGGCGTGGGTGTAGGCGTCGGAGTAGGTGTCGGCGTCGGCGTCGGACTTGGCGTGGGTGTCGGAGTAGGCGTTGGGACCGTAGTTAACGATACCGGAATTCTTGAAGCACCCGTACCGAAATCGAAACTCGATTGTATGTCATTAGTTGCGTTCGGCTGATACAAATAATAAATTTCAGACTGCAAGTCGTTATTTCCAGTGCCAACTTCGGTCAGCGCCAAGTTGAAGGCAATTCTCTTTGACGAATTGCTTGGCAACGGCTGTGTCGAAGCAAGAAATGTGCTTGAAATAGGAAGTTTCGTCAGCCTTTTGAAGATCGCGTTTGCCGGCGGCAGGTTAAGGTCATATGTATAGATTTGTGTCGGACGAAATTCGTCGGGGTTTAGTCCTTCGGATTGAGTTGTCGGGATTGTGCCGTCCGGCTTTATGTTCTGCCTGGTTTCAAGAACCATCGATGCAGGGACGCCATTCACATCGTAATCGGTAAATCCTGGATAATGAGCAACGTCGCCGCCGGCCGCCTGCGAATCCGCAGTGCTTCTCGGTCCTATTCGCCTGAAATTATTGTTCGTAAAATCGTAAAGAAACATTGCGAACGAAGTTTGATTCGTGCCGCTATGCTCATTCGCAAGATCGGCATACGAATCGAATGCAATGAACCTGCCGTCCCGGCTCATTCGGCGTCCGAGGTCCAAAATGTTTACAGGATCGCCGGGATTTGTCGGCGTGGTTGTCGTAAGCTGCCTGCGTATGCCGGATGGAGCACCTCCGGTTAGTTCGGAAACAAATATTTCTTCGTTGCGGCTCGTGGACGGATTACTGCCGCCGGTCATTCCTATAATCGGGTTGTCGCCTGTACTCGCAAAAACTACTCGCGAGCCGTCGCCTGAGATTGTCGGGTTTTTATTGTAGATCGGATCGATTATCGGCCCGCGAGGGGTTTGCGTGACCTGGCTAATCGTGCTGGTAGCCCGTACATACGTAAATATTTCGTCGTTATCGTTGTTGGGGAACGTGTTTCCTCCGGTGACGAGGTCTCTTGTCGAGCCGAACGCAATTACGTTCCCGTCATCGCTGAGGCTCGCGTCATGGTTATCATCGGCAATGAAAGCTCCGGTGGTGTTCGATCCAGGCTGGGGTAGACGGCTGGTTATAGTATTCGTTACTCGGATGAACGCGCCACCGCTCAGGTCGGTCACAGGCAACTCATCACCGGTAGTCAAATCAGCAACCGGAGCGTATGGCGGGATCTGATAAAGCCACATCTCCAGATTCGCGTCGTTGGTTAGGGGATTTGCGGCCGGCGTTGGAGTCGGGGTCACAGTCGGTGTCGGACTCGGCAACGGTGTCGGCGTGGGTGCGGTGAAGGCGTTACCGTCAAAGTTTCCCGGATTGGTCGCATCCGGCACTGCCGGCGTCGAGGTTGTCGCGTTAGAGCTGAATGCGATCCAAAGCCCATCATTGCTGATGACTGGACGTTTATTGCTTATTTCGACTCTGACGTTGTTGAATGTACCAGGCAAAGACGTATTAAAAAGGACGCTCTTTGTATCGGTGATTTGAAAAATGCGCCTCTGGGCGTAGTCGAAAAGAAATATCTCGACGTTACCGTCGGTGTTTCTTGGATTATCGGTCGCAATGTTGCCGCGCGATTCGAACACGACAAATCGGCCATCGCCGCTAGTGCCGCCGGCAAACGATTCTTCGAACGAATTTGTGAATTGACCTATGACGGAATCCACCTGCGAATAAACAAGAGCAGTTATTGAAAATAAGGCTAGAATTGTAAAAACAATTATGACGCGAAACTTCACAAAAATCCTCCAACTAAAAAGACGAAAGATAGTATTAAAATACAAAATGTTGATCTGATCGGTTAACCGAGCACAAAACATAGCATTTTAATGATTAAAAATGCGTTCTGCAAGGAACTGAATGACGAAAACATTTTCACGCTTCGGATATACGAGACCTTTGATGCATCAAGATCGGCAATCGGTTGGATTTTACATTAGCAGTTAATGTTTTAACATTAGGGTTTTTGGCGAAGGCTAAATGACAGAAACCGAACGAAAATTTATGATCGTCGCGGGTGAATCCTCGGGCGACGCCCACGGTGCAAAGCTTGTTGCAGTGATTCGCGAGCTATTGCCTGATTCAACTTTCTTCGGAGCGGTGAGCCACAAACTAAGAGAAGCGGGCGTTCGCGAAGTCGTGAATTCCGATCATCTATCCATCGTCGGGGTGCTTGAGATAGGTCGGGCATTGCCAACGCTCCTATCAGCTTTTCGTAAATTAAAGGCTGCGGCATTAAGTGAAAAGCCGGATGCCGTGATTCTCGTCGATTTTCCCGATTTCAATATGAAGCTCGCTAAGTCATTGAAAAAACATGGTTTACGAGTGATCTACTATATCTCACCCCAGCTTTGGGCATGGCGGAGATACCGAATCAACACGATTCGCAAGTACGTTGATCTCGTGATCTCCATCCTGCCTTTCGAGAAGGATTGGTATGCGAAACACGGCGTCAGCCACGTGGAATACGTCGGAAGTCCGCTTGCACGCGAAATTCATTCCGATACGCCGAAGGCTGAATTCTGCCTGAAACATGGCTTTGACCCGAATAATAAAATCGTCGCATTGTTGCCGGGCAGCCGACACAAGGAAATAGTCCGAATATTGCCGGCAATGCTTGCATCGGCCGGACTTATGGCATCCGACGACCCTTCGATACAGTTTGTCATCGCGCTTGCCTCGGTTAGAAAATTAGTCGAGGTTGATGAGGCAATAACTGTTGCCCGCCGCCGAGGTGTTTCATTACCCGAAAACCTTCACATTATTCATGATGAGACGTTTGACGTGCTAAATGCGTCCGACGCGGCCGCGGTCGCGAGCGGTACGGCAACATTGGAAACCGGCATTATCGGCACGCCGATGGCAATCGTCTACAAAACTTCTGCTATTAACTATAATTTGCTGCGGCCTTTGATAGACGTAGAACACTTTGGTTTGATCAATTTGATCGCTGGAAAGCGGGTTGCGAACGAGCTGATTCAGGACGATTTTACGCCTGAAACACTCTCGGCAGAATTGTTTAGACTACTAGAGCCGGAAGAAAACGCCAAGGTTCGAGAGCAGCTAAGAGAAGTTGGGGATAAACTAGGCCACGGCGGAGCGTCGAAACGAGCTGCGGAGGCAATTGTGCGTCTGCTAAATTCCTGATTCCAAAATCAAAACAGGTTTCAGAGTTTTTCAATGTGTGGCGGTGGTTAAAGGTTAACTAAAAACATCGTGATATTTGTGCCATCGGCCGACCAGGAATTCCAAAGCGATGCCGAAAGGCACGAACATAAGCCCTAAAAACAAAAACGTGAAAATCGCAGTCGGCACAAACGACGGAGTGAAATTCAACAAGTCGACTCCCTGTTTACCTAGCGGATACCATGTCACCAGCGTAATTAGAAGTCCGTAGAGAAATCCGCGATCACGCAAGAGTTTACGAAAGATCAGTTCGTAAATAATGCCCAACGCAATTCCGTAAAGCGAGAAAGCAAGAATTACATCGAAGGTGCCGCCCCAGGAAAAACGTGATTCTGCTCCATTGAAAAAAGGTATCGACCACATTCCAATACGTGCACCGACACCGATAAATAGCCCCGCGATCCACCCGAAGGCCGTCGCAATAAGGACATCCAACGTTGACGAAAGAAAGCCGTCGACGCGAAGCCTTCTGTAAAATCCCGTTCCAGCGACAATCAAAGCAAGAGAAAATATGTAGATCAACGGCGTATCCTCCGTATTTCCATACTACGATTGATCTTTGGGGCAAGTTTCGGCGAGTGCTTTTTTCAGTTCCTTAAGCTCGGCTTTTAGTCTTTCAAGGCCTTTCATGTGAGCATTTTGCCGTTTGTAATCCTCGAGCGGCTGGATCGGCGTTCCCCACCAAACGCCGGGGCGGACGATTTTTCCCGGTAGAACCCCGGCCTGCGAACCGATAACGGCGCCGCTCATCACGCGTGCATGATCCCCAAAGCCGACCTGGCCGCCGATAACGCAATCGTCCTCGATGATAGTGCTGCCAGAAATGCCGGTCTGGGCGGCTATAACGCAGCGTTTACCAATTTGCACGTTATGCCC
Source organism: Blastocatellia bacterium (assembly GCA_052387555.1). Taxonomy (GTDB): domain Bacteria; phylum Acidobacteriota; class Blastocatellia; order Pyrinomonadales; family Pyrinomonadaceae; genus OLB17. The sequence goes on along the minus strand of JBQTJB010000195.1, from coordinate 283 downwards.
GACTTGAACGAGATTGTCGATCTTGGTTCCTTCGCCGATGCGTGTTTCGCCCAGTGCCCCGCGGTCGATGCAGGTGTTTGCGCCTATCTCGACATTATCCTCGATCACGACCGTTCCGATCTGCGGGAATTTGTGGTAATTGCCCGATTCGTCGCGGACGTAGCCGAAGCCGTCGGCTCCGATTATAGAACCGGAATGCACTACGCAATCGTTTCCGATCGAAACGCCGTCATATATGACGCAATTTGAATAAATGATCGAACATTTTCCGATCTCTACATTT
>JBQTJB010000194.1:0-8609 GCA_052387555.1 Blastocatellia bacterium | reverse complement strand
CTTGGCACTTTATCCATCACGCGTCCGCTCCAACGATGTGTTAGGCGTACAACTCTGACCACGCCAACTTCTCCTCGGCTAGCTCGTCAATCTCGGACTCATCGAAGTAGCAAATAAGCGCCCCCAGCTTAAATTGCCCGTGAGCAATGGCGATAACGCCGAGAGCACTGTGGATAGTGGGCCCGTCCTTGCTAGTGGCCAGCTCCTTGAGTGCAAGCGTGGCAATGTCACGCCACGCAGCCTCATAATCGTCTCGAATCCATTCGGGCAGCGGTGGATTGGTTTTGCGATGCCGCTCAATCTCAATGAGCGAAACTAGCGCGTACAGGTTCCAATCTCGGATCGATGCAACCTGCGCAATTCGCACCAGATGCGGAACCGCCGCGAATGACGCCTCTCCGACGTCGCCCTGATGATGCAGTTCTTCCCATAGCTCGTCCCAGATGGGTTTGCCTGCCTCGAGCTGGGTTAGCGGAGCAGAAGCGTCATATGGCTGGCGATATCCGCCATGCAGCTGCTGCCAACGCTTATCGGTTAACGCCAACATTGATGTGCGCCTAACGGTTGAGATGACGTGGGGCGAAACCGAATACACGCAACTCCGAGTTCAAGAAGGGCGTTGATAAAAAGGTCGCTGTTTCGCCCTCACGTCCATTCATTTGTTATGCTTCCGTTAATTTTTCACCACAAACTTTCCTTGCTCGCGCTTCCATTCAAGTTTGCTTTGGTTCTTTTCCCACCACGATTTCCACCAATCATAATCGTGCTTGTCTTTAACGTCGGTGATAACGGCTAAATAACGATGCGTCAATGTATCGGGACTGCACAAAGAAGCGGGTGAACTTTCATCGCTTGGAAGTTTGTCAATTTTATAAAGGCGTTGCAAGCAGTCTTTCGTTGTTCGGTCTTTGGCTTCGTTTGGCTTGAGCGCAACGATTAACGCTTCTAATGCTTCTCGACTGCGAATTTCTCCAAGTCCTTTCTCAGTCGTTTCGTAAGGGTCTTTAAACTCCTCAACTTGCTCGCCGCCAAAAAAGCGCGTCCATTTTTGTTGTAACTTCGTCAGATCGTCGGCTGAACTATTCGGCTTCACATAGCCGAAATTTTTCTTTGTTAAGTTTCGTAACATCCAATTCGCTCTGCCCGCAACAGTGAAAAGGTCGTCGCTGACCTGAAAACCCTTGCCTTCAAACAGAATCTCACCCGATGTAATGCGTTCCCAAATAATAAGTCTGCTTGTGCCTTGCAATATGGCTTTACTTTGGTTTGTAAGTTGCGAAGTTAAAGCAGAGAGCAAGCCTTTGTCATCTTTGCGCGGTGAAGCGGCAATAATTAACAAAAAAGCATCAGCCCACGAACGCACCGCAAGATTCTTTTTCGAGATTTGCTCAACGCTTAATTGTTTAGCTTCATTAAAGGATTGTTCGGTTACGCCTTGCACATCACGCCCAGACCACGACAACAAAATGCCGTCAGCACGAACTTGCTGTGCGAAAAGGCAAAATAAGGCGACAAGTAAAATTGAAAGAAGTTTATTTCTCACAACACATATCGTAACACACGGAAAGAAGCATAACTTATGATTGAGCGGAGCCATTCCAGGTAACACTCAAATTTATGTGTTATGCCGAATTATTCCTAGTAATTAGCTAAATATCACTAGCGTTGCGTTAAAAGTCGAAATGAACTGACACAAGCGAATGCCGTAGCTGCAAAAACGCCGACAACAAGTGCCACACTCCATAAACTCGCAACTCTAAAAACTAGATTCATTCCCCGTTCCTCATCTGTGCGGAGAGGCTGCGGATGTTGTGTTTATCGAGGAGGTGGCGGAGCGAGCGGACCTGCATTTGGAGCAGATCGGCGGCTTTTGTCTGGTTTCCGGCGGTTTTTCGGAGGGCCTCGACGACGTAGGTTTTTTCGAGGTTTTCGAGGTGGGCGGTAAGATTCAGGCCATCGTCCGGTAGTTCGAATTCGGCGTTGATGCGGTCTGGGTTGTAGTTGGTAATATGCTCGGGAAAGCGTTCAGGCTGAATTTCGTCGCCGCGTTCAAGCGCGACGGCGCGCTCTATCGTGTGCTCGAGTTCACGCACATTGCCGCCCCACATGTAGTTTTCGAGCAACTGCATGGATTTCGGCGAAACGGTAAGCGTGCGGCCGGTCTGTTCGCAGAATTTCTGAATAAAGTGGCTAACAAGATCGGTAATATCCTCGCGGCGGTCGCGAAGCGGCGGAAGATTTATCGGGATCACGGAAATACGGTAAAAGAGGTCTTCTCGAAACTGTCCGTCAAGCGACATCTGCTTCAGATCGCGGTTTGTGGCCGCAATTACGCGTGCGTCGATCGGCAGTTCGTCATGCGCTCCAACCGGACGAACACGGCGTTCCTGAAGCACGCGCAGCAGCTTTACCTGCATTGCCGGAGACATTTCACCTATCTCGTCCAGAAAGATCGTTCCTTTGTGGGCCGCCTCGAACAGCCCTTTGCGGTTCGAGTTTGCACCGGTAAAAGAGCCCTTAACGTAGCCGAACAGCTCCGATTCGAGCAGCGTTTCGGTAAAAGCTCCGCAGTTTATTGATATAAACGGCTTTTCGGCCCGCGGGCTGAGATCGTGGATGGCGCGGGCGACTAATTCTTTACCGGTTCCGCTTTCGCCGTTTATCAAAACCGTCGATTGCACTTCTGCTACCGTTTCGATCATCTGGTAGATCGCCTGCATCTTCGAGGAGTTTCCAATGATGTTCTTGATGCTGCCTCGTTCACGCTGGGCACGTTTGAAAGCCCGGTTTTCGTCGATGAGCGCCTGTTTCTCAAGCGTTTTTTTGACGATAAGCTTTAGCTCTTCGACATCGAACGGCTTTTGTATAAAATCGTCGGCTCCCAGCTTGAATGCTTCGCGTGCGGTTTCAACGGATGCAAAAGCGGTCATCAATATAACCCCGAGGTCTGGAAGCGATTCGCGAACGGCGCGAAGCATTTCGATGCCGTCCATGTCGGGCATCTTAACGTCCGAAATTATTACATCGGCGGATTCCTTTTTTAAGGATTCCAGAGCCTCGCGGCCGTTCATGGCCGTGCGGATAATATGACCGTCGCCTTCGAATACAAGACTCAAAAGCTGCCGGTAACTCTGTTCGTCATCAACGATGAGGATGTTCGACATTTGGGATTAGGGGGCCAAGATAAACCGGAGGAAAGCGAACGAAAGTTAAAACTATGATCGCATATTACATTCTCACAGAAAATGGCACTTCAATTCAAGAGGAAATTTTATGTTCCCCGCTTTTTACATTCAAAAAATCGGATAATTTCGATTCACCCTGTCTCATCTCGCTATCATGTTCGCCGTTTGCGGAAACCGGTGCGCGGTTTTCCCGCGGCAGTTCGACGGTGATCACCGTCCCTTCTTCCTGAATGCTGCGAACATTTATAGTTCCGTTATGATCGCGGATGATCTGATAAACGATAGACAAACCCAGACCAGTACCGCCCGTGGTCGAATTAGAAAACGGCTCAAAAAGCTGCTCGACCTGTTCGGGCGACATTCCGCTGCCGGTATCAGCAAACATAATGCGAACGCGGTTGTTTGCGATATTTTCGACGCTGACGTTCAGCTTGCCGCCATTCGGCATCGCGTTCAGGGCGTTACGGGCTAGGTTCCAGAATATTTGTTTGAGCTGAGTAATGTCGGCCGAAATGAAAACTGGTTTGGCGGGCAGGTTCTCTATCAGTTCGTGTGATTCCTTGACGTCGGGGCTGTGACGAAGCAGCGTCAGGGTGTCGCGGATCGAATCGCAAACGTCTGTCTCCGCGAAATTTCCGGTCTTCGGTTTCGCATAGCTCAGGAAGTTGGTGATGATGCTGTTCAGACGGTCGGATTCGCGAAGAATAATGCTCATCAGATCGGATTGGATCGAGTTTGGCGGCGTGTTCGACTCGAGCACCTGAATGGCTCCGCGCATTGCCCCAAGCGGATTTCGTATCTCATGAGCAAGCCCTGCACCGATTCGGCCTACCGCGGCGAGCCGGTCTTTCCGGCGAACGCTCTCTTCCATTGAACGGATCTCGGTCAGGTCCTGAAATGTGATTATCAAACCGGTTGTGACATTTTCTTCGGAAAGCAGCTCCGTAATGCTGTAACCGATTCGAACCGCAAAGCCCTCCGGTGTTTGGAGATCGGCTTCGAATCTCGGCGGCTGTTCGCCATCGACAGCAGTTTGGAGCGAAAGTTCTATATGTTGTTCGATGTTTCCGAACAATGTAAAAACAGAACGGCCTGTCATTTCCTGCGCCGTTCTGCCCGTAATCTCGGCCGCCGATGCATTGAAGGTGAATATGTTGCCGTCCAGATCGGTTGTTATGAGACCGGAACGAATAGATTCGATGATTCTTTCGTGCAACGCGCGCAAGTTCGCCAGACTCTTTGTAGCTTCTTTCAGTTCTTCGCCGGACGAACGTCTTTCGCTTAGCCTTGCCGCTAACAGGCCGACAACCAGAAAAGCCACAATATGAAAGCTAACGATCTGGATTACCTTTGCCGTCGTTTGCGAAGTTCCCGTGGATTCGATAACCGATAGAGCGGTTAATACCGAAAGCAGCAGAAACATAATGATGCAGACGAAAGCCATCAGAAGCGTGGCGCTCGGCTTCAGAAAAAGGCTGGAAACCCCAATAAGTATGATGTAAAGCGTAATATAAGGAGAAGTAAGGTCACCGGTTCGCCAAACAAGCCATGTTATCAGAAATGCATCGATGAGAAACTGCAGTCTGACCTGCCAGTTCAGCGAGCGGCTTATTCGCAAAAGCAGGAAATAGACCGCCGTTAGGCCGACCGAAACGATAAAAATCAAAAATGGGCCTTGCGGAAAATTCTCTATAGTTATTTCGAGCGTCCCGCTATACCAGACCCAGCTCGATACCAGCAGCAAAAAGATCACGATCAGCCGCCCGATTACAAGGGTTTGCGCCCGTTGCAGCAACGCTGGATTGGCTGCGAGATCGTTTTCGTCTAAACTATGCATTGATTGTCCGTTATTAATGGAGATGCCCTAAACAATGGAGGATTCGCCGCAATTCGAAAACCGCCCCTGGGGAAGCTTTACCATTCTCGAGGACAGCGCAACTTATAAAGTAAAAAGAATTGATGTTTTGCCCGGTAAGCGTCTAAGCTATCAACGGCACGCTCGCCGTTCGGAACATTGGTTCGTGCTCCACGGCATTGCTAAAGTAACATTAAATGACCGCGAATTCATAGTAAGGAGCGGCGAATCGGTCGATATTGAGGTTGGCTCAGCCCATAGAGTCGAAAACCCGTCTGATTCCGAACTACTGGTTTTTGTCGAAGTTCAAACCGGTGATTATTTTGGCGAAGATGATATAGTTCGCCTCGAAGACGATTTCGGAAGACTGAACTAACGAATAAAACTAATCAATTCCCCCCCGAATTTTTCCAGATGCCGATCAGATTCGAACGCAGACTGCCGATAATTTTGTTTCTTGTCTTCATTGTTTTGACGACGGTCGGTTTTCTGTTTTATCAAAGCACGGTATCGTTTCAGGAAGCGATAGCCTGGGAAAAACGTTCGAAGGAGATTCAGGCCAAGCTGGACGATGTCCGCTTCCATCTGCTCGATTCGGAAGACGGTGTTCGCGGTTTTATCGTGACCGGAAATGAGACGTATGCGGATCGTCAACGGGCCGCAGTTCAACGAGCAGAACAACTCGCCGGAGCCGTTCGCGCACTTTTGAATGACAACCCGAACGCGGTCGTCGAGTTTGCAAACTTCGACGCAATACTCGCGGAATACAAAACGGAATCGCAGCGAAAGATCGACTTGCGAAAGTCCGAGGGTTTCGAGAATTCGATAGGCGAGGTTGCCAAACAAAGCGGCAATATACTAAACGACCGGATTCAGGCGTCGGTCGAAAAAATTAAAGCAATCGAGTTTGCCGCACTTGAGGTTAGATCGCGCAGCCTCGACCGGAGCCTGAACCGATCTGTCTGGATATTGATAATCAGCAGCATCGCCGGAATTATTGCGTTGGCAATTGCAAATTTCGCAGTTTGGCGGGAGATAGGACTCAGACGAAAAGCAGAAACCGATCTTATCGAAACGAACCGCGGCCTTGAGCAAAATGTTGCCGACCGTACAGCAGAACTGAGCGAAGCCAACGACGGTCTAAAGAAGATTGGCGAAGAACGCGAAATGCTTTTAAAGCTGGAAAAAAGCGCCAGGCAGGAAGCCGAGATCGCAAATCGTCTGCGCGACGAGTTTATGGCAACGGTCTCGCATGAGCTGAGAACGCCTCTTAATTCGATCCTCGGCTGGGCGCGTCTATTGGATCAGGGCGATCTCGACGGCGATCAGTCTAAAAAGGCGGTATCGACCATAATTCGGAGTTCGGAGACTCAGAACCGGCTGATCGAGGATCTGATGGATGTTGCCCGGGTAATTTCCGGCAAGCTTGAACTTGCGAAAGCGCCGGTGGATATCCGCGACGTGATCGAACACTCCGTACAGAGTCTTAAACCCGATGCCGACACAAAAGGCATCGGATTTCAGATCGAACAGATTGGTCAACCGGATTCTGCAACAGTACTCGGAGATCGAGATCGTCTGGTTCAGGTTTTTACGAACCTTAATGCAAACGCAATAAAATTTTCTCCCGGTGAAACTAAAGTTACGCTTCGGATAGCGTCGAGCAATGAGAACGTCGAAGTGTCGGTTGAAGATAAAGGCATAGGAATCGACAAGCAATTTCTTCCTCAGGTATTCGAGCGGTTTCGTCATGATTCTTCGGCAAATGGAGAGAAGGGAGGGCTTGGACTCGGCTTAGCCATAGTTCGTCATTTGGTCGAACTCCACGGCGGAAACGTGTCTGCGTTCAGCGAAGGTGAAAACAAAGGCACGACCGTGAAAGTGAGCCTTCCCCGATTGAACGGCACTGGCGGCTGACTTCTACGCCGCGATAAGCTTTATTATTTCATTTACCGCAGACTCAAGATCGTCCTCGATTATTTCCGGTTTTCGTTCGATCATCTGCTCATGCGAGCGGCCGTAGCCGGTTCGAACCATGGCCGTGCGAATTCCGGCATTAAAGCCGGTTTCGATATCGATCTTTTTGTCGCCGATCATCCAAGAACCATTCAAATCGATCGCGAAGTCTTTTTGAGCAGCTTCAAGCATTCCTAAATTCGGCTTTCGGCACGCGCAGTCTTCGTCGGGCAGATGCGGACAGAAATAAAAACCATCAATTAGATCCCCAAGATCGTCCTGCATAGCGGAATGGATCGTGTGCATGTCCGCCTCCGAATAAATGTTCCGGCCGATGCCGGATTGATTTGTAACGACAAATACGAGGAAACCTTTCTCTTTCAGAATAGAAAGAGCTTTTTTTGTATACGGAAAAATCAGCAGTTCTTCGACCTTCGACAGAAAATTTACTTCGTCGATCAGAGTTCCGTCGCGGTCTATAAACACGGCTGGCTTTCCGGTATTAGGTTGCATTTGAAATAGCTTCGTCTGCCTTAGATTGCATAAATGTCGTGACGGTTTCGAAAACTTCGTCAGGGCTTATCCAGGTCATGCATCGATGATCTATCGGGCAATCACGAAGCATGCATGGCGAGCAGTGAACAACCTTTCTGATTATGACCGTATCAGTTCCGAAAGGCCGCGTAGTTTCCGGGTTCGTCGGGCCGAAGATCGTAATAGTTTTTGTTCCGACAGCGGCGGAAATATGTGCCAAACCCATATCATTGGAAACGAAAAAATCAAGTATGCTCAGAATAGCGGCTGCGTCCGAAAGATCTGTCTTTCCTGCAAGGTCAACAGGCTGTTCCGATGAAATCGACGACACCTCGGCGGCAATATCGATTTCATCTTTCGAACCGAGGAGCACAACATTGGTATTCAATTCGCGTTTAAGACGATCGTTCAGTTCGGCGTAACTCTTTGCCGGCCATCTCTTCGCACGCGAATTTGTCGAACCAACGCCTAACCCAATCGTTGGTCTGGAAACATCGACACCGGCATTGACAAGCATTTCCCGAACTTTCGTTTTAGGCTCTTCGCTAATACATAATGAAATGTCCGGTTCCCTCGAAGCTACGTTATCACTGCCCAGAATTCGTTTTTCGACCTCGCTTACAAGATTAAGATAATAAAAGACTTCGTGCTTTCGGTATTTCCATTCCGGTACCGCTATCGGATCAGACAAAAGCAGTCCTCGAAGGTCCTTGTTGTACCCGATCCGGCGGGGAATACCGGCAAGCATTGGAACAAGCGCAGATTCAAAAGAATTTGGAAAAATAACCGCAAGATCGAATTTCTCCGCACGCAAAAGGCCGACTTCGTTTCGAATGCTTCTGATCCTCGAAAGGGAAGTGTCGATAGCGATTATCTCGTTCACGAAGTCCGAATCGTTAAAAATTCCGTTTGCCCATGGCCGCGTCTGCAAAGTGATGTGAGCGTCGGGAAAGATGCGGCTCAGCTCGCGCATCGCCGGGATGCTCATTACTGCGTCGCCGATCCAATTCGTGCTGCGGACAAGAATTTTCATTGATAATTAAAAAAGATCGAGAAGTCCCTCGTCCAGTGTGACTTTC
>JBQTJB010000193.1:0-2638 GCA_052387555.1 Blastocatellia bacterium | reverse complement strand
AGATTTTCAATCCAAAATTCCAAATCTAAAATCCAAAATCGATTTCACCTGTCCCATGCACCCCGAAATTGTGCAGGTCGGCCCGGGCTTCTGTCCTATCTGCGGCATGGCTCTCGAGCCTAAAGAGATCACTCTCGACGACCAACCCGATCCCGAACTTATCGACATGACGCGGCGGGTTTGGGTATCGGCCGCGTTGACGCTGCCGGTTTTTGTGCTGGCGATGGGCGAGATGTTTCCGGCTTTTCATAATCTAATTTCGCCGCGAGTCTCGATCTGGATACAGTTCGTACTCACGACACCAGTCGTTCTTTGGGGCGGATGGCCGTTCTTTCAGCGTGCCTGGGCATCGGCCAAAAACGCCAGCCCGAATATGTTTACGCTCATTGCCATCGGTACTGGGGCGGCATATGGTTTGAGTCTGGCAGTGTTGTTCGTGCCCAGCTTTTTCCCCGCAGAAATGCGAGATACGCATTCTGGCCTGATCCCCGGCTATTTCGAATCGGCGGCAGTGATAACGACGCTCGTCCTGCTCGGTCAAGTATTGGAATTAAGGGCGCGTTCGCAAACATCGTCAGCGATAAAGGAACTTTTGCGATTGGCACCTGAAAATGCGACGGTCATACGCGATGATGGCTCCGAAGAAGTTATCGACCTACACCACGTCCATGTCGGTCATACGCTTCGCGTAAAGGCGAATGAAAAAGTGCCCACTGACGGCGAAATAATTGAGGGGGAAACCTCGATTGACGAATCAATGGTGACGGGCGAATCGACCCCGGTCGAAAAATCTTCCGGGAGCAAAGTGATCGGCGGTACTATAAACGGCAATCGCAGCTTTTTGATGAAAGCCGAAAAGGTAGGCAGCGAAACGCTGCTTGCACAGATCGTTAAAATGGTCGGCGAAGCCCAACGTAGCAGAGCTCCGATACAAAGGCTTGCTGATGTCGTCTCCGCGTATTTCGTCCCTGCCGTCATTCTTGTCGCTCTTGTCGCCTTCGGCGTTTGGTTCGCACTTGGAAGTCTCGCATACGCTTTCGTTGCGGCTGTTTCCGTTTTGATCATCGCCTGCCCGTGTGCTTTGGGCCTTGCAACGCCGATGTCAATAATGGTCGGCACCGGCCACGGCGCCAAAAACGGCGTGTTGGTGAAAAAAGCGGAAGCTTTAGAAATTCTAGAGAAAGTAAATGTAATTGTCGTTGATAAGACTGGAACACTTACTGAAGGCAAACCATCCGTTCAAACGATATTAAGTTACCCTCCTTACGAAGGAGCGGTGGACGCCGCTTTGGGCGGACGGGGTGGTTCTTTTAGCAAAGATGAAATTCTTCGTCTCGCAGCGAGCCTTGAAAAATTGAGCGAGCACCCCCTCGCCGACGCAATTGTCACCGAATCAGAATCACGAGGCAATATGGCCGCAGTTGTCGAAAACTTCCAATCAATCACCGGCGTCGGCGTAAAGGGCATGATTGAAGGTAAGGAAGTGTTTATAGGCAAGGCGGAACCACCTGCGTCAGCGGGTGAGTTCTTCAATGCAGCCGAAAAGCTTAGAAAAGACGGACAAACTGTATTGTTTGTCCTGGTAGACAAACAACTCGCGGGTCTGATCGCAGTCGCCGACGCGATTAAGCCTTCGGCGAAACAAGCCATTGACGAATTACATCGCCAAGGAATCGAAGTAGTGATGATGACTGGCGATAACGAATTTACCGCAGACAGCATTGCAAAACAGCTCGGTATCGATCAGGTCTTCGCTGAAGTTATGCCCGAAGACAAAGCCGCGAAGGTGAAAGAACTGCAGTCGCAGGGCAAAATAGTTGCGATGGCTGGTGATGGCGTGAACGACGCTCCGGCGTTAGCACAGGCCGATGTTGGGATCGCGTTTGCGAGCGGGACGGATGTGGCCATCGAATCGGCAGACATAACACTGCTTAAACCCGATCTGACAGGCATTCTGAAAGCTCGAAACCTGAGCCGTGCGAAGATGCGGAATATTCGCCAAAATTTGTTCTTTGCGTTTGCATACAACATGATCGGTATTCCAATAGCGGCAGGCGTGCTGTTTCCAATATTTGGTTTGCTTCTTTCACCGATGATCGCAAGCGCGGCGATGACATTTAGTTCGGTTTCAGTCATCGCGAATGCGGTGCGGCTGCGTAATGTAAAAATTTGAACTACAGAGAACACAGAGAACACAGAGAATAATGCTTTTGCTTTCTCCGTGCTCTCTGTGCGCTCTGTGGTAAATTCTTTATATGGCAAAGATAGCACTTGCAATACACGGCGGGGCGGGGACGATTTTGAGATCGGCAATGACGCCAGAGCTTGAACACGAATATCGCTCCGGCCTCGAAAAAGCGTTGCGTGCCGGTTGGGAAATTTTGGAGAAAGACGGTTCGTCGCTCGATGCCGTAGAGTCAGCAGTGGCTTCGCTCGAAGATTTTCCGTTATTCAATGCAGGCCGCGGTTCCGTTTTCTCACACGAAGGCAAAAACGAAATGGATGCCGCGATCATGGATGGTGCAACCCTGAAAGCAGGTGCCGTCGCCTTCGTCAAAAACATCAAAAATCCTGTAAAGCTTGCTCGTCTTGTGATGGAGCGAACCGAACATGTCTTACTGGCCGGTTATGGTGCAAA
>JBQTJB010000192.1:0-2142 GCA_052387555.1 Blastocatellia bacterium | reverse complement strand
GGTTTCGATCAGGCCGAGAGCAAGAGCATTTCTGGTAATTTTGCGGCTGGCGACCTCCTTTGCGAGCGATTTTGTCAACCCGATCATGCCTGCTTTCGATGCCGAATAATTTGATTGCCCGAGCATTCCGACAACGCCGGATATCGACGAAATATTCAGTATAGAACCGCCATTCTCGTTTTTCATCATCGGCCTCAGAACTGCTTTCGAAAAATTCCACGCACCCTTTAGATTCGTGTCGATAACAGCGTCCCAGTCGTCCTCTTTCATGCGAAGAATAAGCTGATCGCGAGTGATACCGGCGTTATTTACGAGAAAATCGACCGTGCCGAATTCTTCTTTTACTTTATTTACAAATTCCGCCGACGCTTCCGTGTTTGCGACATCGCACTGCGCGGCAAAAGCTTTCACGCCTAGAGCTTCGATCACCGACTTCAGCTTTTCAGCCTCGTCCGCGCTCTTTGCATAGTTGAACGCGATGTTCGCACCGCGCCTTGCTAACTCCAACGCAATCGCTTTGCCGATACCGCGCGTACCGCCCGTGACGATCGCCGATCTGCCTTGATATTGTTTTTCGCTCAATGTATTTTCTCCGAGTTGATTGTCTTGGTTCTAGTTTTTGTAAACGGAGTTCGCGTCTGGGAGTGGGATATGGTCGCCGTGAGTTTTCCCGAAACGATCCTACTGAGTAGATAGGCCGGAGAAACCGGCATCGTCATTGGGAATAACCGCAAAGTCAACCCGGTCGTATATTTCGGTTAATGGAATTTCACACTCTATGGACGGGATTCGAAAAATGTCGTCAATACCATCGAATGCAATATGAACCCAGCGTCCGTCAGAGGCTTTTTCGTGGTGCTCAATGAACTGTGAATCCTGATAGATCAAGACATAGTCCATCAAACTTGGTATTTCTTTGCGATAACGGAAAAACTTCTTTGTTTGATCGTATCGCTTCGTTGATGGCGAGAATACTTCGGTTATCACTTTCGGATTTACCAGAACATCTTTCTGAGAGTCGTGAAAAACCGGCTCGCCGCAAACGATCGAAAGGTCAGGGTATGCAAACATTCCGCGGTTTTTTGCTCGGACTTTCATGTTTGGCGAAAGTGCCTGACAACGAGGTCCCTTCAACAATTGTCGCAACTCTGCCGCGATATTGACGCAAATTTGCCTATGAGCCAGACTTTCGCCGGCCATTTCGCATACTTCCCCATCGATATACTCGTGCCGCAGCTCAGCAGCACGTTCAAAATCGAGGTATTCTTCGGGCAAATAGGTTGCTTTTCTTTGAGCCAATCCCATAAAGGCTAATTTATCACACTTTTCAACGTTATTTAGATATTCAAGGCATTCCGCTGTACTTCAAATAGCTTGGTAACGCCCATCTCCGCAAGCACGAGCATCTCGTCCATTTGCTCGCGTGAGAAGGGTTCGCGTTCGGCGGTGCCCTGGAGTTCGATGAATTTGCCGGTGCCGGTGCAAACCACGTTCATATCGACGTCGGCGGTCGAGTCTTCGGCGTATGCAAGATCAAGTATCGGCGTTCCTTCAATTATCCCGACGCTCACAGCCGCAACCTCGCTAAGGATCGGATTCGTCTTTAAGATGCTGTTCTTTACAAGCTTGCGGCACGCGAGAGCAAGCGCCACATACGCTCCGGTTATGGACGCACAGCGCGTTCCGCCGTCTGCCTGGATCACGTCGCAATCGATATAGATTTGCCGTTCACCGAGCAGCTTTGTATCGACCACAGCACGCAAACTTCTTCCGATCAGACGCTGAATTTCCTGGGTTCGACCTGACGGTCTCTGAGTTTCCCGCTGCGTCCGTGTATTCGTCGCACGCGGCAGCATTGCATACTCGGCCGTAACCCAACCCGTGCCTTTGTTTCGCAGAAACATCGGAACGCGGTCCTCTACCGAGGCTGTGCAGATCACCTTTGTCCCGCCTATCTCGATCAGCGCCGATCCTTCGGCATACGGCGAAATATTCGGCGTGATCTTTGTGTTGCGAATTTGGTCCCAGGTTCTTTTATCTGTTCTCTCGTAACTCATACAAAGTGGAAAAGTGGAAATGTGAAAAAGTATGGTCGTACGACAATAGCCGCTTTTGCCCTTTTTTACCTTTTCACTTTTTCCC
>JBQTJB010000191.1:0-6793 GCA_052387555.1 Blastocatellia bacterium | reverse complement strand
GTAGGCGGACATGTTCAAAGTTCTCTGCGTATAAACGCCGGCGGCAGCCTTGTTCAGGTTGCTGTAAGTTGCAAGCGTTGTAAGCAACGTTCCGCTCGTGTTTCTGACCTCGACAAACAACCTGTCATACTGCGTCGTCGTTGTTGTCTCGCTGGATTGGACGTTCAGCCAGAACGAAAGCGTGCCGGCGGCGGTTGTCGGGATTGAAACCGTCTGATACGACTGGCCGCTGCGGCTGTTGTACACGCCGAAATAGATGTAGCCGGTTCCGGCCTGCGGATAGCTGCCGTTGGCAATGTAGAAATAGCCGGTGCCGGAACCTACCCACGGCGAAGCACTTCCCTCGAAACCGCCGTTGACCAGAAGATCAGCACCTGGTGTCGGTGTCGCGGTTGGAGTTGGCGTCGGTGTCGGCGGCGGCCCCGGGCATGACCCGACACCCACTGCGCACCAGGCCGTTGCAGTCGTGTTATATTGCGAACTGGCCGAGCCGAAAAGGTCGGTGGCCGAGTTTAGCATCGCGGTTCTTGCACCGGAAAAGTTAGTGCCCGATGTCATGTAAACGGTCAGCGCGCGATACCATATTCGGGACGCGTCCGTTGTTCCCATTCCGGTAACACTCACGCCCAGGTGGTGCGTTCCGCCGGCCGCTGCAAGGTAAAATGCCTTGTTGCCGATGCCGGAATTAATGTGAACACCGCCGCTGTCAGCCGTGCCGGTGTAGCGTTCCGAGTAATGATCGGGGTCATCGTCCGATGTATAGCCGCCATTTCCCGCAAGATGCGGATTGTCCATATAGCGAAGAGCATCGCCGGAAGTGCTCGGCGTATAGCTCTGCTCGCCGATCTTCCATGTATCGCCGTTTACGACACCGCCGCGTGCGTAGCTCTCGACCATCGCGCCGAATACGTCAGACATAGATTCGTTCAACGCGCCCGATTCGTTTGCGTAGGTTAGATTTGATGAATACTGCGTGACGCCGTGCGTCATTTCGTGGCCGGCAATATCCAAAGTAACCAACGGAGAGAACGTCGTGCCGTTTCCATCACCGTAGGTCATTCGATTCTGGTACCAGAATGCGTTGTTGTAATTCGAACCGAAATGCACGCGGGACGAAACAAGGCTGATGCCGCTGTTTGCTCCTGCGGCGGTCGTTCCCGGCCCGTTGCTGCCGTTGATGCCGTTGCGCCCGTGAATATTCTTGAAATAATCGTACGTCCATCTCGCGCCGTAATGAGCGTCAACGCCGGCTCGCTCGGCTGTGGCGCTCCACACGTCGTCGGTGCCGGTATAGCGCGATTGGGTTCCGCCGGTTCCGGTCGTGGTGTTGCCGGTGTTGTTCATATTGAACGTGCCCATCTGACGGACGAGGTCTTCCATATAGAATGTTCCGCCAGAAGAACTTGTATCTATAGTAACCGTTCCGCTGTAAAGCGAATTACCCGAACCGGTCTGAAGATTGTTGTATTCGAATACTTTTTCGCCGGTATGAGCGTCGATGAAGATAACCGGGATTGCCGTTTCTTCGGTACCGTCAATGCGGGGCATTTCAACGCGGTAAGCGAGGTGGTCGCGCTCCTCACCTCGGTAAATAAAGAGTTCGGTGCGGGGTTCTTCTGTCAGAAAACGGGAACCGCGGTACATTCGTTTTGCGAATTCGACCGCTTCTTCGGGCGTAAGGTTGGATTTTGTGTTGATAGCGACGCTGTCTTTCAGTTCGTCTGTAATGAGGGACAGTTCGCCGTCGGACTTCAAATGAACTATCGCTTCGCCTTCCCAAACGGGAACGCCGTCGATCAGTTGCTGAACATGGGTGTGAGCCATTTTCAGCTCGTCGATCTCAACCCGTTTGACGATATAGTCGTCCGGATTTCCGATCGCCCTTTGCGCAGCACGGTCGCGCAATATGCCTAAACTTATCTGTTTTGCCTTTTCATGCTCGTCTCCGCCGCCGCTGCCAAATATTGTTTTATTTGCTTCCGCTCGTTTTGAAACTATGCCGAAAACGAACAATGCAACTGCAAAGACCGCCAAAATACCGAGAAATTTCTTCACGTTTTTTTGTCTCCTTGGGAAATTTTATGTGCCGATAATGTATCAAGCCGTATGATGGAAATGACACAAATCGCCCGCAGGAAGACTTGCGAAGAGTCCGATGTTAAATTGTCGAATATCCGTGAGAAGCCCGATGAGAAAGTATGAAATAATCGAACAAGCATCTGAAAAATGATTCTAAATGGCTTTATTGAGGGTGTCAATGGCAGATTGCATTTCCTTTATGACCACTATAAATTTTTTCGATAATAGAAACATAGGCGATTTGCTTACATGGTTTGAAGTCTCGAAGATTCATAGAATAAGGAATGGCATTTATCAGCGAAACGGCCGCTTGATCTCGCTTTTGACGGATTTTGGACGCATTAACCCATGCTATCCCGATTTTCACGGCGAAACGACCGACGTGATCCATTACACCGGTTCGGGCCGTCGCGGCGACCAAAAGCTCGATGCCCAAAATCGCTCACTACTTGATGCGATAGCGACGGGCCACGGCGTTCCGCTTTTCAACAAACTTGCTGTTGGAAAATGGCAATTTCTGGGCATATGGCGAGTCGAAGACGGCAGATACATCTTTGACGAAACCCGCGAGCGGATGGTGTGGAAATTCACCTTGAAAAAAGTCATGCCCGGCGATTGTTAAATCCAAAAATTTGCTGCAAAATAACGCCTAACAACTTCAACAATTTCAATTAAACAGGAGACCGGTCAACATGAAAGGACTTCGTCAAAGCTTCATTCTTTTCTCATTTGTTTCTATTTTTGCATCGTTCGCATTCGGCCAATCCACATGGTCGCCTGAAATGCAGGTTAAGACCCGCGCAATCGGCAGTCCGCGAATATCGCCCGATTTAAAACGAGTCGTATATACGGTCAACGAAGCTGTGATGACCGCCGACAAGAGCGAGTTTGTGACGCAGATTTGGATGGCGACGACCGATGGCCAGGAAAATTACCAAGTTACATTCGGCGACAAATCTTCGACGAATCCGAAATGGTCACCCGATGGCAATTCGATTGCATTCACCTCGAACCGCAAGGACAACAGGAACAATCTGTATGTGCTCCGTCTAATGGGCGGAGAGGCAGAACCGATCACCGATGTAAAAAGCTCTGTCGGCGACTTTGACTGGTCGCCCGACGGCAAATGGATCACCTACTCATCATCCGATCCTAAAACCGATGATGAAGAAAAGAACGACAAAGGCCGCAACGATTTCCGCTGGATCGACGAGAATATAAAGATGTCGCGGCTTTACGTTGTCTCGGTCGCAAAGGACGCTAACGGAAAGCGCGATCCTCGCAAGCTGACCAACGACAACCGTCATGTCTCTGGGTTCGATTGGTCGCCTGACGGTTCGAGAATCGTTTTCAGCCACGTCAAATCACCGGTTGCTAATGATTGGCCGACGGCCGATGTCGCCGTAGTCGAGGTTGCGACAGCAAAAGTAACGCCCTTTGCATCAACGCAAGCGGCTGAAAGTTCCCCGAGGTATTCACCCGACGGTAAGTGGATTGCGATCAACGTTAGCGATCTGCCGGTTCGCTGGGCGCAGAGCAACAGGATCGCAATTTATCCGGATGGCGGCGGCACGGCAAAATTAATGCCGCTTTCGCACGACGGACAGCCGAATATGATCGGATGGTCGCCGGACGGAGGCAAAATTATGTTTAGCGAATCTAAGGGTGTCGGAACCGCAATGTACGTGGCCGAAATCGCACCGGGGACGATTCGCGAAACACAATATGAGGATGCGGTCATCAGCGCGATCAACATGACGGAGGACGGCACTATGTTTTCGTTCGTGATGCAGACATCCGACAAGCCGCCGGAAGCGCATGTAGTCCGCTCCGGCGCCGCCTCGACGACACAAGTTTCGCGGGCGAATACAGATGCCGCCAAGATGCCCACAGGTAAAACCGAAGTGGTCAAATGGAAGAGCAGGGACGGTCGCGACATCGAAGGACTGCTTACATATCCCGTTGGCTACGCCGCCGGGACGAAAGTTCCTTTGATTCTCAATATTCACGGCGGCCCGGCCGGCGTTTTTCAGCACAGCTACATAGGCGGACGCGGCTCGTACCCGCTCGCCACATTCGCCTCTCGCGGCTATGCCGTATTGCGTCCGAATCCACGCGGATCGAGCGGTTACGGAACCGAATTTCGCCGAGCCAATATTAAGGACTGGGGGGGAATGGATTACGAAGATCTTATGACCGGAGTGGATAAAGTGATCGCGATGGGCGTGGCCGACGCAGACCGCCTCGGTGTTATGGGCTGGAGCTACGGCGGATATATGACCTCGACCATCATTACCAAAACGAAACGTTTTAAGGCTGCATCAAGCGGTGCTCCCGTAACTAATATGATGAGCTTTAACGGTACGGCTGATATTCCGTCGTTTCTACCGGATTATTTCGAAGCGGAGTTTTGGGATAATCCGGCGATTTACGCAAAGCACTCGGCAATGTTCAACATTAAAGGCGTGACGACGCCAACCATTGTCCAGCACGGCGAAATGGACTTGCGCGTTCCTATTGAGCAAGGCTATCAATTGTACACCGCGCTTAAACGACAAGGCGTGCCGACCCGAATGGTTGTTTTCCCACGCCAACCGCATGGTATTCAGGAACCGAAACTGCAGATCGCCGCAATGCAGAGCAATCTGGATTGGTTCGATAAGTACTTGAAATAAAGACATCTGTTCTGGTGAAAAACTGATATGCTTTTTTATGAACTATCGTGACATAATTACGATCGAACCTGGGAAACGCGGGGGAAAGCCATGCATACGCCGGATGCGAATGACTGTTTACGATGTTCTTGACTATCTAGCGTCAGGTATGACACACGCGGAGATCTTGTCGGACTTTCCTTATTTGACTGAGATTGATATTCGTGCGTGTCTGGCGTACGCGGCGGATCGCGAACGTAGCCAGGTGCTTGTTTCAGCTTGAAACTCTTATTTGATCAAAGTCTTTCCCAAAGCTCGTGTCGATCCTTGCACGCCTCTATCCGGAATCTGATCATGTATTCACAGCGGGACTCGACACTTCCAGCGATGCAGATGTTCGCGAATTCGCGGCGAGAAACGATTTTGTGATCGTTACCAAAGATGCCGATTTCGCTGAAATGGACTCGTTACTCGGCGCCCCCCCAAGCATCGTCTGGATAAGACGCGGAAATTGTCCAACCAATGCGATAGAGGCAATGCTTCGTCATCATGTCGAATTGTTGCATGCATTGATCGACTCCGACAGTTCTGACATTCTTACGATTTACTAAATGTCTGAGTTGGTACTGATGGCCGAAATACGCAAAGCTCTTGAAACCGATAAATCCGCTGTCTGGCAAATAATCAAAAACGTGATCGCCGGCGGAGACACTTATGTGTTTTCGCCGGATACGTCTGAAGAAGAAATGATGGCGTATTGGTTCTCGCCTGAGAAGTTCAACTACGTGGCGGTTCTCGACGGCGAAGTTGTAGGGACATACTGGCTCAAGGCGAATCAGCCGGGTCTTGGTTCGCATGTCGGAAACGGTGCCTACATGGTTTCGCCCGAGGCAAAAGGCAAAGGCATCGGCCGCAAAATGGCCGAACACTCAATAGAAGAAGCCCACAGCCTCGGCTTCAAATCAATACAATTCAACTTCGTCGTAAAATCAAACGAGGTCGCCGTAAAACTCTGGAAAAGCGTCGGCTTCGAAGTGATCGGCGAAATCCCCGAAGCATTTGACCACAAAGAAAACGGCCTGACGAATGCGTATATCATGTATCGTAAGCTATAATTACGGCTTTCGATATGACCATTGACGAACAGTTGGAGTTTTTAAAGAAGGGCACGGTTGACCTTATCCGCGAGGAGGACCTTAAGGCAAAGCTCGAGCGATCGGCAAAGACCGGAAAGCCGCTGCGCGTAAAGCTGGGTCTTGATCCCACTGCACCTGATATTCATATCGGACACACGGTCGTTCTACGCAAATTGAAGGCTTTTCAAGAACTAGGGCACACGGTCATTTTTCTGATCGGCGATTTTACCGGAATGATCGGCGACCCTTCGGGCAAAAACGTCACGCGGCCGCCGCTCCTCCGTGAAGAGGTCAATGCAAATGCCGAGACCTACAAGCAGCAGATGTTCAAGCTGCTCGACCCCGAAAAGACCGAGCTTCGTTTCAACGGCGAATGGATGGATAAATTTACCGCCGCCGATTTTGTAAAACTTTGCGCGAAAACAACTGTGAAACAAATCCTTGAACGCGACGATTTTACAAAGCGGATGGAGGACGAAAAGCCGATCTCGCTGCACGAGCTTCTCTACCCGCTGGTACAGGGCTACGATTCAGTTGCACTCGAATCAGATGTCGAACTCGGCGGGACCGACCAGAAATTCAATCTTTTGATGGGACGCAACCTCCAGCGTGAATTCGGCCAGGAGCCGCAGGTTATCATCACCACGCCGCTGCTCGAAGGCCTCGACGGCGTCAACAAGATGTCGAAGTCGTTGAACAACTATATCGGCATAGACGAACCGCCGAATGAGATGTTCGGCAAGGTGATGTCGATCACTGACGATCTGATGTGGCGGTATTGCGAACTGCTGACCGACTTGACGCAATCTGAGATTTCAAATTTGAGATCTCAAATTGAAAAAGGTGAAAACCCGCGGAACATCAAGGTCAATCTCGCGAAATCAATAATCAAAGATCTTCATTCTCAAGCCGACGCCGATGCCG
>JBQTJB010000190.1:0-11873 GCA_052387555.1 Blastocatellia bacterium | reverse complement strand
CGCGAAATTGTCGAACCCGAAGATTGACGTGCCGTTCATCGCCGAAAATATAATTTCGTTCTGTTTGCCAGCAGGAACGGTAACGCTCAGGCCGCGGCTCGAAAAACTGTTTATCAGGTGCCGCTGCGAACCGAACGAGACATGGCCTAATTCCGCTTTAAATCGTCCCTTTGTCGCTTCGATCTTATAGCTCGAAAGGTCAATAGACGGTGCCCGATCGCCAAGTTCACCAAAACGTAGAGCCTCGTTCCTTCGGCTCGATCCGGCAAGATCGAACTGGCCGCCGAATGACCATCCGGCACGCGTTACTTTCAGCTGTAAACCTCCCTGCATTGCAGTGTCGGCAAAGGCAAGTCGTTCGGGTCTGGCTGTTGCAGGAAAATAATTGATATTGCTTTCGCCTTTAAAGTTAAGCGAGAGTGTCGGGGTAAATTCGAATTTAGTTTTGGTTCGTGTCGGCGATGGTTCGACAACATTAGAAACTTTTAGAACGAACTCTTTCTCGAGCCGCCAAACGCCGTTTGCATTCCTGGAATAAACACTCAGCCTGTTTTCGCCGACCGGCAGCGGAAAGGCCGTGGGCAGATAGATGAGTTCGTCGCCCTCGATAGAAAACAACTCTGTGATATCGGTGTCGTTTAGTACTATGCCAATTGCCCCGAGTGTGGTGCCGCTCGATGCCCGAAGAACTATTCGATCCCTTGGCAGCAGATCCTTGTCCGCAAACGAAGCTGTAAAAGTTAGTCCCCCAGATGACTTTTGAGTGAGGGTATTTCCAGTCGCGCAGATCAATACCGCGCAAACAGCAATAAACTGCAGTATCGAGGACGTCGAATTTGTTTTGCTCAGAGACATCGAAGATTAGAAGCAGCGGCCCGTAAGTGTTTCCGCAAGACAAGAATTACGGCGGTATTCGAGACGCGCGATCATTACAAGCACAACCTTGACAACGTGAGATCAGGTACAGTTCGTGTTTTTTTTCTGCCCTCAGCTTTACTCGGATCGCGTCGTATCCATCGCTAATACCTTTGATCCTCAGTCCCACGGCAATCTTGTTTTTCAGACTCAAAAGTAAATTGTGGCTGATGCCTTGACCGTAACGTTTCCGCCACTACTAGAGCTATAACTGCCTTCGGCATTTACACTTGCACTGCCTTTACATTTACCGCTCACAAAACTCATCGCGACCGCTGAAGGTTTTCCGTCATCTGTTTGTTTTAGCTGAACTCTTAGACTTACTCCTTTTTCTTCAACTACCTTTAGAACATCTTTGATCTTGCTCCACTCAGATGAGGGAATTGACCCAAGAACGTTAATTTGCATTTTGGTTAAAGCAAACTCGTCTTTAAGCCAGGAGACAGGATTGTTGATAATTTTCTTTGCCAGAGTTTTGATCTGTTTCGCCCCATGACTTTGTTTAAAAAATTCATTCAGGGTATCTTGCGTTAGAATCGGTTTGCCCGCGGCTTTGGCAAAGGCAAGGGCGTCTTTCAAACCTGCGCTGAAACAAAACGCCCCAGCTAAAGTTGCCGCCCCACTCTTAAGAAAATCTCTGCGAGTTTTATCATTTACTTCTTGTATGTCTTTCATATTCATCTCCTTTTACTTAAATTCTCAGTACACCTAGCCTCAGCGTGGCCAACTGCGCCCGTGCACTGTGATCGGGCGCTCGGTTGGTTACGGAGGACTTTCGAAAGATCCGACTTACGCAGGTATTCGCTTGACCGTAAGCGTTACAACTCGGGAATTATCGGCGTAGCACGACATGCAGTCGTTCGCCAGCGCGACCATGTAGCCCGTGACGGATGCCTTCCACTCGCGGGGACCAAGACCGATAAGCATCTTGCGGTTCATATAAGCAAGTGGATTCCTGTCCTGGCTGAAAAACTCAACAACGAGGGCCATCGTTTTGTATTGCGTGTGCCTTCGTGTATTGGCATACGGTCCTGTGTCGTTATAGCCGTCGGCATCGGTCTCTTTGAAGCCGTTGTTCCAGCCCGGACTTGCAACCGTAAATTTGTATTTTTGGCCCTCGATCGCCTTTATTCCCGTGTAGTTGTAGGGCTCGTTCGCTTTCACTGAGATCGTTTTCGATTCGTTCATTGCAAGCGTGTCGGCAAAGATCAAATTGCCCGTTGAATAGGCCGGATCCGGTGCAAAAATAGTCTGTGGCACATTGGCCGAACCTATTGCAGCCGCACTCGCAATAAATACAGTTGCGAGAAGTGTTCTTAGAATGTTCTTGTTCATTTGGTTTACCTCCTGGGTTTTCGTTTTTTGTTTAAAAATGTTCGAGCTACTCGACCCGCTTGATCGTCAATGTCACGACGCGCGAGTTGTCGTTGTAGCATTCAGCACAATCATTGGCAAATGCCGCGAGAACTCCGGTCTTCGTCGCCTTCCATGTCCGTCCTTTGGCGATCAGAAATGACTTTCCGGTGTACGAATACTGATCGTCATATGTGAAAAGGGCTCCGACAAGAGCCATCCAACGGTAGTTCGGATACCTTCGTTCGCCAGTTCCTGGGAACACGATATTGCCCTCGTATCCTTCGGCATCAGTTTCTTTTACGCCGTTGTTCCACTCCGGACTGCCGACAATGAATTTGTAAGTCTGACCATTGATCAGTTTTACGCCCGTCCAGTTAAACTTTAGGTCTGCCCTTATCGTTTTCGTCCGTGATTCACCCACATTCAGTGTTTCGGCAAATACCCCTTTGAAAATAGTTCCTTCCGTAATTCCGAGCAGGTTTGGCGACCCCATTGCGTTTCCGTCGCGCATGCCGATAGATCCACCAATCACGAAAAACAAGGCCAGGAGACTTAACTTTTTACGTACGTTTCTTTTCGTTTTCATTGTTTCTTCACCTCCGAAACCAGTTCTTCCAACTCTTGATGCATTCGGGCCGACTCTAAACGCAGTGTGTTTTTTTGTTCGCGCCTAAAAATGCGGTTAGATTAGCCGTGAGATTAGGATGAGCGCGGATAAAATGTCCTGAACAATTTCTCCATTATTTCTCCATTGTTTTTCACCTTGATCTATGTCTATTGAGATCAGTGATTTACACCGGCTCGGAAGTTAATGCAGGGATGCTTGCAATAGTGTATTGTGGAATGACAACAAACCGGTCGATCTGCTTCTTTGGGACTTTTATGAAAACTAACCGCGTTTACTGTTAGAACTCGTTAGCTGCTAACGCTTATATAATCAAAAAACGCACGCCGGCTTCCCCTGAAACCGACGTGCTAAATGAGGAGAGAATTTTAACCGTTTTGACAGCGAGTTTTGACGGCGAAATCACGCCTTTATTTACCATTCAAGGCTGTCGTTCATCCGCTCTCGATGTTAGCAGCTTCCTTAGTTCGTTAAGCTCCTGCCGCAATTGATTTATCTCGGCTGACTGTCCTTCGATCAGTTTTTGCTGCGCCTCGATCTTCGCCTGTTGTTCCTTCACGGCGTTTACCAGAACAACCCCGACGCGATCGTATCTAATTCCTTCAATTTCTCCGTTCTCGTTCTTAGCCACCAGAACAGAATTTGCTTCTGCAACTTCGGAATTGGAAAAGCCTATTTCCGATCTGCTGGGTGTTTTGTTGTTAAGAATTCGTGGTTTTAGTTTGAGAACTAGATCGAGCCCGGTGTTAAATGCTTCGTCAGTTGGTGAGAATGCCAATGAGATTCCGCAAGTGGAAACCTCATTGTTTGAATTGCGGCAGATCGAGGTTCCACCAAAGGTGCCGCCAGTGCCCAACGTCGGGATCAAGAGCTTTCCGGTTATTCGAACGCTATCATTCAAACGGCCTATTTGGACGGTATTGCTTGTAGTAACTATCGTGCCGGCTCCAATAGCGGTCGCGAAGTTCAAGTTGCCGCTTCCGAGATCGGCATTTGAACCGAGGACGGAATTGTTGTCGCCGCCGGCGTTGGTCTGTCCGGCAAGAGTGCCGACAAATGTATTTAGATTCCCCACAGTATTGTTTAGCCCAGCCCGCGAACCGATGAAAGTGCTTTCGTTCCCGATTGTGTTATTTACACCGGAATTACGGCCGAAAAAGGCGTTGTTATGACCGGTTGAGTTGTCGATTCCCGACTCGTGCCCAAAGAACGCATTACCGAACCCAGTAGTGTTTACAAGTCCGCTGTTAGCACCAAAAAACGAATTTCCGGTTGCGGTTGTACTTGCGGCCCCTGCGAGTACACCAAAAAACGAGTTTTCGATACCCGAACTGTTGACTTGTCCCGCACCAGCACCAAAAAAGGCATTTCCGCCTCCTGTAGTGTTACCATTTCCTGCGGAACGCCCAAAAAATGAGTTACCTGAACCGGATGTATTCTGCTGTCCCGCCACATAACCGAAGAACGAGTTATTGTTTGCAAAAGTGTTGCTCGTTCCTGCCGACCAACCGAAAAATGCATTCGAGTTTCCCGTTGTGTTGGAGTCGCCGGCAAACGCACCAAAGAACGAGTTCCCATCGGCGCGATTTGCCTTTCCTGCATTCACACCAAAAAATGAATTCTCATTGCCAGTGATCCCGGTCGCGCCCGCGTCAAAACCAAAACTGGAATTGGAACTCCCGGCTGTATTTGCCCTTCCGGCATTCCGTCCAAAATTTGAATTGCCACTTCCACTGCTGACAAGCTGACCGGATGCTGTCCCAAAGTAAGCATTCGAATTTCCAATTGTATTTGCCTCGCCGGCGAAAGTACCAAAAAACGCATTTGCAAGGCCAGACGTGTTTTGCTGTCCCGCATCTTTTCCGAAGAACGAATTTTGAACCCCGGTCGTGTTAGAAGTTCCTGCGCCTGCACCCACGAAAGAGTTTTCGCTTCCGGTGCTATTTGCCGCGCCTGCTCCGACGCCTGCAAAAAGATTGTTTGTACCAGCTACGCTCAAAACACGATTGGCTCCGATATTGAACTGCGTCGTTGCGCTTAAAGTATTAGCTGAGAAAGTTCCGTTGGCATTCAAACTGCCCGTAATGGTCGCATCGCCGGCGAAAAGACTATTGCCCACGACGTGAAGTCGCTGCGTCGGAGCGGTCGTTCCGATACCGACATTTGTGTCTGCAACGGCACCGTTCACTCCGTTGATACTGCCAAGAATAAGTGAGTTGTTCTGACCGACGGCGGCTCGATAGCCAATAGCTGCCGCATTTGAGAGGTTATTCAGCAAAACGTCCGCCTCGGAACCGACAATAGTGTTGTCACTGCCCGTACTATTCGAGTTGCCGGCAAATGCGCCGAAAAATGCGTTGTTGCTTCCAATGGAGTTCAGTGAGCCAACACTGCGTCCGAAGAAAGTATTGGCAGCTCCACTTGAATTTTGGAATCCGGCACTACGCCCAAAAAAGGAATTGTCAGCTCCTGTCACGTTGCCTCTGCCGGCAAAGTTGCCAAAAAAGGAGTTGTTGCTCGCGGTCGTGTTAAAGTTGCCGGCGAATGCCCCGAAGAACGAGTTTAGATTGCCTGTAGTATTGGCATTGCCCGCGTTCTTTCCGAAAAATGCGTTTTCGGAACCAGTATTCGCGCTTCCCGCATTGACACCGGCAAACAGGTTGTCTGTGCCCGCGTTGCTAAGAATACGGGCCGCACCGAGATTGAATTGGGTTGAGGCATTTACTATGTCGCCCTTGAGCGTTCCCTCTGCCGTGCCGTTGCCGCTGATGAAAAAGTTACTTGTTGCTTGAGGCGAGGTTGTGTTTTGGATGTAGCTGCTGCTTCCCGGCAGCGGGTTTCGGGCGTTGCTCATTCGCGGATCACCGGTCAGAACATATTGATTAGCGGCGACACCGCCGAGCTGCAAAGCGTTAGCTGCTGTTGTCGCGTTCTCAGCGTTCGCCGCATTTACCGCATTCGTCGCGTTTAGGGCGGTCGTTGCATTTTCGGCATTCGTCGAATTAGTCGCATTCGTCGCATTGTCTGCGGTTAGACTTTTGACCGAATAGGGCGAGCTTGCAATGGTCTGCCTTGGTGACAAGGTTGTAAACCCGCCGCCGCCGGCAACCCGTACGCGAACCTCCAAAAACCGATTAGCTCCGGGAAACTGGCTGCCGAAGTCGAGATTGGCCGCGAAGGTCCCGTTGGAAACAGCGATACTATTTTGAGAGATCGTTGAACCGATCTGTGTGCCGCCCGTCAAGGCATCGAATAAAGCAAACTCGAAATCATAGTTTCCGTTTGCCTGATTCGCCCCATCTCTAAGGCTCCCTTGATAGGTAAATCCGGTCGACTGTGCATGGACGGCGAACGCGGAAGTTATCACTATCAAAAAAACTACCATATATTGTAAACCTTTAATTTTATTCAACATATTTCACCTATTGGGCGCTTTCATAATGAACGGCACCATATTCAATTTTCTGTGGCTCATTCTAAATCTCCTTTGAGCGAGTCATGGCAGAGAAGCAGTCGGCTATCAGGCGCGCTGACCACATGGATGGCTCCGCTTTCCATCAGCCCGGCCAATTCTCTCATTCGCAGATTTGTAAGGCTCATAGCGGCATCGATAGACACAACCTCAACGTGTCTGTCGCAAAAAGGGCAGTAAGCTTCGGCTGTCCCCGGATCGCTTCGCCGTATCACTGTAACTTCGTGCTGTTCTGTAGTTATTAAAATTTTCTTTGTTTTTTGCGTCATTTGTTCTAAAATTGGCATTCAGACGGAAACTAACATCACCAAACGCAATCGCCTCCGCCCGAATGCCGCTCAACGATAGGTCGTTGACAGGGTAGGTTTATAGCGTGAACAGAGAAAATGAGTCTTGAACTTTTTCTCCATTATTTCTCTATTTATTAACGGGGTGTGTTATGCGTAATGGAAGCAGCGGTTTACGGGAATTCGGGAAGTTTCGGTTAGATGCCGATAAACAAGTTCTTTGGCACGACGGCGAACCCGTTAACCTGCCCTTAAAGGAGATCGAGGTGCTTTCCGTCCTCACGGAAAACGCGGGAGATGTAATCACCAAGCAGGAGTTGATGGATCGGGTATGGGCCGATTCATTTGTCGAAGAAAGCAATCTGTCGCGGCACATCTATCGCATCCGCAAGACGTTCAGCGATCTTGGCGAATCCGACGAGATCATTCAAACGGTTCCGAGGCGTGGTTATCGGTTTACGGCGGACATTGCAGAAAACGGTCAAAACAGCATCGTCATCGAACGGCATTCGGTTTCACGCACAGTGATCGAAGAGCTCGAACGTTCGGAAGAGCCGAACATCAAAACTATCCCTGCAGCACATTTTAGAGCCCCATACACTCGTTACGCGCTACCTGCCGTTCTTTTTGGTGTTATTGCGGTATCCTTCGTAGCCATATTTACTTACAACAGCGGAACGACTGCTTCAAAGGATGTAAAGACAATTGCCGTTTTGCCCTTCAAGTCCGTAAGCGGAAATGTTGAAGACGCTCTAGGTCTTGGCTTTGCCGACTCTTTAATTACAAGTCTCGGAGACATCAATCAGGTAAAGGTGCTCTCGACATCCGCCGTCAGCGATTATGCAAGAAGAACTTACGAACCCGTCGAGGAAGGAAAGCGGCTGGGAGTTGATTTCGTCATCGACGGCACTTTGCAACATGCCAACGGCAAAATCCGCCTCACGATTCGTTTGACCCGCACAGGTGACGGAGTTCAGATTTGGAGCAGCTTATTCGACGAATCTGAATCGGATATATTCAAACTTCAGGATGCAATGGCCGAACAAACCGCAAAGGCGATGGAACTAAATCTGAATCTGCATAACCGTGAAATTGTCATGAAACGGTACACGGCAAATGCCGATGCGTATCAGGCTTACTTGAAAGGCCGATTTTTATTTCAGCAGTCGGAACACCAAAGGGCGGCTGACGAATTTCAACGAGCTATACAGATGGACCCAAACTACGCGCTTGCACATGCAGGCCTCTCGGATGCTCTTGCACGTCTGGCAAATGCATCGGCCGGAATCAAACGCATAGAACGGTACGAACAGTCTCGAGATCAAGCGAAGTGGTCCCTCGCAATCGACCCAAATCTTGCAGAGGCTCACGCAGCTATGGGCTGGCTGCTGCGCATTTACGACTGGAACTGGAGTGAATCCGAATCTCACTTTCGCCGAGCGATCGAGCTGGCTCCGAATGAAGCGATGAACTACCGGCGGCTGGCGTTTCTCTTTGTCACGCTGGGCCGCGCCGATGAAGCGATCGAATTATCATCAAAAGCAAAACAGCTTGACCCGTTGGACCGTAATCATGCATGGCTGCTTTACTGCAATAGACGGTATGAAGAATCGGGAATCGCCTATGCCTCAAACCTGAATTCCGCAACCTCTGACGCAACAGTGCGCGACTCGAAAATGGGAATCGCTATGGCCTACTTGGAAACTGGCCGGCTTAATGAAGCTCTTCCTATACTGGAAGAGTTGGTTGCAGAAAATTCTGGTAACTTTGCCGCCAGGGCAATTTATACCATTGCACTTTTCCGCAACGGGAACGGCGATGACGTATTAAAGCATCTTGCGTGGTTAGAACAGAAAGTATCTGAAAGCCCGGGACGATGGGTACGCCTTTCGTATGTGTATGCAGCAATGGGAAGAAAAGAACAAGCTCTAAGCGCATTGGAAAAAGGTCTTGAAACCCGCGACGACCGCATGATGTGGATAAAAACGACTCCTTATTTTGACGAGATCCGCAACGAGCCTAGATTTCAAGTGATTTTGTCCAAAATGGAGCTTGAATAAAAAAGAGGTTGTCTGAAAAGTCAGTTCAGCACTTTTATGTTCTGGATTTTCTGCGTCTTCCGTGGTTTACGCTTTCAAGCAAAACCACGGAGCACAAAGAAAAACACCGAAGACACCGAAATAAAACAAACCTAATTTCTTGCTTCGCTCTCATCGGCCTCGATCAGCCGAAAGATTTCGTGCAAGTTAGCTCCGTAGGTCAGAGCCACAGTTTCCGGCGTCGTCAAATCGGTGAACGCGCCGCAAAAGGGACAAAACTCGTTTCCGGTTGCGGCTCTTTGCCGATAGCCGCAAAAACGTTATTCATTGCTCGCCGTAAAATTCAACTCCGTGATTTCGTCAAGGACGGTCAAGACGTGCGGCGAAAACTGATACCGCTTGTGTCTGACCGTCAGAATGTAAGTTTGGCCGACCGGAATTTCGCCGAAACGGTAATAGCCGAATCGATTGGTCAACGCCGTGCGGGTTTCGCCCGCCGCGTCGGTGATTGAAACGCGGGCTTTGGAAATGCCCCTGCCATCAGCCGTCAAAACGCGCCCGCCGACGGAAACATTCGCCGACGTCGGTCCAAAGACAAAGTCGTTTTGCACCAGCTCTTCGATTGTGCCGTTAGAGTAAAAGCCGCGGGATCGAATCAAGATATTTTCCGTCGTCGGCAAATTTAATCCGGTCAGCGTGTAGTTCGATGCCTGCGGAGCGAGCGGGCCGAATTTATCGTTTGTCGCTAATTCGGCAAGGCTCGGCGAGGCAGAACCTAAAAATGTGAAAGTCGCGCCGTTGTCGGTCGAAAGCTCGAAAGTCGCGGATGAAAACTGCGACGCCGCGCCCGAACGATTCCAGGTAATCGTTGTTTGAGAAACAAGCAGATTCTGCAACGCGGCGACATTGTTCGAGAGACGCGCGAAACGGCTCCGCAGCGTTGCACCAAGAAACTCAAAATTGCCGCCCAGAAGAATTTTGCCGTCCGCTTGCAGGGCTATTGACTGAACCTGCCCGTTGGCGTTCGGCGCGTATAAATCCGGCACGCCGGTCGTCCCGTCGAGCCGCGCAAAGTTCGCGCGCGGCTGCATGTTAACAGCATTGAAAAAGCCGCCGATCAGAACTTTGCCGTCGGACTGAACGACGATTGATTGGACAAAACCGGAGTTGATGTTCGGAGTGAACGAAGTATCGAGCTGCCGCAAAAGATTGTCGAAGCGCGCGATTTTGCTGCGAAATTGACCGTTGACAAATGTAAAACTGCCGCCGATCAGAATATCGCCGTTCGATTGCACCGCGAGCGAGTTAATCGAGCCGTTCGTCGTCGGATCAAAGTTTGTAATCCCGGCTTCCGGCGTGAGTTCGGCAATGCCGTCGCGCGCCAAGCCGCCGCTGAGAGTAGTGAAATCGCCCGCGATGAGAATGTTTCCGGTTCGCTCAACGACGATAGCTTCAACCGTGCCGTCGGGATTAACGTCAAACTGCTGGACTTGTCCGTTCATCGAGGAAAGCTGCGCCAGATAATTGCGCGACGTGCCGCCGATTGATGTAAATTGTCCGCCGACGAGAATTCTTCCGTTCGATTGCAGCACGATTGCGAAAACGTCGTCGTCCGCGTCCGCGCTAAAGGCGGTGTCGAGCGAGCCGTCCGCGTTTAATCTGGCGATACGGCTGCGCGGTTGCCCGCCGATGCCGGTAAAACTGCCGCCGACCAAAATTTTCCCGTCCGGCTGAACGGCGATTGCCGAAACGTCGTCGTTCGCGTTCGGGTCGAAACCGAGATCGAGCGAGCCGTCCGCATTTAAGCGTGCAATATTGCTGCGGGGAAAAGCACCGACGGCAGTGAAGTTTCCGCCGAGAATTATTTTGCCGTCCGCCTGCACGGCAATCGCGGTAACATATTGGCCGTTTACATTCAAACTAAGCGTCCGGTCAACCGAGCCGTCGCGTTCGAGCCGCGCGATGTAATTGCGCGTCTCCGAGCTAACCGACGTGAAATTGCCGCCGAGCAAAATCTTGCCGTCCCGCTGCGCGGCGATTGTATAAACATCATCGTTCGCATTCGGGTCAAACGAGTCAGCAGCTCCGGTAACCGCGTCAAGCCGCGCAACTCGATTGCGGGGCTGCCCGCCGACTGTGAGAAACGAGCCGCCGACTAAAATTTTCCCGTCCGCCTGCACAACGATTGAAATAACCGTATTGCCTGCGTTCGGATTCCAAGCGTCAACCGCTCCGCTTCCGTTGAGCCGCGCGATATTATTTCGCGTTTGCCCGTCGATGCTTGAAAAAAAGCCGCCGACCAAAATTTTGCCGTCGGCTTGAAAAACGATTTCCTGAATCCCGCCGTTCGGGTTCGGGTTAAAAGAATCAGCCGCGCCGCTGCCGGCATCGAGCCGCGCCAAATTTGTGCGCGTCTGCCCGCCGATTAAGCTGAAAAAACCGCCCACCAGAATTTTCCCGTCGCGCTGCACGCCGATGGAAAAAACAAAATTGTCTGGGTTCGGATTCCACGAATCGGCTGTTCCCGTCGCGGCATCGAGCCGCGCCAGACAGTTGCGCGCCACGCCGCCGACATCAAAGAATACGCCGCTGATGATAATTTTATCGTCCGCCTGCAAAGCGATAGCATAAACATCTCCGCTTACATTCGGATTGAACGAATCAGCCGCGCCGGTGTTCGGGTCGAGCCGAGCAACGGCACTGCGCGGTTGCCCGCCGATGTTGTTGAATTGTCCGCCAACGAGAATTTTTCCGTCCGCTTGCAGAGCGATTGCCCGAACGACCCCGTTCGCGTTCGGGACAAACGCGGCATCGAGCGAGCCGTCCGGGTTGAGCCGCGCGATATAATTGCGCGTCGAGCCCGCCACAGCCGTAAAATCGCCGCCGATGATAATTTTGCCGTCCGGCTGAACGACAACCACATTAATCTTCTCGTCCGCATTCGGGTCGAAACCGTCGAGCGGCGATTGTGCAAAGACGGAGATAACACCCGCCGCGAGCAAAATCGTCGCCATAAATTTGATCTGTATAAAATATAATTTAATAGCTGTGATTATTTTCATATTCATGGTTTCTCCTTGATCGCGGCCAGCGAGTTTAGGCAGACATAAACTTTTGGCCCTTCATAAAAATGAATTTCGCCGGCCTCGATCAGCCGGAAGATATCGCGTTCGCTCAGC
>JBQTJB010000189.1:0-20344 GCA_052387555.1 Blastocatellia bacterium | reverse complement strand
GCGACCGTCGGGCAGCTTGAGGAAGAAGAATTGTTTTATTTATTGACACGCGGATTGCCGGAAAGTTTGGCAAGGAATTTACTTACGTACGGATTTGCCGAAGAGATCATCAATAAGATCGGGATCGAGAGCATCAAATCTGATCTGGATGGGTCCGTACTAAATCGACTGAACGTAAAATTGGAAGTATAGAAAGAAATATGAGAGTTAGAACATCGTTAATATTGGATGAAGCGTTATTGGCAAAGATCGACGAGATATCAGGCGAGAAACAGCGTCGTGCCGCAACCATCGAAACAGCTTTGCGTGAGTATATCGCCCGCGAAGAAAAAAAGGAGCGCAAGGTTCCATCATCACCCGCGGTCGCCAAGGCCGCTAATTCCGGCAAGAGGTAATATCGTGACCGCTGTAAAAACAATGAGCAATTGGGATGTTGAAAAAATTCGCAAAGATTTTCCGGTGTTGTCGCAGGAAGTGAACGGCAAGCCGCTGGTTTATTTGGATAACGCAGCGTCGTCGCAAGTGCCGCAGCTTGTGATCGATCGCGGTTCGAAATACCTGGCCGAAGAGCATTCGAATATTCACCGCGGCGTGCATTATCTTTCACAGCACGCAACGACGGCTTACGAAGCGGCACGCGAAAAGGTAAAACGCTTTATCAACGCGCCGGACGTAAAGGAATGCATCTTTGTTCGCGGCACGACCGAGGGGATAAATCTGGTCGCGTATTCGTACGGCCACAAATTCATCAGCGAAGGCGATGAGATAATCGTTAGCCAGATGGAGCACCACTCGAACATTATTCCGTGGCAAATGGTCGCCGAACAGCGCGGTGCGAATATACGCGTTATCCCGATGAACGAACGGGGTGAATTGGTAATCGACGAATACGAAAATCTTTTGAATGAGCGGACTCGCATCGTTGCGGTCGGGCATGTTTCTAACTCGCTCGGTACCATCAACCCGCTGAAAGAAGTGATCGCAACGGCGCATAAATTCGGCGTGCCGGTCTGTGTCGATGCAGCACAGAGCGTGCCGCATTTTCCGGTCGATGTTCAGGATCTAGACGCCGATTTTTACGTCTTTTCGGGCCACAAAATGTTCGGCCCGACGGGCAGCGGCGTGATGTACGGCAAGCGTGAATGGCTCGACAAAATGCCTCCGTACCAGACGGGCGGCGGAATGATCCGCACGGTGAGTTTTGAAGGGACGACATTCGCGCCCATACCGGATAAATTCGAAGCGGGAACGCCGGCCATCGCCGCCGGCATCGGCCTCGGCGCCGCGATCGATTACATAAACTCGATAGATTTCGAAGCAGCGGCAGCGTACGAGCACGAACTGCTCGAATACGCGACCGAGCGTCTATCGGATATTCCGGGCGTAAAGATAATCGGCACGGCCGAAAATAAGGCGTCGGTACTTTCGTTTACCATAGAAAACGTCCACCCGCACGACATCGGCACGATACTCGACCAACAGGGAATCGCCGTCCGCGCCGGCCACCACTGCGCACAGCCGGTGATGCAGTTCTTCGACGTGCCGGCCACAGCTAGGGCTTCTTTTGCGTTTTATAATACTCGTGAAGAGGTTGATAAATTGGCAGACGCTGTGCAGAAGGTTATTGAGGTTTTTGCGTAAAATGGTGCAACTTTATGGCTCTCTAGGAGTCTAAAGAGGTATGAAAACATTTCTGACTACACTCCTTATCCTTTTGACGGCAATGATAGTAAATGCCAGTCAAAATACACATTTAAACAATCATCTCCGATTTAAGGGAACATTGGTGAACTGTTTATCCGGTGATGTGCTTAATTGTAACGGAGGAGCAGATGGTCACCATGTCTATGAAGAAGAAATCAAATGCCCCATCGGCGGTGAAAAATTTAAGGCATTTTACTTAGGAACGCATTCAACTTATGGTCGTCATCTCGATTGGGAACCCGTTTCCTATATGCGTTTTCCCGTTCCTATTCCAGTCTGTCCAAGCCACGGCTTTGTAGTAACTAAAAAAGACTACAGCAAGGAAGAACTAGAAAAGATGAAGAAGATCGTTGAATCAAAGACTTACAAGGACATCTACGCTCAAAAGCACGCTACCTTTTACCTCTTTGCAAAAATAAAGGAGTTAAACGAGGAAAAGTTTGACGATTACTGGTGGCTGTATCTCAATGCTACTTGGGAGGCAGATAATTGTAAAAATATAGTTCGTTACAAAGAATATGCTCTGGAATCGATCTCAGCAGGCAAAAAAAGACTGGCCGAACTCAAGGATTCCGATGAATCTTATTGGGTCCTGAAAACAGTCATTGCCGATCTGTACCGGCGAACAGGTGATTTCAAATCGTCACAGGAGTTAGTAGATAAATTCGGAGAACCGTCCTTAAAGGACAAGGAAGCTAATGATTTTTTTAAGTTGGCGAAAAAGCTTCTTCAAAAAGCGGTAACAGAGAAAAATACCAACCGAGTTCCCATCAGTGATGGAAGAGACAAATTCAAATAATTGGTAAAATCTAATGAAACAAAAATCCGTCAACCCTTTTTTCATTTGATGGATTTTTTCATTGTAAGAATGTCAGAACTAAGCGATCTATATCAGGAAGTAATTTTAGAGCACAACAAGAATCCGCGAAATTTTCGTGAGATCCCGGATGCAGACAGTCAAGCTGATGGCAAGAATCCGTTGTGCGGCGACGCGTTGCGCGTTTATGTGAAGATGGACGGCGACATGGTTACGGACGTTGCGTTCAAGGGGTCAGGCTGCGCAATATCAAAGGCGGCGGCGTCTATGATGACGCA
The DNA here is from genome assembly GCA_052387555.1 of Blastocatellia bacterium. GTDB lineage: Bacteria > Acidobacteriota > Blastocatellia > Pyrinomonadales > Pyrinomonadaceae > OLB17. Next base: position 17,545 of record JBQTJB010000189.1, on the reverse strand, counting down.
GGCCGTTAAAGGGAAGACCAGGCACGAAGCAGAAACGATCTTTGACGAGTTTCATAAGATGGTGACCGGCGAGCTCGATATCGAAACCGACGAGAACGATCTCGGCAAGCTAAAGATTTTTGCAGGCGTCTTGGAATTCCCGGCCCGCGTCAAATGCGCTTCCTTGAGCTGGCATACGCTAAATGCGGCTTTGCGCGGTGACGATGTTGTCTCGACGGAATAAGAAATTTAACCGCGGATGGACGCAGATTGACGCAGATGGAAATCTAAGCTTATCTGTGTTTATCCGCGTCCATCCGCGGTTTAATTTATTTTGTAACTGCCAGCCGTCTGGTTAAACCTCTCAATCTGATTCTCGATCCACGATTTATCTTTTTCTAATTCGTCGGCCATGATCTCTGCGGCGGACGGGGCCATTTCAATAGCGGCATTCGCATTCAGGAAAAGAGCGCGGGTTCGACGCGCGAGCACGTCTTCGACCGTTCGTGCCATTTCCTCGCGGACTGCGCTGATTACATCTTCGTCAGTGTACGGCAGGCCTGGATGAAAATTTTTAGCGGCGTCCTGCGTCGACGGCCCAGCAATCGCCAAATCTTCGGTCGCTGATTTTCGTCCTTCGAGACTGCCAATTTCTATTGCCTTATCAACAGCGTCCTCTGCCATTCTTCGATAAGTCGTCCATTTCCCGCCGGTGATCGTTATCAAACCGGAATCGTCGACAAACAGATCATGTCCGCGTGAAAGCGAGGATGTTTTGACCGATCTTCCGGATTTGACGAGCGGGCGAATGCCGGCAAACACGCTCAGAATATCTTTGCGATTCGGTTTCATCGCTAAATATTCTCCTGCGGTTTCCAGGACGAAATCGATCTCGGGGTCGAGTGCTTCAGGTTCGAGTGACGGGTTGGCGGTAGGCGTGTCGGTCGTGCCGACGAGCAGAGACCCTAGCCACGGGATGCAAAAAAGCACCCGGCCGTCGCTTGTTTTTGGGATCATCAGAGCAGTATCACGAGGCAGAAATTTCTTGTCGAAAACAAGATGAATTCCCTGGCTGTATGTTACGACCGGTTCGGCGGTGTCGTCGGACATTCGCCGCACGGCATCGCAAAAAGCTCCGGTTGCGTTTATGACGCATTTTGTCTTAACGGAAAATTCTTCACCGGTTTCAACGTCTTCAAAAACAACGCCGTTCAAATTGCCTTCGGCATTTTTTGTTAACGCGAGCACCTTTGCATAGTTCAGAACAGCGGCTCCAAGTTTGTGAGCAGTTTTGACCAGATCGATCAGCAGCCGCGTGTCGTCAAACTGCCCGTCGTAATACAAAATGCCGCCGCGAAGGCCACGACACTCGAGGTTTCGCAGGCGTTCTATAACATCGCCGCGGGACAGGACCACTGATTTCCCAAAGCTGTATTTGCCTGAAAGCAGATCGTATGCCTTCAGGCCTACACCGTAAAATATCTTCTGCCAAAGGCTATAACAAGGAACGATAAATGCTTGTTTATGAACAACATGCGGTGCATTTCTGAATAGAATTCCGCGTTCCTTTAATGCCTCGCGCACGAGCGAGATGTTGCCTTGTGCAAGGTAGCGGACGCCACCATGAATTAGTTTAGTACTGCGGCTCGACGTGCCTTTGCCGAAATCGTGCTGCTCCAAAAGCAGCACTTCAAAACCCCGCGATGCGGCATCCACCGCACAGCCGACCCCGGTCGCGCCGCCGCCGATGACGACCATGTCCCACTCACTTTTGCGTGCTTTTATGCGATTGATAATTTCGGCGCGATTCATTGTCAGCTAGATTTTCACGCAAAGGCGCAAAGATCGCAAAGAGGGTGGACGCTTGAAATGGGCTTGAATTCCTAAGACAATCGATTTGAACCATGGAAGTTCATTCGCCAGCAAAAATAAACCGCTTGCCGATAGCTGTTGCCGTATCGGTTACGGCGGTAATGACAATCGTGCTCTGGTCGCAGGGCCGAATTTGGTGGTGCAAGTCAGGCGACTACTCGCTTTACGTGAACGAAGCCTGGAACAGCAGCCATACGTCGCAGCATCTTTTCGATCCGTACACGTTTACGCATATTCTGCACGGCGTAATGTTTTTCTGGATCACCGGCCTACTATTTTCGAAACTCGCTAACGAATGGCAGTTTTTGATCGCGACAATCGCGGAAACCGCGTGGGAAGTTCTCGAAAACAGCAGTTTTATTATCGATAAATACCGTGAAAACACCGCATCGCTTGATTATTTCGGAGATTCGATAGCAAATTCCATCGGCGATGTCGCCGCGTGTGCAGTGGGTTTTTGGATCGCTTTGAAATTAGGCTGGTGGAAATCGTTGATCTTCTTTGTGGTTGTCGAACTCGTTTTGCTTCTATGGATACGCGACGGACTGCTGCTGAATATCGTAATGCTTGTCTATCCTATCGAAGCCATAAAAACATGGCAGACAGCTATTTGACCCGACTTTCGAACCGCTATCTTTCCCCGCGGGCTGCTTCGACCTGAGTTTCCAATTCAACAGCGAGCTTTCTTATGCCGGGCTGGTCGAAAGTCTCGGTCCAGCGAAGAGCCTCGTCCAAAACGCGGAGCTGATACTCACGCCAATTAGGTTTTCCGGACACAGAACCGAATTCGCCGTCGTAGTAAGCGGTTCTGGGCGCGCGTACCATCTCTGAAGCGTTTTTATCAACCGAAAGCAGCATTGTCGGAATACCGCTCTCTTCAATGCCGCGCGCGATAATGCCCAGCGATTGGTGACATAGCCGGGATGCGGGAACTAGCAACGCGGCTTGAATTTCGTAGCGGTGAAGGCGTTCGGCGATTTTCGGGGCAAGTACGGTCGCGACCCTAGCGGCGTTCGGAACGTAGCTGCTAAGGCTCCACCAACATTCGTTCAAGCGGCCGATGACGGCATTGGCTTGGTATTCGAGGAGCCGGTCAACAGGGATCTGTGAGTTTCGGTCCTCTTGTACGGTCTTCGGATCAAACCCTTTAGCCGCGTAACGCAGATCTGCTGCTTCGACCTCTATCGGAATCTCCTTAAAATTCATGTCGCCGTCTTTCGACGAGATATCGAACGGCTCCATGCCGTCGATGTAAGCGCCGGCAGACGTAATAAGAGCCAAATTCAGCATCGGCAGCGCGCGGCGAACCGGCGTGAACGGCGCGTGTACGTTTTGAACAAAAGGATAGCCTGAGAGTTTTTCGTCTCCGTTCCAAGCCGCAAAGCGGCGTTCAAAATCGGATAATGTTTCGATAAGTTCCATAACTGCTATGTCTTAAACTCTTTTTCGAAATTGTACGGGTCGTTTGAAGCGGTTTTCGGCACCGGCCCGAATTTTCGATTGGCGATGATAAAAAATGCTATCGCTGCAGCCGCAATTCCAGCCATCAAAACCCAAACCGAATAATCGTGAAGCAAATTGAACTGCATGCGCAGCGGGTCGTCAGCGGCAAGCTCGTCGATCGGGCGGCCGATCTCTGCTCGTTTCATCGACATCCAAAATCCGATCACAAATTGTCCGACTGCGCACGATGCTGCGATCAGGAGCAGTAAAAAACGCTCTGTCCAAAGCCAGAAACGGTTTACGGCGCTGATGGCTACAAGCGACGTAAAAATCAGAATCACCGCTATCGCCAAGCCGCTGAAATTGAGCACGGCGAGTGTTCGGTTGACGACGGCTCCGGCCAGTTCACGCTGCGGCACAACTGCAAATGCGCTTTGGGCGACGGCGATAAAAAATACGGCCGCCCCAAGCCAAACCGACAACAGCAGGAGTCTAATGTCCGAGAAAAATTTCATAAAAATGTCAGTCGGAACAAAACGGTATTATGTCGTTTTTCATCGTAAAGGGCAAAAGTTGCGAATGTTTACCGTGACCGTACAAAAGTAGTCAGTGTCTCGAATTTGATTTGTTTCGTGTTGTTCGTGGATAAATTTCTTTTCTATCCACGAAGCACACGAAACTGGAAAATAAGATAAAAAACTATCTAGCGTTCGGATTATCCTACGGCAACACAATTCAGGACACTACCCAAAAGTAAAAACATTGATTTTAGCGAAGCAGCTGCGTCATAATCCTGTAAGCGTAAAGGCGTCCCGAAATACTTACTGCTTGTTCCTTCATTTTTAAGAACCGCTCAAACGATCAACTATTATGGAAACCCAAATCAATGAAGAACCGCCCACCGGCTTTGCACGGCTTTTTGCCCACGAACTCCGAACGCCGCTTACGAGCATACTTGGGTTTGCGGAATTAATGCTCGAAGACGAATCGGTTTCGACCGAGGGCCGCGAATATCTACAGATCATAGTCAGGGAATCTGCCAGATTGTCGGAGACTTTGAACTTCGTGTTGCCAAGGCTTCGGCTGGACTCTGAGAACGAGCAGGAAATGACGCTTCTTTTAACGGAAAGAAAGGAGAATCAGTAAGCAAACATCTATTCAAATTTCTTCAGCCGCAATAACTGAAGCGTTGCTAAAGCGACAAAACGAGGATTAAGGATCAAATACCTGTACCACAAACGCTTCGGTTCCTGCCAGAGGCGAAACAGCCATTCCAGACCAACACGGCCCATCCACGGCGGACATTCCTTGATGTTTCCCGCGTAAAAATCGAACGATGCGCCGACGCCGAACATAACGCACCTCAAACGACCCTTATTCGCGGCCATCCAATTCTCCTGTTTTGGGCAACCTAGTCCCATAAACAAGAGATCGGGCGATGCAGCGTTAATTTCCTGCATGACCGTTTCGTCTTCGTCTTCAGTCAGCGTCCGGAATGGCGGCGAGAATGCATAAGCCACTTTCAGATCAGGAAAGTCAACGGCGGCTCGCTCGACGATCATATCAATCACTTGCTGCTGTCCGCCGTAGAACCCGACCGACAAGTTTTCCTTTTCGGCATAACGGCAAAGCTCGCCCATCATGTCATTTGCACGCGTGCGAGCAGCATTTCTCCTGCCTTGTAATTTCTGCATCCATACGAGCGGCATTCCGTCCGGTATGACGAGGTCGGCACCGTTCACCTTCGCCGCGTACATCGGATCGTCGTTCGATTCCATCACCATATGAACGGTCGAAAAACAGACGTAACCGACTTTTCGGGCAGCGACGATGTTGGAGACCCGCGAAAGTATCGACTCTTTGTCGCAAACGTCGACGAGCAGACTTACAACGCGAACTCTCAAGCGTGTCAGAGCTGAATTTCGGGTCTGCTCTCCAGTAATTGCCATTAGTTTCTCGGCGTTTCTTTATAAATTCTTTCAAGCCGCTTCACGTAGTCCCTGATATCGAATCGTTCTCTAACCGTCCTACGCGCGTTTTTTCGAAGATCGTTCCAATCTACCATTCCGTCCAGAAGCATCTTTAATCGGCCGACCGTCTGAACCAGATCGCCGGGTTTGATAATAAATCCGTTATGTCCGTCATCAATAACAGTTGAAACGGCTCCGCTCGCAGATGCCACCGGAACGCAGCCGACAGCCATGGCTTCGAGCAGGGCGATCGGCAATCCTTCGTCGCGTGACGGCAGAAAGAAAATGTCGGCCTGTGAAAGCGCTTTCCATTTATCAACGCCTTTGACGACGCCGCCATAGTAAAAATTCTCGCCAAGCAGTGCTGTCATCTCGGAAACAAAGCTCTTTTCTTCGGGGCCCGCGCCGTAACATTCAAACCGGAACTTAAACCCGTGCTCGCGAAGCAAGCGGCAAGCGTCCAAAATATAAACAAGGCCCTTTGAAACATTCAGCCGGCCAAAAAAGATAATTTTTTTTTCGCCGTCTTCACGTTCAAATGCCGGAATGCCGTCAAGCGAGATGGCATTCGGCAAAACGTCGATGCGAAGATCGGGATAACGCTTGATCAAACACAGCTTTTCGACGTTGCTAAAAACTACGGCCCGATCGGACGTTTTAACCATGCTTTTTGTGGCCCATTCGACAAGCCTGCTTTCACTTGCTTCGGCAACATACGGCCCGCCGTGAATATGGAGCAGAATCGGGCATTTCGCTCGCTTTGCTATTATGGAGAGAATGCAGTCCCGGAGAATCGCAAATTTGATAAAAGCAGTATTGATGTGAACCAGATCGGGCTTTTCGCGGCGAAGAGCGGCCAGAAAACGGAAAGGCAGGCCAGCCTGCCGGACGACCCAGCCAGGCCCGATCCGCTCTCCATCCTTGCGGCCCGCTACGAAATGAACATACTCGCTCGAATTATTTGCAATTATTGAGCTTATCAGCGTTGAAATGCCGCTGACGTTGTCCTTTTCGTTGAGGCTCGGTGCCGTGATCAGTACTTTCATTCTACAATCGAAAGGATATATTAAGCGGAAACTAATGTCAGCAGCGCCGGTTTGCAACCTAATGGCTTTAGACATTATAAAAAAGATTGGAAATGAAAGCTGAGAACGCTATTCAGATAGAACGACCGCTGGTGAAAGCGGAGAGCCGCATGCCCGGGTGGGCCATGCCGCTTATCAAGCTCGGCGTTGCCGCGTCGGATGTCTGGCTTGCGTCACTCAGCTTTCTCCTCGCGTTCAAGCTGCGCGAAGGCGAGCCTTTGCTTTCATCTACGGCGTGGGCCTGGTCAAAAGAGTTCGTTCCATATGCAGGTATTTTTTATTTTGCGATAGTTATTCGGCTTGCAATGCTGATCTATCAGCGTGTCTATAGGTTTCACGGAGCTTTTTCGTATACCCGCGAGTTTATCAAGATATTCAAGGCGGTTTCGGTCGGATCGCTTTTGATCGTTGCGTGGGCCTTTCTTTTTCGTGGTGGTTTCGCGTTTCGTGATTTTTCCTATTCGCGGGCGGTTTTTGTTTTGGATTTTGCCATAGCGCTTTTCGGCTTCACCTTGTTTCACATACTTCTGCGTTTTTTACAAACGAAATTCAGGCAGCGAGGAATAAACCTGATCCCGACATTGATCGTCGGAACCAATGTCGAGGCCGAGCAGACCGTGAACGAGCTTCGCGAACGCCGTGACCTTGGGTACAAGGTTGTCGGCATAATCGAAAGCGAAGCGGCCCCGAATGGTTCTGCAAGGGAACTTGCCGGTACGGCCGTAGTAGGCAGCCTTGACGAATTGCCGCGATTGATCCGCGAGCTTGAAATACAGGAAGTAATCATTACTGACAACAATCTGCCAAGTGAAAGGCTTTTCGAGTCAATGATGCAAATCGGCCGCAGCCAAAAGGTTGAGTTTCGCTTCGCGCCCAGCCTTTTCGATCTTCTTCCGCAAAAAACCAGTGTCGAGCAGATAGGCGTGCTGCCGATGGTGCGGCTGTTTCGCGAACCTTTATCGGATATAGAGCGGCTGGTTAAACGGGTCTCGGACATTGTTATTTCGACCGCTGCCGTTGTGCTGTTATCGCCGATTTGGCTGATCGCGGCGATAGCCGTTCGGCTCGATTCGCGCGGCCCGATCTTATTTCGTCAGGAACGCGTCGGCATGGACGGGCGCATCTTTCTCTGTTACAAGTTTCGGACGATGCGTGCCGATGCCGACGAGAATGTTCACCGCGAGGCTTATCAGCGAAACATCGACGGCGTAGATGACGCCAACGCCGGAGATGATGACAATCCGATCTTCGGAAAGGTAAAGGACGATTTCCGAATAACGAAACCCGGAAAATGGCTTCGGCGCTCGAGCCTCGATGAGCTGCCGCAATTTCTGAACGTTCTGAAAGGAGACATGAGCGTTGTCGGCCCGCGGCCGCCGATTCCCTACGAGGTCGAAGAATACGACATCTGGCACCGGAAAAGGCTGGACATGAAACCGGGCATAACCGGTTTGTGGCAGGTGTCGGGACGGAATCGGCTGGCGTTCGAAGAAATGGTGCGGATCGATCTTTACTACATAGAGAACTGGTCTTTGTGGTTCGACCTGAAGATAATTATTCTAACGCTTCCGGCTATCCTTCGCGGTGACGGGGCAAGATGACCATCGCCGAACAGATCGAAACCGCCGCAAAGAGGCTAAAAGAGAACGGCGTCGCCGATCCGCGTCGCGAGGCATCTTCGTTGCTTGAATTTGCGATCGGGAGACCCAAGTCGTATCTCATTTCCCACCCTGAATATGTGCTTTCTGAAACCGAAGCACAAAAGTTTGAATCTTTTACGCAGCGGCGCGCAGGCCGCGAGCCGTTTCAGTACATCGCCGGCAAACAGGAATTTTTCGGACTTGACTTTCATGTAACGCCAGCCGTTTTGATTCCAAGGCCCGAAACGGAGCTTCTGGTCGAAAAAGCTGTTGAGCTGCTCGCTAAATCCAAAAATCAGATCTTTCTCGACATAGGAACGGGAACGGGCTGCATCGCCATCTCTATACTGAAAAATGTCGACTCGGCAAAAGCAGTCGCCGTCGATATTTCAAGTGAGGCTTTGGCAATTGCTTCGGCAAATGTTTTGAAACACGGAGTCAATGATCGAATCGATCTGCGACGTTCCGACCTTTTTTCAGATATTGCCGGGTTGAAATTCGACCTGATCGCATCCAACCCACCCTACATTCCGGCGAGTGAAATGGATTTGTTACAGGCTGAAGTTCGCGATTACGAACCCAGAATATCCTTAACCGACGGTGGCGATGGTCTTTCCAGAATTAAAGCGATCATTCAGGGTGCTCCCGATCATCTTCTGCCGGGCGGTAAATTGCTGATTGAAATAGGATTTGGACAAGCGGATCCGGTTAGCGGGTTTATGGATCATTCTTTGTGGAAAACATTCGAAATACTGCCCGATCTGCAGGGTATTCAGCGCGTATTTTTTGCGCAAATCCGTTGATTGGTGATTTGATTTGCCGTCATATAAAAGTAGCTTGCGTTTTACTTCCTTTTGGGTTTACTATAAGGGCGTTCCACTACAAGCAGTTTGAAAGGTTTTCGGGTTACTTCCAACTGCCGTATTTTTGGGGTCTAATGGCCGTAAAAGCCGTTCCCAAAATTTCGCGAGTTTGAACTTTTTTTGGAAATCGGAGGTGTAGGAAATGCTGTACTTCTTGTTAGCAATCGTGTCTCTTGCAATAACTGCCTTTTCTTTTTATATGTACCGGACCAGCGGCGGTAATACGCTTTATCTTATAGGGATAATAGTGTTTCTTATCGCCACGGTCGGTCTGGGCGGGATGTTTCTTTCCGGCAGGGTCAATAAGAACGAGGACATTCACATTACTGAATAGGTTTTGAATCTAAGTTATGAGCCAACGGGAAGCTTTGCGTGTCCCGACGTGTACGAGCAAAAGACTGCGGCCAAAGCATAGCGCGTGGCCGCTTTTCTGTTTTCGGCAGTTTGCGTAATGACAAGCATGCAGATTTGGTCTATAATGTTGACTAAAATGTAAGGTTTTAATATCTTATGTTTTAGACGTGTTTTTCAGGAATAATATTGATGCCGAAGATAGCAGACATACAGGAAACGCCGAACCCCAACGCGGTGAAGTTTATTTTGAAGGAACCCGTTTCGCATGGAACCTCTCATTCTTTCAAGACCGTGGACGACGCTTCAAACGACAAGCTCGCTTTGTCAATTTTCGAGGTTGGCGACGTCGTATCTGTGTTTTACATGGACAAGATGATCACGGTCGAGAAAACCGACGACGCTGAATGGGACGAAATTCTCCCGACTTTGGCGGTTCCCATCCGTGCGGCTGAGCCTGTGTCGGCTTCTAACGGTAATGGCGCGGCGACTGCAATCGGCGGAGCGATTGCGGCGGCGGCATCGGACGATCCAAAGATCGGCGAGATAAACGCGTTGCTCGACGAACGAATCCGGCCGTATCTCGCGGGCGACGGCGGCTGGCTCGAGGTCGTCGAACTGGTGAACAACACGTTGAAGATCCGTTACGAAGGCGCTTGCGGCAGTTGCCCAAGTTCGCTCACGGGCACGTTGATGGCGATCGAAAACATGATTAAGGAAGAGATCGACCCCGAGATCGACGTAGTTGCCGTCTAGGTTCCGATTTCGATCTATTTCCTTTATCCGCAAGAATTTCTTGACATAAATCGACCGAATTCGTCATAATTTTATGTGCGGCAATTGTTTCTAATTGCCAACTAGCCCGCATCGTTGTAAATTCTACTCAGTACCGCCTGCCCATCCATTCCATTTTTGGAGCCGCAAGTAAAGATTTTGGAGGACGAACCATAGTGAATACCGAAGAACTCGAACGTAGTTTGAGAACTGAATTCGAGAGTTACCTAAAAGGCGCTCTTGCCGAAATGCGCCAGAACGTTGCCGAATTTCAAAAGCATTTCGAGGCCGAATTCGAAAAGCATCGATCGCAGATGGACGAAGCATTTCGCAGCCTGTCGCAGCGGATCGAATCGGAACCGGCTTTGGATCAGGCGTTCTCGCAATCGGTCGTCGAACATCTTCGGTTAGCCAAGGACGCAGGGGCCGAGATCGCGGCTATGGCCTTCAGCGAGGCGGAAAAACTCCAAAAGGAAACCGAGCCGCCACCGGCGAATTACGATCAGATACGCGACGCTATAAACGACATCAGCAGCAAAACTTCGCAATCCACGATCCTCTCGGCTCTGGTCGATCACGCAGGTAACTTTGCTCCGCGTGGCGCATTTTTCATTGTTAAGAACGATCATTTTGTAGGCTGGCGCGTGTTCGGCAAGGATGCATCGGTCACGGACGACGCGGCACAGGCATTGCGTTTTCCGATCTCCGATGAAACTTTACTCGCCCGGGCCGTAGGTTCCTTGTCCGCAGCGAACGGTTCATTCAACCCGAATACAAACGATTCGGACTATCTCGACCCTCTGAATTTTGGTCATCCGGACCGGATGGTCGCAATTCCGCTTACGGCACGCGGACGCGGTGTTGCGGTAATGTACGCGGATTACGGAGACGGCGGAACAAATCTGAACGCCGAGGCTTTGGAAACGCTCGTCAAGGTTGCCGGGCTTACCGTTGAGCTTTTGGCTTCAGCACAGGTACCGGCACAGCATGCAGTTCCACAGCAGGAACCGGCCCCGGCGCATGAAGCTCCGGCAGCCGAACCTGAAACACCTGCCTACCACGCGGAGGAAGAAACAACGGAAGTTGAACAGGATTTCACGCATTCACCGGAATTCGAGGGTCAACCGGTATACGAGTCCCCGCAAACTTTTGAACAGCCGTCAACCGGATATCACGAAGAACCGGCAACGCCTTACACCGGCGAAGTGCAATTCGAAACGCAGTCGCCCGAATTTACCGGGAAAATCGAAACAGCAGAGGCCGAAATACCGGTCGAATACGAAACCGTAGTCGAAGAAGTGGAATACTACGCGCCGGTGCAGGCAGAAGTAGAAAGGGAACCGGCCGTTGTCGAGCGTGTAACTGAATACGCGTTTGAAACTAACGAAACCTACGATGCGGGAGCTTCCAAAATGGAAGCCGAACCTGTGGTCGAACCCGAGTATGCATATGCTTCGGAAGACGCTGTGGGCAACGGCAAGCACGCCGAACCGGCACCGGTTCCGGCCACTGTTCCCGTTGTAGAAATGGCAACTTCATCGGCTCCGGCCGGACGAACAAGGCTTAGCGACCGCAACGTCGATCTTCCGATCGAGGTTGCCGACGACGAACGCCGACTTCATAACGACGCCCGGCGCTTTGCACGCCTGCTGGTTTCCGAGATCAAGCTTTATAACGAGCAAAAGGTCAATGAAGGACGTGAATCGAACGATCTATACGACCGCCTGAAAGAAGCTATCGACCGTTCACGCGAAATGTACGACAAGCGTGTGCAGCCAACGGTTGCATCGAAGTTCGACTATTTTAATTACGAATTGGTCAACAATCTTGCGGAAGGAAGCGTCGAGAAACTGGGCACGAATTATCGCGGCTCTTCGGTATAATTACCGATCACAACTCAAAGTTGAAGAGACTCTCTGAAAAGTCAGTTCAACACTTTAATGTTCTGTGTTTTCCGTGGTTAAGGCTTTCAAGCAAAACCACGGAGGACACAGAAAAACACTGAAGACGCTGAAATAGAACAAACCCGATTTTCTACTTCGCTTTTATAAGCCTCGTTTTCAGACAACCTCTTTTATTTAGTTCGAAGGCTTTTCACGTTCCGAATCGAGCACCGGTCTGCTTGCGGGCGGGTTGTCGGGCGAAGTATGTAGATGGACGACCTTCCAGCCTTTTCCTATCAGCTTAAAGATCAATGTCATTCGACCGGAAGCATTTTCGAGCTTTCCGTCGAATTCCTGACTTTGCTTCCATTTACAGCTTACATATGCCGAACGCGGCCCGAGAAGTTCGACGCGTAACCCGGTAATGTCCAGCGTTACATTAGCAGTTTTGGCGTAGCCGGATTGACGATTTGCCTTCATAGTTTCCCAGCCGAGCGTTACGGAGCCGTTATTGTTGAAGAATAACGTCCGTTCGCTTTTTTCATACACGTCCATTACCTTATCAACATCAACCTGTCGAATGCCCTCCACGAGCCGGTCGAAGGCCGCTCGAACTTCCTTTGCCGGGTCCGCCTTTGGTGCTCCTGCCGCAGCTTTTTGTCCAAATACCGTGGAGCCGAACAAGATAACCACTACCGTGATAAATGCAAAGTTCTTCATTTCGTCAATTCCTTTCCTGGTCGAATCTATCACGGTAGAGTTTATAATCGAAAAACCAGTCCTCAAAATACAAACTTAATTTTTAGGCCGGATTTTTGACAGGGCTTCGATAATGGCCGCGGGTTCGGCTCGTTTTTGATAATTAGGTTCTGCGAAGGCGTATGCTATTTTGCCTTTCTGGTCGATGACATAGGTCGCCGAGATCGGCAATTCAGGTTTTTCCATCGCGTTGCGTTTTTTGAGATCGATTCCGTAAGAAACATACTTCTCGGCAACTTCGTTCGGAAGTTGATAGACAAGTCCGAATTTACGCGCGAGATCAAGATTCGGATCGCTCAATACGCTGAACTCGATCTCATTCTTCTTTGCCGTGCCGAGCGAGTTATCCGGGTTTTCCGCCGAGATCGCCACCAGAACACCACCGGCTTGTTTTATTTCGGCGAGGCTTTTCTGAAGCGTCCGCAAATAAGTGTTGCAGAGCGGGCACCATGCTCCGCGATAAAAAACGACAACTAAATTGCCCTTTTTCATCAGCTCGCTGCTTTTTACCTCGACGCCGTTTGCATCCTTTAACGCGAATGAGGGCATATCGGCTCCGGTTTTAAGAGCCGACTGGGCCGCCTGATCGGCTGTCACGATTGATTGACCGAAAGCTGCAACGGTAAATAACGACGCAAAAAAAATTCCCAAAACGAATTGCTTTTTCATAATTGCTCCTTTTAATTAATTATCGGCTGATTTTATAGAATTCCTAAATCAGCTTAATATATTCCCGGCTCTACCAAGTATTGACACGCACAGCGTGCCCCGTAAGCTGCTTTGCACTATTTCGTAACGCGAATTACCGAGCATGCACGATTTCGTCTGCGGATTGAAGCAATTACCGTTCAGAAACCGCGGTAATTGCTGTTCGGACTCGCGTTATAGCTTTGAGGAACGAATTTTGCTAGGTGATGATCGGCAATTCAAGTTTTTTGTTCACGCTATAAATGAAGTTACCGCTCTTCCCGAAGAGAATGTTCAAGATTAGGAGGGAGGAATCGCATGTATTCCAAGCAAAAGCACCGCTGGGCGGTTTTGTTACCGACGCTTCTGTTATTGGCAGCAAGTGTCTCCGGATTCGAGACAGACGACACAATTCCTGATGTTACGGATCGTGTTGCGCGAATAAGTTTTTTGAGCGGCGATGTGCAGATCCGCCGTGCCGACAGCCGCGATTGGGAAAAGGCCGTACTTAATCTCCCGATCGTCGAAGGCGATGAGATCACCACGGACGACGCCGGCCGATTTGAGATCCAGTTCAACAGCCAGACGCATTTACGCGTATCCGAAAGTTCGTACCTGAAAATAGTCGGTTTGAAGGATGAAGGAATCGCGGTCAGCCTTTCGCATGGCAGCATGTCGCTGCGGGCGCTGCGTTTTGACAAGGAACGTGCTTTTTTTGAGATCGACGCGCCGAAAACGACCGTCGCCGTTCAGCGTGCAGGGCGTTACCGGGTTGACGCCGGAAAAACCGGCGATTCGGAGGTAAGAGTAAGCGTAACCGAAGACGGCGAGGCACGGGTCTACTCGGACAATTCCGGTTTCACGCTAAAAAACGGAAGAAGCGCGCGGCTATACCTTGAAGGCAGCTTTGCCGGCGAGTGGGAAACCGGCGATTCGGCCCGGTATGCGGATGAGTTCGACAGTTGGACGCTCGACCGCGACGCCGTGATCGCCAAGCGCCTTCAGGAATCACATTACGATAAGTATTACGATCAGGATATCTACGGCGCCGAGGATTTGAACGAATACGGGCAGTGGATACACACGAGGAAATACGGCTATGTCTGGCAGCCGCATCGGTCGTCGATCAGCCGGTATGCCGATTGGTCTCCTTACCGATACGGGCATTGGCGATGGGTTCCGCCATACGGCTGGACTTGGGTCAATGACGAGCCGTGGGGTTGGGCAACTTATCATCATGGCCGCTGGGTTTGGGACAACGGCTATTGGTACTGGGCGCCTTACGGGTATTACCGTAATCGGCGAAGCTGGTGGCGTCCGGCGCTTGTTGTCATAAGAGTGGTAAACCGCAGCATATGCTGGTATCCGCTGCCGTATGGTTACGCGTATTACAACTACAATTATCACTATTACAATATTCGCAATCCGCGGCATCACGGTAACAACAATAACCAGCCGCCTCCGGCCAATCCGGTGCCGACGCCGACACCGACAGCTCCCTGGACCGGTTCGCCATACGGATCGGATGTAAGAACGCCGCGCCAGCCTCCATTGTCAACGGTGCCGCCGACCGGAGTCGTAACCGTCGATGAAGGCGAGTTCGGCAAGGGGAAAGGACGCGGCCGCACTCCGCCGCTTTCTGTAGCTACGAGCGTATTGACGAAAGTGCCGGATGAACGGCAATCGCCGCCGATTCTTCCGACTTATACTGACATCGACAGCAAGATAAGCAAGGAAATACGGTCGGAAACCCCGCCAATCATCAAATCGGACATTTCGGTAAAGACCGGCGCGACGACACGACGCTCGGACGCTCCGCTGGATCAGGAACTACAGAAAACTCGTATATTCGGTAATCGTCCCCCGGTTCCCGTTAATACTGGCCAAGACGAGATAAAGACGATTCCGACAGATCGGGCAGAGCCGCGAAAGACCGGAGCGGTCGAGCGCCCCGCAGTCAAGGAAGAAACCCGAGACAGGACGATAATTCGCACGCCGCCGCTGTCTGTGCCGACACGACGCGACGATGAAAAGGACGAACCCGTTCGTCCGCCACGGCAGGAAGCTCCGAAATATGAGCCTCCGAGACAACAGTCTCCTCCGATCTACGAACCGCCAAAGCAGCGGGACCCGCCGAAGTATGAACCGCCGCCGCGGAACGATCCGCCGCCAAGGAACGATCCTCCTCCGCGCAGCGATCCGCCGCCTAAGAGCGATCCGCCCAAAAGCGAACCGAGCAAGCCTTCGCCGCCGGCCGATCGAAAAGGCAAAGACGGGGCTTAAACAGCCGCAATAAAAATACTGTCTTGAAATTCAAACCTGCGATCGGATCTGGTTTTCAAGACAGTATTTCCGCTACTGTCAGACCGACCTGCGAAAGCAGTTGAATTTCCGCTACCGGCACAACGTATGCATAGTCTGACCAACTCTGCTTATGCTGGCGGTTCTGACTCGTCTTTCATCAGGCGGGCGACGTGGAATATGTATTGCACGCCGGAAAAAATGGCAAAGGCGACTACGGTGGTGTAGACGGTTGGCAGGTAGAAGCCGCGAAGCGACGGGAAGACGGCGGCAACGAGTATAAGAATAACGCCGGTTATTTGCACAAAAGTGCTTATCTTGCCGAGCAACGATGGTTGGAATCCGCGAAAACCGGTCATTACATTAATAGCGCCCGCTACCGTGACAATAAGAACATCGCGGCCGATGACGGATGCAGTTACCCAAAACGGGACCGGCAAATGACGGCCTGGCGAGAGCACGCCGGGAATCGTCAACATTACGAACGCGGTGGTCATTAAAAGCTTATCGGCGATAGGGTCTATGATAGTACCAAGTTCCGATTCCTGTTTAAGTCGGCGAGCGACAAAACCGTCAACGCCATCCGAAACACCGGCGAGTGTGAAAACAACCAACGCCCAACCTTCGCGACCGTACACGAGCAGGATAGCAAACACCGGGATCAGCGCCATTCGCAAAAAGGTAAGAAGATTCGGAATCGTCAGAACGTTATTCATTCGACTGCGGAGTGCGGAGTGCGATCATGCTGATTTCGGGCGGGCATTGGAACCGCACGGGAAGCACGACGGTGCCGATGCCGCGCGTGATGTATATTTGAGAGTCTTTTTGTTTGTGCAGACCGGCTTTTCTTCCGCGGCGGATCAAGCGTTGGTTGTTGTCGCGAACGCGTATCTGGCCGCCGTGCGTGTGGCCGCTTAAGGTGAGGTCGACGCCGGCCCTGACAGCCTTTCTAAAGATGATCGGATTGTGAGCAAGCAATAGCTTCATCTCATCCGGAAACGATCCTTTTAGCGCCGATGGCAAATCTGTCTTCCCGACCATGTGATCGTCTACGCCCGCCAGCCAGAAAGACGATCCGTTTACCCCGAACCGCAAGCCTTCGTTTATGAGGACGTTGATGCCGACTTCGCGAAATCGCTTTGTGATCAGGTCGGCGTCGGTCCAGTGGTCGTGATTGCCGAGACAGGCATATGTCCCGAACTCTGCCTTTAATTCGCCCAGGACTTTCGCCACCGGCTCGATGTATCTATTCTCATGCGAAACGTAATCGCCGGTGAGAATGAACATATCCGGCTTCAGACGGTTGGCGATCTTGACCGCGCGGGTTATGTGTTCGATGCCGGTGAAAGGGCTGTGATGAATGTCGGAAAGATGAATGATCTTGAAACCGTCGAGCTTTTTTGGTAGACGCGCAAGGCTGATCTCGACACGTTCAAGCGTGAGGCTGTTTGCTTCGTCAATTGCATATTTGGCAACCTTTGAGAAATTTCCGGCAAGATCACGCAGAGGCATGTCGGACGCGACGAGCGAATTTATACGGTCGGCTATCTTTACCTTGTTTGCACTTGCCGTTTTCATCTGGCTCGATTATATACTGTGGTTTGAGTGTTTAACAACGCTGGATCAAGTGTTTAACTCTGGCCGAGGAGCTTGATGAACTTCAGTTTCCCGACCTGCAACAGGATCGATTCGCCCGCCGGAAGGCTTATTTCAGCGGCTGTCGATGTTGCCTTTTCGCCATTGATTTTCACGCCGCCCTGCTCGATAAGACGTTTCGCTTCGGCTTTTGACGCAACCAGCCCCGAAGCGGCGACAAGATCTGTGATCCTGTAAACCTCTGAGGGCAAAGTTATTTCCTCTATTTCGTCAGGAGCCTCTTTCTTTACAAACCGGCGGTTGAATTCGTCCTCAGCGGCATCGGCGTCGGCTTGAGAATGA
>JBQTJB010000188.1:0-10475 GCA_052387555.1 Blastocatellia bacterium | reverse complement strand
AGAGCTTGCCGACCGGCTCGAAAGCGAATACGCATGGATAAAGGTCTTTCGCCGACCGCCAGGCGAAAGCGTCCCCGATCTCAGGAAGTACGGTATCGGCCGGGCGAACGCCGATTACGTCGCAATTATTGAAGAACACTGCGTCGCACGCGAAGATTGGGTTAAGACGATTCTGAGCTGCATAGAAAAAAATCCCGCAGCTATCGGCGGCGTCGTGACAGATGCCGATTACAGCCGTCTGATGGACTGGGCCGTCTATTTCACCGAATACAATTCGTATATGCCGCCTGCCGAGCGCGGAGAAACGTTTGACATATGCGCCGCAAACTGCGTTTACAGGCGTGACCTTCTTGAAAAGCACCTTCCCTCGACCGGGAGCGGATATTGGGAGGCCGGACTCAATAAAATCCTTCTTGATGCGGGAGAAAAGTTCGTCAATGAGCCCGAATTGGTCGTTTCTCATACTGGCCCTTTCGGCCTAATGTATTACTTGCATCAACGATATTTGTTTAGCCGGGCATTTGCCGGTACGCGCCGCGATCATGTTTCGGCTGTTTTTAAGGCCGGGTATTTTTTTCTTGCTCCGCTCCTTATCCCTCTGCTTTGGGCCAGAACTGCCTCGCGTGTTTTTGCAAAACGCCGACACGTCGGGAAGTTTCTGCAAGTAACGCCGCATATGATCCCTATAACAGCAACCTATGTTTTCGGAGAGTGGGTAGGTTTTCTTACCGGCCCCGGAAATAGCCTGCAAAAGATCGAATAACACTGTGAATACGCAAACAAAAATTGACGATCCGGAACTTTCCGTTGTCGTCGCCATTATCGAAGGCGGTCGGCAAACTGCCGAAACGTGTCTCGAAGCTCTCGAGGAGAGTGCTCGTGGAACCAGACTCGAGTGCATACTGCCATTCGATGCCAGGCTAGATGGTATCGCCGACCTCGAAGCAAAGTTTCCGTGGGTTGCTTTTGTAGATTCGCGTGAGCACGTGGCCGCAGAGGAATTCGGCTCGAACAGCCGCGAACATCACGATATTTTGCGGGCAATTGGGCTACGTCTGGCGACGGCGCCGATTATTGCGCTTCTCGAAGATCACGGAACGCCCGCCAAGGGTTGGTGCCCGGCCTTGCTGAAGTCTCATCGTAAATCGGATGCGGCAGTGATCGGCGGTGCGGTAGAAAACGGAAGGGACCGGCTTCTCAATTGGGCGGTCTACTATTGTGATTTCGGCCGTTATCAGAATCCCGTGCCCGATGGTGAGGTTGAGTTTGCAAGCGACAGCAACGTCTCGTACAAACGCGAAGCTTTGATGAGTGTCAAAGAGCAATGGTACGACGCATTCCATGAAACATCGGTGAACTGGGAACTGCGTCGCCGAGGAGAAAAGTTGAGGCTCGACCCGGACATGGTTGTTTACCAAACACGACGAAACCTCCGCTTCGGACCGGCCCTGAAGGAGCGATTTGTTTGGGGACGATCCTTTGCCGGTACCCGCGCCGCTGAGGTTTCGGGTTTACGAAGACTCATTTTTGCGGCTCTTTCTTTTGTGCTGCCTATTTTGCTTACGGCCAGAATAGTTTTGCAGGGTTTCCGCAAGGGCCGGTATTTAAAGGAACTGATTTTCGCATTGCCTCTTGTTTTTTTCCTTCAGATATTTTGGGCAACCGGCGAATTTGTCGGTTATGTGACCGGTCGGGCTGAAGGCGGAAGAGGCGTACGCGCAGAGGTCAGCCCCGAAAGACTGGGATAAAACTTGTGTTCAGGTCGTTATTCAGAAATTTTCTCTCGCTGGCCGGTGCCGAGGCTTTTACCAAGCTTATAACTTTTGCTGCGTTCGCGTATCTGGCGCGTCTTTGCGGCCCTGCCGGTTTTGGTTATATCGAGTGGGCCGGAACGGTGCTGATGTGCGCAAGCTTAATCGTAGATCAAGGCTTCAGTGCATACGGTGCGAGAGAGATCGCAAAATCGCCATCTGACACGCCACGACTGGTTGCAGAAGTCGTAACCGCCCGCTTTCTTCTAGCCGGAGTCGGGTACATAGCGATAGTCGTTTTTGCATTCTCATTCGTCCGGGATCAAACGATTACTCAACTGTTGCTGGTTTATGGACTCAGCCTTTGGGCGTTGCCGCTTCTGCTCCAGTGGGTTTTTCAGGGACATGACCGAATGCATTTGGTCGGGGTAACTCAAGTGATCAGGCAAACAGTTTTTGTCGCCGCGGTTTTTTTTTTCGTCCGCGGCACGAACGATCTGCTATGGGTCGGCGTTGCCGAAGTGGCTGGCGTCACCTCCGCCGCGATATTCAGCGTTTGGGTCTACGGGCGATACTTCAGCGGACACACGCAAGTGCGGCCGGCCTTCTCGACCAAACTTTTTCGCGAAGGAACGCCTATCGGCCTTAGCCAAATGTTTTGGGTCGTAAAAATGTTCGGAGCAACGTTCATCGTCGGCTTGGTGGCGACGGCGGAAGACACGGGCTATTTCGCCGGCGCAATGCGGATCTATATCGCCCTGCACACGTTCGTTTGGCTTTATTTCTTCAATATGCTGCCGTCTCTTTCGCGGGCTTGGGAGCAAGGCCCGGAGCAATTGTCGGCAATAATCAAGCATTCCTTTTTTATCGTAGCTCTGGTTAGTCTTTTTGGCGGCATCATTTGGATCGCGGCGGCTCCGTTCGTTTTGACAAATGTTTATGGCCCAGGCTTCCTTCCGGGAGGCGGAGCGTTGCAATGGCTGGCCGGAGCTTGCATTGCGGCGGCATTTAGCGGGCATTTCAGATACGGGCTAATTGCGGCGGGATATCAGAGCAAAGAAATGTTTGCGATGGCTTTGGGTTCAGTGGTCGCAGTAATACTAATTCCTGTCGGATATTTCAATGCGGGAACCAGCGGTGCGGCGGCGGCTTTGTGTATTGCTGAATGCGCCGTGTTGTTGTGCACCTGGATTATCGCGAAGCGGACCCTTTTTAATAGGGTTGATGATGGTTTACAAACTGCCGAAACGTCGTCTATGGAAGATGTGTCGAGGGTATCATTGTGATCAACGGTCATTTTTTCACGCTATCTTCACGGGATTCGATTCTGCTTAAGACTCTCCAGTTTTTCTGCTGGGTTTTAGCGGCCGGCTGTCTCGTATTGGCATTTAACTCTCCGCAGTATCGTGACGCAGAAGGATATGTTACAGGCGGTGTCTGTTTCCCAATAGCAGCGTCAATAGCTCTAGTTGTGCTGGGTTACGGGATGTCAAAACAGTGGAGAGCGGCAGCCTTCTGGCTGGCATTGGCACTGGTTGGCCAAGCTGCGGCCGTGCAGATGGTTGATGCCGGTCAGATGATAAAGTACCCGCACTATCGGCCATTTGGAACATTATTGGCAGATTCACCGTGGTTGCTGTTGCTGATAGCTTTTCAAACGGTTTTCGTATTAGCCGGACTGCGAGAACGATTCACAGCGATCAGGACATGGTTTGCGGACAATTTCAAACTCTGGCAGTTGGCAGGCATCACCTTCTGTTTTTTTATTACCAGCGCGACGGTATCACGCGACATCAGCTTTTATCTGCAGGAAATCTCAATGGCGGGTTTCATTCAACTGCTTAATTTGATCACTATCGTGTTGGCAGTTTGGGCCATTCCTGAATCGACATTGACTTCGTGGAGAAACCGCGTCGAGCGATTTACGGACTTGGAATCGAAAGATGAAGGCAAGATAGATCGTTTCGCTATCGTGGCCGCAATAGTCGCAGCGGTATTGGCCGGGCTCTTGAGCTTTTTTTCTTACGAACGGCATCCGCATCTTGGTGATGAAGTAGCTTATCTGTACCAAGCCCGTTATCTGGCAACGGGCGTGCTCTCGATGCCGGTTCCCATTCCGCTTGAAGCGTTTAATCTTGACCTGTTCGATTTCGACACGACTAGGTGGTTTTCGACTCCCCCGGTTGGATGGCCGTTGGTACTTTCGTTAGGCGTGCTGCTGAACGCAGACTGGCTGGTAAATCCGGTGTTGGCTGGAATTTGTGTTTTACTCGCGTATTTGTTGGTAAGGGATTTGTATGACCGTCCAACTGCCGGATTGACCGTGTTTTTCCTTGCTCTTTCGCCGTGGCACGCACTGGTAGGAATGAGCTATATGACGCACATGTCGGCATTGGCTTTTGCGCTCCTCGCGGCGGTTGCGGTGGTTTGGGCCAGGAAAAGCGGCCGCATTATGTGGGCTTTGCTAAGCGGGGCAGCTACCGGAATGGTTGGAATGATTCGTCCACTTGAAGGCGCGATCATTGGCTTTTTAATTGGGCTCTGGATAATCGGCATAGGCGGCAAGCGGTTGAAATTATCAGGGCTTGCGGCCTGGATACTAGGTTGCGGAGCCATTGGGGCAGCAATTTTTTATTACAATTATTTGCTAACCGGAAGCCCAACACAGTTTCCGATCATGGTTTGGGCAGACAAATACATGGGCGTGAACAGCAACGCAATGGGATTTGGGCCTGAACGCGGTAACGGCTGGCCAATCGATCCTTATCCGGGTCATAGTCCGTTGGATGCAATTATCAACTCTAACCTAAACATCACCGCGATCAATACGGAGCTTTTCGGATGGAGCACCGGCTCGCTAATTTTGATATTTCTTTTTTGCTTTTGGCTAAAATTTCGAAAAGAAGATTGGCTGATGGGATCCTTAATTGCAGCTGTTTTTATCACGCATTTCTTTTACTGGTTCAGCGGCGGTCCTGATTTTGCCGCCCGATACTGGTTTCTGATGATCGTTCCGTGCGTAGTCCTATCAGTTCGCGGTCTGCAGGAGCTGATCTTGCGGCTGGATCAGGTTGAGCACTCGTCGCTCTACTCGCATACCAGAGTACTGGCAGCTGTAATATTTTTGAGCCTTATGTCGCTTGTTGGCTTCACTGCATGGCGTGCAACAGACAAGTATCGTCATTACCTGGGAATGCGGCCGGACGTGCTTCGCCTGGCAAAGGAGTACAAATTCGGCAAGAGCCTGATTCTGATTCGTGGAGAGCAGTTCCCCGATTTCGTTTCGGCGGCGATCTATAACCCGATTGATTTACAGGCGCAGGTCCCGGTGTATGCGTGGGACGAAAATCCGAACTTACGCCTCAAAGTTCTACAGGCTTATGCCGATCGGCCAGTGTGGATCGTAAATGGCCCGTCGCTCACAAAAGAAGGTTTTAAAGTTGTGGAAGGGCCGCTGCCCGCTGAAGTTTTGATCAAAAGAAAGTAAACGGCTTTGGCAATTTTTATTTCAATACTTCGTCGAATTAATGGAATCAGTCTCAGACACATTTGATATGGGGTTGGCGCGAACTGATAGTAAAGACTCGCGATACCGCGGACTGACGATCCTACTGCTGGTTTTGATCGTGTCTTCCACTATTGTTGGAATAGCGGTGCCGGCTGGTTTGGGCTGGGACTTTGCAAACTTCTACGATACCGGACGGCGAGCGGCAGCTTGGCAAATATCTGATCTGTACAAGCCGGAAAGCCTCATTGCCGGAGAACAACCGCAAGGTAAGCTTTCTTTCTGGAGTGCTCCGATTTCAGCCTTTTTATATGCGCCGCTCAGTCTTTTTTCCGCGGAATGGGCGTTGATCTTTTTTAAGATTCAAAACGCCCTGGCCTGTTTTGCCGCATTATGGCTCCTGTACCGGAATAATCGCCGATTTGACGAATCGGAAACCACGGATAATTGGCGATTTGCAGCTCTTTTTGCAGTATTAGTATTGATATATCAGCCGTTTTGGACGATATATCGAGTTGGCGGCCAAACGACACCTACGATCTTTTTACTGTTTACGATAGCTTTGCTTTTTCACACCGGGGAAAAATTCAGAATTTCCGCAGTATGCATTGCGCTGGCATTGCTGATAAAACCCGCTTTTGTCTTTATGCTTTTACCTCTTTGTCTGATTTCCGGTTGGAGGTTTATTCGGGAACTTCTTGTCATTTTTACGGTAATTGGGTTGTTTTCAATCTTTCTGTTGGGATGGAACGTTCACGCGGAGTTTCTACAAACGATGATGCAGGGGTTAACGAATGCGTATTCCTGGCAATATAACAGTTCGCTTTATGTAACGGCAGAGAATTTACGATTATTGGCTGCTGAACCTGTAAATCCGCAAATAATTGGAATTCTTACAGCAGCAGTCAAACTGGCTGTGGTTTTTCTTTTCGGTTGGCTATTTTGGAAGAGTCGCAACGAAAAGTGGCCGACAGCTGCCCGAAGACAATTTGATTTCCTGATGTCCGTCACGTTCTGTCTTATGATTTCGCAAACTGTATGGGAACATTATCTTATTGTTTTCTTCCCTTTGCTTGCTTACATAGCTGCAAATTACCGGAGTTTTAGCACCGGGGCGCGCGTCGTATTGGCGGTTGTTTTTGGAATGTCACTTGGACAAAACATTGTGTTTATAAATATGCTCGAGGCTCGAATTAGTCTGAATACGATTCCCGAGCTGGTTTTTATTGGATTGCTGAAAAGCAGCCCATTGTGGCTCATGCTTATTTTCCTGTTGAATTACCGTAAAGAGTTCTTTCAAAGCTTTCTTCATCCACAATGGACAGGATTAACGGAAAGGAGTTAATGATTGCCGTGAAAACATCTGAAACAAAACCATCAGTGCTTGAAAGCCAGAAACATGGGCAAACCTATGTCAATGTAGTGCTTTTTTCAGGCGGAAGGGGTTCGCGCGTGCTTTCTCAACAGTTGATCAATCACCCTCAAGTTAAGCTTACTCTTGCCGTAAATGGTTATGACGACGGCGCATCCACGGGCGAAGTTCGGCGGTTTTTAGGCGACAGTCTTGGCCCGTCGGATTTCCGAAAGAATGCTTCGCGGATGGCACGAGAGCTTAAGACTTGCCAACCGGAGCTGATCGACCTTCTCGATGTGCGGCTGCCGATTGATTGTTCAGCAGAAGAAGGATTGGCCACTCTGCAACTCCTATCAGGACAATCATTAATGCCTACAACTGGTTGGCAAACCGAACTTCTGGAAAAATTCACCCAGCTTGATAGAGACAGGCAGAAGATTTTAGGGGACAGGTTAATCCGTTTTGAAAAAACCCTTGCAGAAGGAACGAGAACTTTTTCTTTCTCTGATTGTGCGCTCGGAAACATTGCCTTTGCGGGATGCTTCCTTGAAGTGAAGCGGAGTTTCAACGACGCGATCGTAGATTACTGTACATTGTTGGGATTGCCTGAAGGGTTAATCGAAAATGTTACCGATGGCGAAAACGCCTGCCTTGTCGCATTGAATAGAGAAAATAACCTGCTCGCAACCGAGGCTGAGATAGTCAGTTCCAATCGTCGTAATTACATCAAGGACATATACTTGTTTGACCGGATTCTGACACCTGAAGAGGAGCAACGGGCTGCGACCGCCACAAATGAGGAGATCCGCCGATTGATCAATGAACGCACGCGAGTTCCGTCCGTCAATCCGCGTTTGCTTGAACGAATTGCTGAAGCTGATCTAATTATATACTCGCCCGGCACGCAGCATTCCAGTCTTTTTCCGTCCTACCTGACACCGGGTCTGGGTGAAGCAATCGCAAATAACCTGACAGCGGTAAAACTTTTGATCACCAACTTGCAGGAGGACGCCGAGATACCCGACAGCAGCGCGGTCGATATCATCGAAAGGGCCGTTTACTATCTGAAAGACCGCAACACCAAACCGATTCCCACGCCGTGTTTGATCACACACTACCTTCTCAACGACCATCACCAGACGAGTGAAGAAAAACCATACGTGCCCCTCGGCAGACTGGAGAGTCTGGAAGACCCGCGACTCGTTAGTATCGGCAATTATGAAGAAGGCACGACCGGCACGCACGATGCCGCAAAGATCGTATTGCCGTTTATCACCTCGATCCTTAACCGTGGCGAGAGTCAGAATATAGCCGTCTGGTTGTTGGAAAGCGATTCCTTAAACAAAATTACGCAGACATTGTTGGAAGCGGTTCGCGGAGGGATACGTGATTTGCCGTTTCCTATAACGGTTTTTTATTCGAGCGGCGAATCGCTTGATACTACATTTACGGATTTGCTGCCGTTTGCGGTTCATAACGTGAAAACCGATGGCAAGTCAGAAACCAAAGCCTTTAGGCAATCAATAATAGACCGCAATTTCGATTATGTTCTGTTGTTCGATTCTTGCGGCATGTACAAAGGAGAAGAAATTGTCAATATTGCCTCTTTGCTTACAAATCCAAGGTTGGATGCGGTTTGGGGAAGCCGCCGTCTGTCTGTCAAGGACATATTGGAGTCTTACAAGCTTCGTTATCGTGACAAATTTTTGCTCGGCAGTGCCAGTTTTGTAGGCAGCCACCTGCTTAGTTTAGCTTATCTTTTTCGTTATGGCCGGTATATGTCGGATACGCTTTCAGCCGTCAGAGCGGTAAGAGCGTCATATCTCCTTAGCGAGGAATTGGAGATCGACGCCTCTAACTTTAATCAGAAATTGCTTTGCTCCCTTTTGGAAGACAAAGCCGAGGTTTTGGAAACTCCTGTACGGTTTTTCCCGCTTTCACCCAATAAGGTGAAACGGACGACAGTGTTCGGAGGATTACGGTCGCTGATGACAGTCTTTAGCGGCAGCTCCCAAAAACGACGACGTCAGGCCAGCCGAGATGAATTATCGGAAGCGGGCACGGCCATACAGAAATACCCAGCGGCTTCCAATAGCCTGATAGCCAAAAGATAGGAGCATTTGATGAATCTAGCTGTATGTTTAGACACTGAGAGATGGATTTTGACCTATTGATTTTTGATTTAGACGGCGTTTTGGTAGACACGTCTTTTTGTCACGGTCTTGCTTTCAACGATTTGTGGGAATTGCTCGGAGTAAATGGACCACCTTACGAAGAAATCGCCGGTCGCAAAACTGGAGATGTGGTTGAAGAATTTACGGCAGAATTAAAACCTAATCCAGAGCGCGTGAAGGAATGGGTTAGCTTCAAACAGCAACGGGCCCGCGAATATCTTGCCAGTGCGGAAATTGCTTTTAACGACAGTGAGGAATGCGTGAGGCTCTTGACGGAAAGAGGGCAGCGTATTGCGCTTGGTACCGGTGCTTCCCGCGAAACTGCAGTAATGGTGCTTCAAAGGTTTGGGTGGGAATCCGTTTTTTCAACCATAGTCACCGGTGAAGATGTAGCTTGCGGTAAACCGGCGCCGGAAATTTACTTGAAGGCGATGGAGCGTCTGAATGTTTCGCCCGAACGGACCTTGATTGTTGAGGACAGCCACTCAGGGCTTGCAGCAGCCGTCGAATCACGCGCTTATTCGGCTTCAGTCAGGAGCGGAATGCGAGTTGAGGACGAAAGATTTGTTGGCGAGTTCCCCGACATCAGAACAATGATGAGCGAATTGGAAGGGGTACGTAGATGAAGCGAGTGTTGATTATTCCGGCCGCGGGATTGGGTTCGCGTCTGCAGTCCGAAATACCGAAAGTGCTTTTCCCTGTCATGGGACGAGCCATGATCGATTACCTCTTTGATCTGTACGCGCCGTTCGTCGATCTATTTGTGCTTGTGCTTCATCCGCAGCATTCGGCCATGGTTGAAAGCCATTGCAAAAGCATGAATTTCCGGGTTGATTTCGCGTTACAACCGTCGCCTACCGGAATGCTCGATGCGATTCTGATTCCGCAAGGGCTAGTGCAGAGGCATTTGAACGATGATGATGACCAGGTTTGGATAACATGGTGCGATCAAATTGCCGTTCACAGAAAAACGGTCGAGCAGTTAGCAATAGCCGCCGGGAAAAGCGATGGCGTTGTGATGCCCACCGTCGCCAGGCATCAGCCTTATATTCATTGGGCTCGGAATGAACAAGGAGAAATTGTTGAACTGCACCAACGGCGCGAAGGCGATGAAATGCCCGAAGTCGGTGAAGGAGATATGGGATTGTTTTCGCTGTCTCGCCTGACATATCTTGACCTGCTTCCACGCTTTGCGGCTAAGGCGGGATTTGGTCATAAAACCAGCGAAAGAAACTTTCTGCCTTTTATTCCCTGGCTTGCGGGTAAAGTAGCTGTAGAGACTTTTCCGGTTCATAACGAGATTGAATCTATCGGCATAAATACAAGGACTGAACTTGCTTTAGTAGAAAACTATTTGAATGGAAAAACGAAAACTATCGGTAATCATTCCAGCCTATAACGAAGAGAGGTTCATTGGGCAATTACTTGAAAAGGTAATTGCCGTAGATTTGTCACAGTTCAATTTGGACAAGGAAGTCATTGTTGTAGACGACTGTTCTAAAGACCGTACGACCGAGATAGTTAGGGAATTTCCCGACGTACTTTTGCGCAGTCATCACCTCAACAAAGGCAAAGGCGGTGGAGTCAAAACCGGCATTTCTGTAGCAACCGGCGATTACCTGATCATTCAAGACGCCGATCTTGAATACGACCCTAACGATTATGTGCCGATGATTGCCGCATTACTTAAA
>JBQTJB010000187.1:0-5839 GCA_052387555.1 Blastocatellia bacterium | reverse complement strand
GCCGGGGATGGATACGGCGTATCTGAATTACATTGCTACTGACTGGAAACGAAACCAGGAAGCTTTGAAAAAAGAAGAATTGATCCTTTCGTACAAGGTACTGACCACCGAGGCTCATGGAGCAGGTGATTTCAACATTTTACTTATGACCGAGTTCAAAGATCTGGCCACCATGGAAGCAAACGAGACAAAAGCAGACAACCTCGCGCAACAGGTCGTAGGCAACGACGCAAAACAGATGCAAGGTTACAAAGAGCGTCTTGAAATTCGAGAAGTCTTGCAGGACCGCCTGGCCCGCGAAATCGTTTTGGAACCTCGACGTTAACAGGGTGATCGTAGTCTCGCCCGGCGCTGTTTTTTGGATTATATCTCCCACTCCCTGTCGTACTTATTACATATTCCTTGCTGGCAACGCAGCCGCCCAAGCTGACCTGAGCGATCTCGTAGTGCCCCCATGATAGAAAGATATGCAGACGATTTTGTAGTCGCCAAGTTTTGGCTTATAGTGTTGTGCATCGCGTTAGCTCCCGCCACTCCTACGGTTAGGAGCATGTATAATCCCAACCGAAGGAAGACTCTCTGCCCCAGTTGGAGATCAAAAAAATGAACCAAAAAGAATGGACGATCATGATATATATGGCCGGCGATAATAATCTGGCCGTAGATATGGCCTATGCCATGGAGCAAATAAAAGGTGTCGCCGGCGACGGTGCCGACAGCCCGAACCTGTTTGTTTATTATGACGGCAATTCGCCTTCGATCCCGACGCTTTACTGCGATTTTTCGGAGCCGAAAAATCCTAAGTACGTGCGCTCGTTCAAAGTACCCGACAAACTCTATGATGTTCCGGCTAAACAGAATGAGAACGCTGCCGACAGGAAAGCGGTGCTTAATTTTGTGAATTGGTGCGTCAACAAGGTAGAGGTCGAAAACGAGAATGGCGAGATCACATATGGCCGCCGCGCGCAGAAGTACGCGATGATCTTTTCGGGCCATTCGCTTGGATTCCAGGACATCGGTTTGTTCAAGGATGAGACGTCGGGTAAGTCGATGAAGATGATAGACCTTTATTATGCTCTCCAGCGGCTCGCAAGCCCGAAAAAAGATTTAGAGCAGTGGGCAAGGGAATGCGGATTTGAGGATGAAGAGCTACAGCGAGAGACAACTGAATTGCTCGGCCAAAAGCTGGAGATCTTAGGATTCGACAGCTGCGTTATGGGAATGCTCGAAGTTGGGTATCAATTCGAAAATGTTGCTAAGACAATGATCGCCTCTGAGGGGAGCGTGCCGAACGCCGGTTGGACCTACGCCAAAATTCTCGGATGTTTGGCACAGGGCAATGCGGGCGAAGGCGTTGCAGAAAACGTCACGGAGCGTTTCGTCAGGGACTTTATCAAGAGTCAGGACTCTTACACCGTCGGTGGGGTTTCGGTGGACATGGCCGCTTGGGATCTGAGTAAGCTCACAGGTCTGGCCGCTGCGTTTGACGGGCTCTCGGTTCTTCTCATCGATTGCTTCGAGGACGAGGAAAGTCGTATTTACCGGCAGATGGAACGGATAATTCTCCAGGTCCATTGGAAATGTCAGTCGTATATGTATGATCAGAATGTTGACCTTGGCGACTTTTGCGAACTGCTTGATCGCGAATGCGGTTTGGTTGCGAATGAGCTTGGGGACGGTGACGATGTTGGGATTCTAAAAGAGGTACAGGACGAATGCAGGAAAGTTCTGGGCGAACTTAAAAAAGCAGTGATCCTGAGCGGCTTTAGCGGCGGCGCGTACCAGTATTCGAACGGTATGTCGGTATTTTTCCCATGGTCGCGAGAGGGCTATGAGGTGTCGCGTAAGAACTACGAGAGCCTGTGGTTCGCCAAGGACGCGGGCGATCGACGACTTGCCTGGGCAGGCTTTCTTAAGAAATACCTCTACGAAGTCGCGCTCCGCAAATTTGAGCCGCCCAATGCAGAAGTTCCGGCAGGCGAGAAGTACAAATACCATTCGGGCATTCAGTTCAATGAACGATACGTCACTCAATTCTCGAACGCCGCCGCGTCGAAGATAGCTGGACAGGAAGGATCGAAGATCGCCGGTCAAGAGGGATCGAAGATTGCAGGACAGGAAGGCTCGAAGATTGCAGGACAAGAAGGCTCCAAGATCGCCGGTCAAGAGGGATCGAAGATTGCGGGACAGGAAGGTTCAAAGATTGCAGGACAGGAAGGTTCAAAGATCGCAGGACAGGAAGGCTCAAAGATCGCAGGACAGGAAGGTTCAAAGATTGCAGGACAGGAAGGCTCCAAGATCGCCGGACAGGAAGGTTCAAAGATTGCAGGACAGGAAGGTTCAAAGATTGCAGGACAAGAAGGCTCCAAGATCGCCGGACAGGAAGGATCAAAGCTGGCGGGCAGTGGCTCGAACGCGTTCTTCGATAATTTGCGGCTTTTTAAGAACATCGAAAGTCGGTGGAACATTTCGGGCTTTACGAAAAAACCTGCGGAAACCCGTACAGAATCGGAGCAGGCCGACCCTGGTTTGGCAATGTCGTCCGTATAACCCTGTCTGCTCCTAATAAGGGCGTCTCTTCATAGTGCTATTCCGTCAATCCTACACGTCTTTTGAGGGCGCTCCATCTCGGGTCGTCATGCAGAGGCTCTAACAATGGTTCCAAGTTAAGCGCGGCCACAAAGATGCTGTGATTCTGAAATACTAGTTCCAGCCACGCAAACGCTTTATCATGATCTTTCAGGCCAGTAGAAACTACCGCCATACGAAGCCGTCGCCGTGCCTTCTAGCAACGCATTGCCGTCGTCGAGACAATACAGCAGCGTGTCGTCGTAATAATCCCGCCTGCATTCCGGGCATCTTTTCATGGCCTTTGTTGTGAATTAGGTTGTGCGTCTTTCAGCGTCTTTCAGCGTATTTATGCAAAATACTAGCAATCAGCGTTTGATATGGAATTCCTTCGGCTAAGGCTCTCTTTTGCAATGCACGCAGATCGCGCGATGCGATACGAATGTTGATACGTGCGTCTTTCTTGAACGTGCTTTCGGCAATTTTTCGATGCCGGGCAAGTTCCTTCTTAACACCTGTGACCGACGTTGTCTTGCCGCTATCGTAGGCGGCCAAGATTTCTTTTTCTTCAATGTCCAGCTTACTCATTTTCATCTCCAAGGTACTTTTTGGTGGCTTTGCTGCTCGGGATGATCGTCTTTAGAAATATTTCGTCATCGTTCTCAACGAACGGCACAAGATAAACATAATCTTCGACACAAACCACGATTATCTGCTGCCCCGGATATTTCGATTGATTTGGATGCGCAAAAATATCAACCGCGTCCCCGGCCTCAATGTGAAACACGATATCCTCAAACGAAATGCCTCGGCTCTTTCTCAACAGGTCGTTCTTTTCCGGATTCCAAGCGTAGGTTTTCACAAATTCAAAGTATCACATATGTGTGCCGATTGTCATCATTATTGTCACTATTACGGGATCCCGACTCGTTTGACCAATTCCTTAAATCGCGGGTCGTCTCGCACGAAGTCCCAGGTTTTATTGATCTTTAGTTCGGGCAACCGCCAGTCGCGTTCGTCATAGGCTTTGTTCAGATATTCGATCGTCTTATCTTTGTCTTTTCCTCAATTCTTTTCATTGGACCTCAATTCGGCCGATTCAATCGTTTCACGAGCACTGCAAATCGAGGGTCGCTGCGGAGGTCGTTCATGTATGGCTCTATGTCGGATCGATACAATTCCCAATCTCTTGCGTCGAAAGCTTTCTCGAGCTCAACAAAGGCTTTATCCAACTCGCCGAGAGCGCCATAGATAACCGCGATGCGATTTGTTGGTATATACTCCTTCTTCCCGACTTCGCGCAATCGGGCGATCATTTCCTCCGCCTTTTCTCGCTTCCCAAGTTTCGCGTATGCGATTCCGGCATCTCGAAGAGCAAACTGATTCGTCGGATCATCCTGCAACCACCGTTCGTTATGGGCCCTCGATTCTTCGTACATGCCTTTTTCAAGGAATGCCTGACTTAGGATCCATCTCGCGATGGGGTGGGTCGGCTCGACATCATGCACTTTCCTTGCTTGTTCCAGGGCTTCGTCTTTTCGCCCCGCAAAGAAATAGGCTGATGCGAGCGATCCGCCCATGTTCATATCGAGCGGCTCCAGCTCCAGTCCACGTTTGATCTCGGCAATACCTTCTTCAAAGCGTCGGGTTGGCATCAGATAGATTTGTCCGTAGCGAAAATGAGCAGCAGAATTATTCGGATCGAGCTCGATCGCGCGTTTGAACGAGCGTTCGCCTTCGGTCCAATTCCAATCGTAAATGATCAAACAATATGCTAAAAAAGTATGCGCCTCGGACAACGTCGGGTCGATCTCAAGTGCTTTTTGCGCCGCAGCCTTCGCCGGAGGAAATGCCTCCTTCGGAGCCATATACGGATAGGCCGGCATGCTTCCATAAGTTTCCGCGATCCGCGCATGGGCGAGAGCGAATTTGGGGTCAAGTTTTATAGCCTGCTCGAAATATTCGACCGCCTTCAGCATCTCGTCCTTCGTCCGTTTGCCGAAAGCATAACGACCTCGCAGATATAGCTGATACGCCTCGTTGCTGTCGGTGTATTTCTTGGTTATGCCAGTCTCGTCGCCCTTGAGTTTGAGCTGCAGTTTTTGAGTGATCGTCGTTGCAATCTCTCGCTGTGTTGCGAGCAGATCCGACATATTTCGCTCATATTGCTCACCCCACAGCGACTTGTTGGTGCGGGCATCCACGAGCTCGACCGTGATGTTCAGATTGTCGCCCCGCTTGGTAAGGCGTCCGGTCATCACCGCATCGACGCCAAGTTCGGAGGCGATCTTGGCAACATCGGTCTCCTTCCCCTTGTAACGCATCACCGAACTCGTCGGGCTGACCCTCAGATCAGGGATCTGCGTCAGCCGAAAGATCACCGATTCCGCCAAACCGTCGGACAAATAATCCGTGTCGGCATCCGAGTTCCTATTCTCAAACGGCATCACGGCGATGGAATTGATCGCCGCGGAACCGCTTGCATTGAAATATCGATAACCAAGGAATCCGCCGAGGACGATGACCGCAAGAGCCAGTGGAGCAAGCAGCAAGCGTTTATTAAAGCTCTTCGGCTCCGCCGCTCGCTGTGCGGAATGGCTCTGCCTTTCCGACAAGTCACCCAAACTTCCCCGAGGCTCCGCCTCCGCTCCGGTGCGGAGAATTGCTGTCTGGTCAGTTGTATTGACAAACGCGCGAGTCTGCTCCTCACCGCCTCGGAACCCAGTCGCTATCGCTCCCGGTTCTGACAAGATGGCCGTCGCCGGCTCGTCATCCGAACTGCGGGCCAGCGCCGGGCCATCGAGCAGCGCGTTGCCATCGTCGAGACAGTACAAAAGACTGTCGTCGTAATAGTCTCTCCTACATTCAGGACATCGTTTCATATGAAATTCTGTGTGCGTTGATGACCGATGGTCGATCGTCGGATTTACAAACCACTCTCTCTCCACCGGCACGCGTATAAGAGATGATGAATTAAAAACCTATATTATGCCCGGGTGTTGGCACGCAAGAAGTTTGGGCGATTATAGCACTACTTTTTTGGAATAGCGGCTCGTAAACAGAAGAGTTTAGATGACCAGACCTTGTGCTTTTGCCGATAACGAAACCTTACCCGGCCGCCAGCCGTAAAATTACCAACCAGGCTGGGGCCAACCTTTTGGGGCTGTTAAACTTCTTAGTACCAACTTCTGTCAACACAGGAGCACGATTGTTATGAAGTTCAAATTCGTGGTTCTTGTTGCAATTTTGACTATGGCGGGATTTGTTCTCA